>NZ_JBYIVZ010000028.1:0-128887 GCF_057710365.1 Streptomyces sp. bgisy027
TTCCTGCCCGTTGATGTGGTGTCGATCATTCGACCGGTGAAGGCCGCCAAAGTCATCGCTGCGGACGGTGTGCGCTGGGTCACGAGAGCCCGAGCGGAGGTGACCTTCCCGAATGCCGACGGCGCTAGGCTCCTGTGTCGTGCAGGAGACGCGCCTGAACACTGCCCGGATCAGGGCAGCCCGCCGAGTGATCGACCCGGTCTTTCTCGACACGCCGCTGTACCGCTGCGAGGCGCTGGAGCCCGCCCTCGGCTGCACGGTGAGCATCAAACTCGAAACGGCGAACCCGGTCCGCAGCTTCAAGGGGCGCGGCACCGAAGTGGTCGCGAGCCGGCTCGCAGAGCAGGGCCCGCGAGCCGTGGTGTGTGCCAGCGCGGGCAACTTGGGCCAGGCTCTGGCTTGGTCCGGCCGCGGTCGTGGTCTCGACGTCACCGTCGTGGCGTCCCGCTTCGCGACCGCGGCCAAGCTTGATCGCATCCGCGCACTGGGCGCCACGCTGGAACTGGTGGACGGCGACCATGAGATGGCGCGCGAGCGGGCCGCGGCCATCGCCCGTCGCGAGGGCATTCGGCTGGTCGAGGACAGCCTGGACATCGAGACCTGCGAGGGCGCGGCGACCGTCGGACTGGAGCTGGTGGAAGCCGTGCCGTCCTTCGACACCGTGTTGATCGCCCTCGGCGGCGGCGCGCTCGCCACCGGGGTGGGGCATGTGGTGAAGGCATTGGCGCCCGAAGCAGAGGTGATCTGCGTCCAGCCGCAGGGCGCACCGGCGATGACCCGCTCGTGGCACAGGCGGCGTGTCGTCATCACCGACTCGACCGACACCATCGCTGACGGCGTCGCCGGCCGATGCCCGATCCCGGCCGTCCTGGACGACCTCCTCGTGGTCGCCGACGACGCGGTCCTGGTCCAGGAGGCGTCGATCACCGCCGGTATGCGGATGCTGCTCGACCACGCCGGCCTGGTCGTCGAACCGTCGGCCGCACTCGGCATCGCGGCGCTCCTTGAGGACCGTGACCGCTTCGCCGGCCGGCACGTGGTCACCATCGTGTGCGGCAGCAACGTCGACATGGACGCATATCACCGCTGGGTCGGCCGATGAGTTTCCGGCGGCCGGACAGTCGTAGACCCTACGACCACCTCGACCGGAAGGCCGCCCGATGAGCGCTCTGCACGAGACCCTGCACCGGTACGTCGACGACGGGACGGTGCCGGGCGCCGTCGGCCTCGTGGCCCGTGGCGAGGACGTGGAGGTGGTGACGGTCGGTTCGGTGGACTTCGACGGCACCGCCCCCATAGCGAGGGACTCGCTCTTCCGGATCGCGTCCATCACCAAGCCGATCACGGCGGCCGCGGTTCTGATGCTGGTGGAGGAAGGCCGGCTCGTTCTGGAGGCGCCGGTCGAGGAATGGCTGCCGGAGCTCGCGAAGCCGAGCGTGGTGCGCACTCCCGAAGCCGCCGTCGAGGACGTCGTCCCCGCGGTCCGTCCGATCACCGTCGAAGACCTGCTCAGCTCCCGCACCGGCTGGGGCTTCCCCTCCGACTTCTCGCTCCCGGCCGTGCAGTCCCTGTTCACGGTGCAGAAGGACGGCCGCGCCCTCCAGGACTGGCCCGACGCGGACACTTGGCTGAGCCTCCTCGCGCAGGTACCGATGCTCCACCAGCCGGGAGACGCCTGGCTGTACGGCACCTCGTCCGACCTCCAGGGCATCCTGGTCGCCCGTGCGTCGGGCAGCACGCTCCCCGACTTCCTCGCGGAACGGATCTTCGAGCCGCTCGGCATGACGGACACGGCCTTCGAGGTGAGCGAGTCGAAGCGGCACCGCTTCACCTCGCTCTACACCCCGACCGCGGACGGCCCTGCGGAACTGACGGATACCCCCGACGGGCTGTGGAGCCGCCTTCCGCGCTTCCACTCGGGCGGCGGCGGCCTCGTCTCCACGGCGGACGACTGGCTGGCCTTCGGCCGCATGCTGCTGAACAGCGGCGAGAGCAATGGCCACCGGATCCTCACCGCCACCTCGGTAAGCCGCATGACCACCAACCACCTCACGGCCGAGCAGCGCGCCGACGCCACGCTCTTCCTGGAGGGCCAAGGCTGGGGCTACGGCGGCCAGGTCGACGTCGCCCCGGCCGACCCCTGGAACGTCCCCGGCCGCTACGGCTGGGTGGGCGGCACCGGCACGACGGCACACGTCGTCCCGGCCACGGGAACGATCGCGATCATGCTGACCCAGGTGGGGATGACGAGCCCGACACCGACACTGCTGATGCGGGACTTCTGGCGGAGCGTGGCGGGGAGCTAGGGACCACCGGGCACGCCGGTGGGCTTCAGGTGCGCTGCCGCTGGGCCTCCGGCCCTTGGGGAATTCAGTTGCCGAGCAACGAAGCGCCAACTAGATTCTCCGAGCCGTCCGCTGCGTCCCCGGACCGGCACTGTCGACGAGGAGGTGTGGAGCACATGCGCAGGAGTGCCCAGCAGTTCAGCCCGCGTATCGACCTTTGCTACCCCCTCACGACGGAGACACCTTGTCACTGCGCATCACCCCACTGACCGACCCCGACGACGGGCCGCGCAGCCGGTCGCTCGTCTGGCTGGCGTCCGATGCCGCCTCCATCCCGCTCGGGACGGCCTTTCTACGCCTGTTCACCGATCCCGGACAGGAGCACCTGGCCGAGCTGACGCTCCAGGTCCATCCCGCCGAGCGACGCAAGGGGGTTGGTTCGCGGCTCCTCGACGCTGCCGTGGCCAGCGCCCGGGACGCCGGCCGACGCTGCGTCACAGCGCAGGCCGACGCCGGATCGCCCGGCGACGGCTTCCTGGCGGCGCGCGGCTTCCGCAAGGTCCTCACCCTGCGGTACTCCCGCCTGCCACTGGCCGACGTGAACCCCACCGCTCTCACCGAGATCACCGAGCGACCGCATCCGGGCTACCGACTGGCCCACTGGCAGGGAACAGTCCCCGACGACCTCGCCCACACCTTCGCCGCCTCACGTCGTGCCATGGACGACATGCCCATGGACGACACCGACTACGGCACCGTGACCTGGGACGTGGACCGCGTCCGAGCCGTGGCCAAGGTCGTCGAGCAGCGCGGCGACCATCTGCACACCGTCGTCGCCATCGACACCGTCACCGGCTCGATCGCCGGATTCACCGAACTCGTCATCCCGGCCGACGGCACGGGGGACGCCCAGCACTACGGCACCGGCGTACTGCCCGAACACCGCGGCCACGACCTCGGCCGCTGGATGAAAGCCGAGTCGATCCGACAGGCGCGCGGCACCTATCCGAACCTTGTCGGCCTCCTGACCGACACCGCCGACAGCAACACCCACATGAGGCGCATCAACGACGGCCTCGGCTACACACCCACGCACACCACACACCAGCATCAGCTCGACCTCTAGCGGCGCACGGGCGGGTCGGACGAGGACATCACCTCGCTCGGCCGGCCCGTCGGCCTCAGCCGGTATGGGCCTCCACGGCATCGAGGAGTTGGGGCCAGAGTGCGCGTGGGCGGTCGTGGCCCATGTCGGGGACCAGGAGGAGTCGGGCGCCGGGTACCAGTTCCGCGGTGCGTTGCCCGCCGCTGGGGTCGATCAGCGTGTCGTCCAGGCCGTGGATCACCAGCGTGGGCACGCGGAGTTCGCGGAGCGCGTCCGCGCGCGAGCCGCTGAGGATCATCGCTCCGAGCTGTCGGGCGATGCCGGCGGGGTAGTAGGCGCGGTCGTAGCTGTCGGCCGCCAGCTCACGGAGCACCTCTGTGTCGCCGTAGCGCTTGGAGGCCCACACCAGTTCGTTGTCGGCCGCCGCGACGTAGCCCTCGCGGTCCGCCGGTTTCGGGGCGAACAACACCGCTTGCGCTTCGGGGCCGGGCTGACCGTAGTCGCTCTCGCCGGTCGAGGACATCATGGACGTCAGGGTCACCACCTGCTCGGGGTGGGCGATGGCGATGGTCTGGGCGATCATTCCCCCCATCGAGGCGCCGACGACGTGAGCGCGTTCGATGCCGAGTGCGGTGAGGAGGCCGAGGGCGTCGTCGGCCATGTCCTGTAGCCGGTAGGGCACCATCGCGAGGGCGGCGGGGATGTCGCCCGAGCTCACGGCTGCGATGAACTTCCCCATGTCGACGGGGTGGTCGTCGAACCTGGTGGACAGCCCGCAGTCGCGGTTGTCGTACCGGATCACATAACGCCCGCGGTCGGCCAACGCGCGGCAGAAGTCCTCGTGCCAGGCGATCATCTGGGCACCGAAGCCCATGACGAGCAGAACGGGGCTGTCACCAGGGTCGCCAAAGGTCTCGTAGGCGATGGACACCCTGGGTGACACGTCAACGAGCGGCATGCCGGGAGCATGCCATGATCGGCCTGCGGAACACACCCGGATTGTTGCGTGCGACCTGCGTACCTTCCTTCGGGTCGCAGCAGTTGGAGCGGTCCTGCGCGCGGTGCCGGGCTCGGCGCTACGGTGGGTGCCATGAGTGATCACTCGGAAGCGCCTGTCATGCCGGTCGAGGCTTATGAACCCCCTTACTACGTGGCGGTGTTCACCACTGTGCGAACCCAGGAACAGGGCGGCTACAGCGAGACCAACGCGCGCATGGAAGAGCTGGTGAAGGGCGTCCCTGGGTTCCTCGGGATGGACCACGCGCAGACTCCTGGCGGGCTGGGCATCACCGTCGGGTACTTCCGCGATGCCGAGGCACTCACGGAGTGGCGTACCAACGCCGAGCACCGTGCGGCGCAGGAGCGCGGGCGCGCCGAGTGGTACCAGAGCTACACCCTGCATGTGGCGAAGGTGGAGCGGAGCCACGGGTTCCGGCGCGCGTAGATCAGCCAGGGTGGCGCGGCCGTGCTGTCACAGATGGGGAGGCTGTCTTGTCCCTGCTCTGAGCAGTCCTTGTTTGGAGGCGAGAGATGAGTGCTGAGCATATGCAGGTGCCGCCGGGCGTCGAGGTGATCTCGACGCGATCCGAGGCGGCGGCCTGGATCCCGGCGGGCGCCGAGGCCAGGACGATCCGGGTCACCCTCGTGCCCGGCGATCCCGGCGCGCCGCCGCACCGGCATCCCGGGCCGGTCTTCGGCTACGTCACCGAGGGCGAGATCCTCTTCGAGCTGGAGGGGCAGGAACCCCGGGTGCTCAAGGCCGGCGAGGCCCTGTTCGAGCCCGGGGGCGATGTGATCCATTACCAGGGCGCCAACAATCTTCCCGATGCGCAGTCGCAGTTGGTGGTGACGATGTTCGCGCCGCCGGGAACGCCGATTCTGACGGTGGTGAGCGCGCAGGAACTGGCGGAGCGACGGCACCTGCGGGTCACGCAACCCTGATGGTCACCAAGTAGCGAGGACAAGACGGCGCGGGGTCGCGCACGATGCCTGCTTCGCCGGGCCCGCACGGGCTTGGTACTGCTGGTGTCGGCGCGGTCCAGTGCGTTGGCGCGGACGGGAATGGACACCCCAGGCGGTCAGCCCTCTGTCCGGCGTCAGGAACGGAAACCGATGACCCCGAACCCCGGTCGTTCCTGCGCGTGCCTCATCCAGCCGATGCACTGCATGACGGCGTCGACGACCTCGGGCTCCAACGGCGGTGCTTCGCCCGACTCGTCGACCGCGCGCTTGGTCGCCTCGAACTGCTCCAGGGCCTGGGCGATCTGACCGGGCGTCCACTCACCGCAGCCGGGGGTGAAGGTGTACGGCAGAGGTGAGGGCAGACCGTTGTAGCCGAACTCCTCGACGGACACCGCGGTGATGCCGAGGGCCTTCAAGCCCTGGTCGACGACCGACAGCCAGTCCCCGCGATGCGGTGTGAAGCTGCTGTTGTCCAGGAACGAGCCGGTGAGTGAGCACAGCCGCTTGTAGGCATAGCCGTACTGAAAGGCATGGTCCTCGTCGTCGCTGAAGGGCCCGCCGTGGACGACCGCCCGCAGTGCCTCGTACGCCCTGGGGGCGCCCTGCTCGATCTCGTAGCTGAAGTAGTCGTCGTCGCGAGCCAGGTCGTCGCCGAAACTGCCGCTGATCACTTCCAGGAGTTGATCGTTGCGGGATCCGACGAGGGCGCGCGTCGCGGCCACATCGAGCAGGTAGACACTCAGAGAGGAACTCATGGGACGAACCTAAGGGATGCCACTGACATCACGGTGGGAGCAAGGGAGCGGTTGGAGGCTGCCGCCTCCGCCACCCGGTCGTCGTTGTCGGTGAGCAGTTCCGCGATGACGGGCGGGGGCAGATTCGGGTGAGCGGCGGCCAGCGGGCGGGCGTGCTCATCGGTCAGGCAGGCCAGCAGCGCGGGAGCGGGCGCGTGGGGGTGCCGGGCGACCTCGCGGAAGACCTTCCGCACCGGGGGCTGATGCCGGGTCAGGTCCGCCAACAGGGCGGGCGGGGCTTCCGGGTTGGCCGCTACTCCGGCCACCACCTGGACTCCGTGGCGGGCGACCATGGTGCGCAGAAGGGTGTCGGAGAGGCCCGGGTGGGGTGCGACGGACTTGGCCACCTTGGCGTCGGGGTCGACGGCCAGCGCGTCGCGGATAGCGGCCGGCAGGTCGCGTCGTTGGGCCAGGAGCATCCGTACGGCCGGATCGGGTGAGACGGCGAGTTGCACCGTCTCGTCCGGGGAGGCAGCGGCGATCCGCGGCAGCAGGGTGGAACCGATCCTGGTCGCCCGCGCCAGGTCGGCCAGCACGTCGAGCGGCACGTTGGGGTTGTGGGCCAGTCGGCGCTGCACGTCGTGGCCATGGTCGGCGGCCAGTGTTCGGATCAGGGAATCGTCGATCGCGGGATTCTCGGCCAGGTCGGCCCGGACCCCGGGGATGGGGTCTTTGGCGAGCTGCGCGCCCAGGCCCGGCGGCAGGTCCGGTCGGCTTGCGAGGGCGCTGCGCAGCAGCATGGAGGGGTGATCGGCGAAGCGGACGGCGGCGTCGATCGGGGTGGTGGGGTTGAGCAGCGCCATTCGCTGGATCTCGTGGACGGTCGACTGGTGAGAGCCGTCGCAGGCGGCGCCCGCGGGCAGATCGCACTCGGGCCGTGGGCAGGACCACTCATGTACGTACGGTGTTTCCTCGCGGTCGCAGACCAGGCACTGCCGCGCCGGCGCGAGCCCTTCCCCGGTGATGAGCATTTCCAGCACAGCCGGTGGCGTCGAGTCGTTGGCCGCAGCCGCGCGGCGTACCTCGGCGTGCGGGTGCCGTGCGAGCCTGGCGGGCGTTTCGCCGGTTGTCCACAGTGCGAGTTCCGCGACCACCTTGATGTCCGGGTCGGCGGCGAGTGTCCGTACGACGTCGGGCGGCAGGTCGGGGCAGGCGGCGAGTTTCTCGCGGATCCGGGTGGTCGGGTGGGTTGCCAGGAAGGGTGTCCACTCCTGGCGGCCGGCCCCTTCGTCGAGCAGGGCGAGCGCGGCGTAGGGGTGGACGGCGGGATCGATGTCGTCCGCGGTCAGCCGTCCCTCGTACGCCAGTTGGACCGCGATCTCGTCGCCGCGGGCGGCCAGCGTGGTCAGCTGGGTCGGGGTGAGGTCCGTGCGTGTGGCGAGCTCGCTGCTGAGGTCGAGGTCGGCCATGGTGATGAGCCGGTCGATCAGTTCGGGTGGCAGGGACGGGTTGGCGGCGAGTCCGTGCAGGACGGGGTTCACGGGCACATCCTGGTCGGACTTCGGTCGGATGGCTCGTGGAATTCGAGGTGAGGACGCGCCTACGTGGCTGCGCAGGCGCGCCCCTCTCGTTGCCGCTTCTCCTGGCTCAGCGGCTCCACGCAGTCTCTTGCCGCTCCTTCTAGCTCAGCGGCTCCACCCAGATGTTGCGGTAGCGCACCTTGTTGCCGTGGTCCTGGAGGCGGATCGCCCCGGCCGACGGTCCTTCCGGTCGGCCGCCGCCGGTCGGGCCGTCGATTGTGATGTCGTCGTGGATCTTCTTGCCGTTCCAGACGACGGTGGCCCGCGCGTCGGCAGTCTTGGTGCCGTCGGCGTCGAAGCGGGCCGCGCGGAAGGTGATGTCGTACGTCTGCCAGGTCTCCGGCGCTGTGGCGGCGTTGACGTCCGGAGCCTTCTTGAGATAGATCGCGCCTGCTTCGTTCGTGTCGAGCGTCGTGTCACCGAAGGAGTCGAGGATCTGAAGCTCGTACCGGTCCTGGAAGTAGACGCCGCTGTTGCCGCGGTCCTGGCCGGTCACGTCGTCCGGCAGGAGGGGTACGCGGAACTCCACGTGCAGCTTGAAGTCCTGGTAGGCGTCCTTCGTGCGGAGGTCGCCGCAGCACACCTCCATCGACTGCTCGTCGGTCAGCGGCCATTCGACGGTACGTCCGTCGGTGTGCTGCCACTGCCCCTGCGACGCGGCGGAGCCGTCGAAGAGGGCGATCCGGGCGCCGTGCGGGTGGACCGTGATCAGGTCCAGGTTGACATGGCCCGTGTCGCCGGAGTCGAAGCTGTACGCAATGGTGTTCTTGCCTGCGCGCAGGGTGACCCGTTCGGTCCGGGTCGACCAGGTGTCCCAGTTGCTCGTGGAGGGGAGTTTGGTCTGTCTGAGCTTCTGTCCGTTGGCGTACAGGGAGAGGGACTTGGTGCCCTGGAAGGGGTTGGGGCCGTTGGAGTAGCGCAGGTTGACGTCGTAGTCGCCGGCCTGGGGGACGGTGACGTCGAAGGTGGTGGCGACCTTGCCCTCGGTGGCGTAGCGGTCGACGAAGCCGCTGCCCGAGTAGCCGGGGTGGTCGGTGTTGATTCCGGCCGTGCCGGTCAGCCGTGCCTCCTCGGCCTCGTACAGCGTCGCGGGTGGCGGCTGCTTGCCCGGCAGGGCGTTGAGCGTGTACCAGGCCTCCGTGCTCCACAGTGTCTCGCCGGACGTGGACGCGAAGGGGCGGGGTGAGCGGACGTGGACGACGTGGCCCGGCTTGAGGCCGTCAAGGCGCAGAGAGACCGTGCGGCCGTCCTCGGAAAGGGTCGCCGAGCGGACGTCGAGCCGCTGTTCGGCGATCTTCGGGCCCCCGTAGTCCGATGTGGGGGTGTAGCGCCACTGTTCGGCCAGGTAGTGGGAAGCCAGCTTCTCCGCGGTGGTCCCGGACAGCGGCTGGGTGTACTCCAGGTCGAAGCCGCCGGGGACGGCGCGCATCTCCTTGATGTCGAAGGTGTTGCCGCCGTTGGGCGTCAGCTTCTGGAGGCCGAATCTCAGCTTTCCTTCCTGGCCCCAGTTGCCGTCGGCGCCGAGCCCGCCCGCGTAGACGGCACCGTCCGGGCCCATGGTGATGCGGTTGACGCCGGCTTCGAGTCCCTGCGTGTAGCGGAACACGGCGCCCTGGTACTGGCCCTTCACCTTCTCCAGATAGGCGCGCTGGAGCCCGCCGTAGGTGACGTCACCGAGGAGCATCTGTCCGGCGAAGCGGCCCTTGGTCAGGTACAGCGGTGTGCTGGGGGAGTTGGCGATCTCGTTCTGCGGCAGCCACAGCACCGGTTCGGTCACCGACCGGTCGTCGAAGGGGCCGGAGGGCTCGGTGTAGTGGTTGAAGAAGCGGTCCTGTTTGATGTGGACCAGCTTGGACGCCGGCAGCCAGCCGCCTTGGTTGTCGGTGGTGAAGACGTCGCCGCCGGGTCCCCAGCCGATGCCGTTGGGGGTGCGCAGGCCTCCCGCGATCGGCTGGATCTTCCCTGTCTTCTTGCTGATCTTGTACGTGGTTCCGCGACCGGGTGCCGGCTGTGGGGTCGTGGTCGCGCCGCCGTAGTTGATGGCGACGGACAGGTTCACGTAGAAGTAGCCCTTGCGGTAGAGCAGCCCGAAGGCGAACTCGTGGAAGTTGCCGCCGTAGGGCCAGGTCGCGACGGTGCGGTAGGCGTCGGTGACGAAGTCCTGGTTCGTGTCGACCAGTCGGGTCAGCTCGTGCTTCTGCGACACGTACAGCGAGCCGTCGACGTACTTGATGCCCATCGGCTCGCGCAGCCCGCTCGCGATCTTCTGCACGGTCACCTTGTCGCGACTGGTGTCGCCGGTGACGTGGTCGAGGAGGTACGCCTCGCCCGTGGTCGTCTGCGAGCCGCCCCAGGTGGTGATGGCCAGGCGTCCGTCGGGCAGCCAGTCCATACCGGTGACCTGCGGCTCGAAGCCGTCCGGGCGCAGGTCGGTGAGGGTGAGGTCGGGGCGTACGTCGGTCAGCGGCAGACCGTCGCCCGGGCTGTCCGCCCCGGACTCGCACTCCTTGCGTCCCGGGGCGGTGACCCGCACCACCCCGGCGTCGGTGCTCAGTGCCTCGCTCGGCACGGTGCTGAAGTCGTTCGCGGACGGCGGCTTCCAGGCCAGTGCGAGGCGCTGCTCGCCGCCCCGTTCGAAGTAGTCGATGCGGAACGGGTGTGATCCGGCGGTGAGTTGGACGGATCCGTCCTTGGGCTCGGCGGCGTGCAGTCCGTCGTGGTCGATGACCGTCCGGTCGTCGATGGTCAGACGGGAGCCGTCGTCGCTGGTCAGGCGGAAGGTGTAGGACCCGTCGTCGGGGATGACGAGATAGCCGGACACCTCGGCCGAGAAGTTGTCGGCGAAGCCGCCGAAGTCGCCGGTCGTGGACCAGTCCACGGTCGGCATCAGCTTGTCGTGGTTGGGTGTCTGCCCCGGCTTGAGCTTGCACAGCTTGCTGAGCGGGACCTGGGTGTCGAACACCCGCAGGGTCACTCCCGGTTCCTGGGGCGGAACGTCATCGGGGGCTGCGGCGGACGGGGGCGCTGTCCACACGCCTCCGATCAGGAAGCTGCCGAGGAGCAGGGGAGTGAGGCGTCTTCGGGCATGGCGGAACCACCGTTGATGCATCGGTCCTCCAGAACGGACCGGAGGCCGCCGGATTGCACTCCGGTCGAGTTACCCACTGCGCGGGGGCGCAGAGGTGGTACTCGTGCGGTTGAGCGAAACCGTAGGGGACTTTCGCTGAGCGCGTCCATACTTTGTCATCACCGAGTTCAAAGTCCTGTCGGTGAACCGGCACTGCACCGAACCGCGGCTCGATGCAGACTGTGCGTGCCGCTTGTGCGCAGGTGTGTGCGGTGGCCCCTGGATGCGCGAAGACCCGACGGAGACCCGGATGGAACGACGTCAGCTGGAGTACTTCATCGCGGTCGTCGAGCACGGCGGCTTCACGGCCGCGGCCGCGGCGCTCCACGTTGCGCAGCCTTCGCTGTCGCACGCGATCCGCACGCTGGAGCGCGAATGCGGCGGGAAGCTCTTTCACCGGCTCGCCCAAGGCGTCTGTCTCACCCCGGCCGGTGAGGCCCTGGTGCGGCCGGCCCGGCAGGTCCTGCGCGACCTGTCCACCGCGCGTTCCCTGGTGCGCGAGGTCCTCGGGCTCAGCGGTGGCCGGCTCGACATCGTTTCGCAGACGACGCTGTCGGTCGACCCGCTGGCCGACATGCTGGGCCGCTTCCACCGCGCGCACCCGAAGGTCAGCGTGCGTGTCGTCGATCCGGAGCGTGGGCCCGCCGTGGCGCAGATGGTCGCGGCCGGGCAGTGCGAGCTCGGCCTGGTGGACGCCTCGGTGCCCACGGCGGACCTCAGCGGTATCGACCTGCCGGAGCAGGAGATGCATGTCGTACTGCCGGCCGACCATCCACATCCGGCGGGCGACACCATCACCTCGCGTCAACTGGCGGCGCTGGACCTGATCGTGACACCGCCGGGCACCGAGACCCGGGCGGCCGTCGACGACGTGTGCACCACGCTCGGCGTCGCCCCGCGCATCGCCGTCGAGACCGCGCACCGCGCGATGATTGTGCCGCTCGTCCTCTCCGGCGTCGGCGCCGCGGTACTGCCCGCCTCCATGGCCCGGGACGCCGCACTGCGCGGTGCGCGCATGCTGTCCCACCGCCCGCGACTGCTGCGCCACGGCCGGCTGGTCTGGCGCTCGGGTCAACTCTCCCCGGCCGCCGAGGCGTTCGTGAACCTGGCGTCGGAACCCGCCCGGGACGGACGTACCCAGTAGGTATAGAAAAACTCTACCGACGTCATTCAAAACCGGTTCACGCGAATTCAAGCGGCCTCGTTGACCTGCCCCGACCGCGACTGACACCTTGACTTCATCGCAGGCCGGGGACACTTCCAAGGCCCCGACAACGCCGTACGGAGCCGGTATTCAGGCTGCGAAAAGAGCCTGCGATTTCCCCGAAGAAGGTGTGATTCTTCCGCCGGGTCATCGAATCGGAGAATTGAATGACTGAGTTCGACGCGGGACGGCACATACTTCCGCGCCCGGATGTCCGCCGCCCGCCGACGGTCGCGATGGACGTGCACGACCAGGAGACCGCTTTCACCCCCATCGGCCCGGTCCCGCCGCCCGACGGAGCTCCGAACGTCGTGATCGTGCTCGTCGACGACCTCGGGTTCGGCACCTCCAGCGCGTTCGGCGGACCGTGCGAGATGCCGGCCGCGCAGCGACTCGCGGACAACGGGCTGCGCTACACCCGCTTCCACGTGACGGCCCTGTGCTCACCCACCCGCCAGGCCCTGCTGACCGGACGCAACCACCACTCGGTCGGCATGGGCGGCACCACCGAGATGACCACCGCGGCCCCCGGATACAACGGCTTCCGGCCGCGCAGCGCGGCGACCATGGCCCAGATCCTCCAGGGCAACGGCTACAGCACGGCCGCCTTCGGCAAGTGGCACCAGACCCCGCCGCGCGAGATCAGCCCGGTCGGCCCGTTCGACCGCTGGCCGACAGGGGAGGGGTTCGACACCTTCTACGGCTTCATGGGCGCCGAGATGAACCACTGGTACCCGCTGCTCTACCAGGGCACCACCCCCGTCGAGCCCGATCGCCGGCCCGAGGACGGCTACCACCTCTCCGAGGACCTCGTCGACCACGCCATCGACTGGGTGCGCACCCAGCGCACACTGACTCCGGACCGGCCGTTCTTCACCTACCTGGCGCTGGGCGCCGCACACGCCCCGCTGCACGTCGGCCGCACCTGGCAGGAGAAGTACCGAGGACGGTTCGACCACGGCTGGGACCGCCAGCGCGAACTCACCCTGCAACGCCAGCGGGAACTCGGCGTCGTCCCCCCGGACGCCGAACTCGCGCCCTGGGCCGAGGGCGTGCCCCACTGGGACGACCTCAGTGACAACCAGCGCCGGCTGTCGGCCAGGTTCATGGAGACGTTCGCCGCCTTCACCGAACACGCCGACGTCCAGGTCGGCAGGTTCGTCGACGCCCTGGAGGAACTCGGCGCACTCGACAACACGCTCTTCCTCTACATCCTCGGTGACAACGGCGCCTCGGGCGAGGGCGGCATCGAGGGGACGATCGTCGAGCACCGGCTCGGGCACGGCGTGGTGGACGACCCGGACGAGATGATCGACCACCTGGACGAGATCGGCGGCCCGCTCAGCTACCCGATCGCCCCGGCCGGGTGGGCGCTGGCCCTGAACACCCCCTACCAGTGGACCAAGCAGGTCGCCTCGCACTTCGGCGGCACCCGCGACGGCATGATCCTGCACTGGCCGCGCGGGGTCACCGGGCGCGGCGGACTGCGCCACCAGTTCTCGCACGTCATCGACGTACTCCCGACGATCCTGGACTGCGCGGGCATCCCGGCACCGTTCAGCGTGGACGGGGTGCCCCAGCAGCCCATCGAGGGCACGAGCATGCAGCACACCCTCACCGACCCCGACGCGAGCGAGCACCGCCGGACCCAGTACTTCGAGATGTGCGGCAACCGGGGCATCTACCACAAGGGCTGGATGGCGGTCACCCGGCACGGCATCCCCTGGGAGATGGTCCCGGACAAGGACCGTCGGTTCACCGACGACGTCTGGGAGCTCTACGACATCGACCACGACTGGAGCCAGGCGCGCGACCTCGCCGCCGAGCATCCCGAGAAACTGCGCCGGTTGCAGGACCTGTTCCTGATCGAGGCGGCCAAGTACCAGGTCTTCCCCCTCGACGACCGCGTCACGGAACGCGAGAATCCAGCGATGGCGGGCCGTATCGATCTGCTCGGCGAGCGGACCTCCATCACGTATCGCGCGGGCATGCGGCGGTTCACCGAGGAGACCACCCTCAACGTCAAGAACCGCTCGCACAGCATCACCGCGGACGTCGACCTGCCCGACACCGGCGCCGACGGCGTGATCATCTCCCAGGGCGGCCGATTCGGCGGCTGGAGCCTCTACTTCACCGACGGAAGGCCCGCCTACGCCTACAACTACTTCGGCATGAACCTGTACACCGTGCGCGGCGACGGACCCCTGACGCCGGGACGGCACGAGATCCGCCTCGACTTCGACTACGACGGCGGAGGCCTCGGCCGGGGCGGCACCGCCGTGCTCCTGGTCAACGGCGAGAAGTACGCGAGCGGACGGGTCGCGCGGACCATCCCGTACTACTTCTCCTTCGACGAGACCCTCGACATCGGAGTCGACCTGAGCACCCCGGTGACCGACGACTACCCCGCCCTCGACAACGAGTTCACCGGCACCATCCACACGGTCCGCATCGACCTGGACGACGACAGCGCCGCGTCGTCCGAGTTCGACGGAGGACTGCACCGGCGTGTGATGGGGGCGCAGTGAACTGCTGCACCCCGTCCGGCGGCCGGGACTCGCAGCGGGCCACCCTCCGTACGCCGGCCGTCTCCCGGACGACGACCGAGGGCATGGTCGCCATCCCCGCCGGCACCTTCCGCATGGGCAGCCAGGACGAGCTCGCCTATCCGGCCGACGGCGAAGGCCCGGTTCGCACGGTGCACGTCGACGCCTTCTGGATCGACGCCCGCACGGTGACCAACGCACAGTTCGCGGAGTTCACCGCCGAGACCGGGTACCGGACCTCGGCCGAGCGCATCGGCTGGTCGTTCGTCTTCGCCGGGCTGCTCCCGGACGACTTCCCGCCCACCCGGGCGGTGGCGGCCGCCCCCTGGTGGCGCCAGGTCGAGGGCGCCGACTGGCGGCGCCCCGACGGACCGCAGTCCACCTGGGAGACCCGGCCCGACCACCCCGTCATCCACGTCGACTGGGACGACGCCCGCGCCTACTGCGCCTGGGCCGGCAAACGCCTGCCCGCCGAGGCCGAGTGGGAACGCGCCGCCCGAGGGGGCCTGCACGCGAAGGTGTTCCCCTGGGGCGACGAGTTCGAGCCCGGCGGGCGCCCCCGGATGAACGTGTGGCAGGGCGAATTCCCCAACCGGCACCCCACCGTCGACGGCTGGTACGGCACCTGCCCCGTCGACGCCTTCGAACCCAACGGCTTCGGCCTGTTCAACACCACCGGCAACGTCTGGGAATGGTGCGAGGACCCGTTCTCCCTCTCCCACGGCGAACAGCGGCGCGTCACCAAGGGGGGCTCCTACCTCTGCCACGCCTCCTACTGCCGCCGCTACCGGGTCGCCGCCCGGCAGGGCCTCTTTGCGGACTCGGCCACCGGAAACGTGGGGTTCCGGTGCGCTCTGGACATGACCTGACGTCCCGTCACCCCACCGTCCCCACCATCCGCACGGCGCGAGACGCCCGGCGCACAAGGAGCAGGACCATGGCACAACGAGCAAGAAGGCGGCGCTCCGGCGCCGCGGCGGCGGCCGCACTCGGCCTCACCCTGACCGCGTGCAGCGGGGCGAAGGTCGGCGAGGACAACGCCGGGGCGGGCGGCGGTCCGGGGAAGTGCGGCACCTTCAACCTCGCGGTCAGCCCATGGGTGGGCTACGAGGCGAACGCGGCCGTCATCGCCCACGTCGCGGAGCAGGAACTCGGCTGCAAGGTCGTCCAGAAGGACCTGAAGGCGGAGATCGGCTGGCAGGGCTTCGAGTCGGGCGAGGTCGACGCCATCGTGGAGAACTGGGGCCACGACGATCTGAAGAAGAAGTACATCACCGAGCAGAAGACGGCGGTCAATCTCGGCCCGACCGGCAACAAGGGAATCATCGGCTGGTACATCCCGCCGTGGATCGCGAAGAAGTACCCGGACATCACCGACTGGCGGAACCTCGACAAATACGCCGCGAAGTTCAGGACCTCGGAGTCGGGCAGCAAGGGCCAACTCCTCGACGGCGACCCGTCGTACCAGACCAATGACGAGTCCTTGGTGAAGAACCTCAAACTGGACTTCAAGGTGGTGTACGCAGGCAGCGAGACCGCCCTGCTCCAGGCCTTCCGGAATGCCGAGAAGAACAAGAAGTGGGTGATCGGCTACTTCTACGAGCCGCAGTGGCTCTTCTCGGAGGTGCCGCTGGTCCACATCGACCTGCCCGAGCACACGGCGGGCTGTGACGCCGATCCCGCGAAGGTCGCCTGCGACTATCCGGTGTTCGACCTCGACAAGATCGTCAGCACCCGTTTCGCGAAGTCCGGCAGCCCGGCCTACGACCTGGTGAAGAACTTCACCTGGACCAACGACGACCAGAACACCGTCGCCAAATACATCGCGCTCGAAAAGATGACACCGGAGGCGGCGGCGAAGAAGTGGGTCGAGGCGCACCCCGACAAGGTGAAGGTCTGGCTCGGATAACGCCCGTGGCGGCCTGTGCCTACCGGTTGCGGGTGATCGTCTTGTGCTCGACGCAGCAGGTCAGCCGGCCCTGCCGTACTCACGGCCGATGCCGCTCGACTGGTAGCCGCCGAACGCACCGTCGAAGCTCATCGGGGCTCCGTTCAGACTGACCGTGCCGGTGCGCGGTCGACGCGCGACGGCGAGCGCCCGGTCGGGGTCCGCGGTCCGGATGCCGCCGGAGGGGCCGTACTCGGAGTCGTTGGCGGCGCGACCGGAGGACCAACTCCGGCTGCAGCAAGCCGACTGGCACCGTGCGTTGTCAGAGGCATCAGGCACACTGCGCCCCATGGACTCGGTGACCGCGCACGACTACCCCTGGATCCGCACCTCACAGGTCTTCCGCCATGCGATGGAGAGCGGATACACCCTGGCCCTGATACGGGGGCGGGCCCCGCGCGAAGCGCTGCGCGCGATGGGGGCGGAACCGCGCGGCACCGGGGAGGGAACGGCCGGGCTGATCGAGGCGGACCACGCCCACCGCGCCGAGGTGGACTACGACTACGGGGACGAGTCCTGCGTCGCGGGCACCTTCAGCGTGCCGGGCGAGAACGGCGACTGGACACTCGTCCTCGGCTTCGACGGTGGCCTGGGGATCGCGGGCGCGTGTGCCGAGACGCTGTCGAGGGGCGGTCGGGTGGTGGCGCACTCGACCAACGGCGGTAAGCCCATCCACCTCTTCCACTGGTTCGAGGACGGCGAACTCCGTACGACCTTCGAGGACCCCTCGTCGCGCGACGGCAACACCCCCGTTGACTTCCTCCCCCGCCTACAGGCGGGGGATTCCAGCGGTCGCCCGCTGGGGTTCCTGCTTCACCGACGACTGCCCCGTCCGGGAGGGCTCCCGTTGAGGTCTTACACCGCCTCCACAGGCAGACGCCGCCAGCCCGGCGGCCAGGATATTGCGTGCCGCGGTCACGTCGCGGTCATGCACGATGCCGCACTCGCACGTCCACTCGCGGACGTTCAGCGGCAGCCCCGACGCTGTTTGTTCGATCCCGCCACGCCTCCGTCCGCTCTCTGGAGCGGTACGCCCGCCCCGGCGTCGACGCAGTCGCCCGGCACGTCGCCGAACCCGACCCCGCCGCCCGGCGGAAGGGCTGACGCCTCCAAGATCAACTATTGGCGGCTTCTGGGCTCACCTACGACACCCCTTTTGCAGTGGCGTCGGAAGTCAGACGGATGTCTGCGAGGACGTCAAGACCGGTGCCGGTGGACAGCCAGGCGCGCGGGTCGGAACGCTTGATCTTCTTGGACGGAGTGTAGGTGAGGGCGCGTACGAAGACCAAGCGGGTCAGCTGGGCCCATGCGCCGATCCGCTCGTCGACCAGAGCGCGCAGTTCTCGGGCCAGGTGGTGCGGGGCGAGGTCGGTGTCGTCGCGCTGGACGACGAAGGCGACCGGGACTTGGGTGTAGAAGCCGTCCGGGGCGGCGACGACCGCGCAGCGCTTGACGGACGGGTGCGCACCGATGACGTGCTCGACATCGAGGCCGGACAGGCTGTCGCCGCCGACGTTGATGATGTCGTCAGTGCGGCCCGCGATCCACAGGTAGCCGTCCTCGTCGAGGTGGCCGGCGTCGGAGGTGTCGTAATGGCCGGGGAAGTTCCTGAGGTAGGTGTCGGCGAACCGCTCGTCGTCGTTCCACAGCGTGGTCAGGCAGCCGGGCGGCAGCGGCAGCCGGACGGTGACGTGGCCCTGCTCCCCAGCCGGGAGCGGGCATCCGTCCTCGTCGAGGATCTCGACCTGGTAACCGGGCAGCGGCCGGGCCACGGAGCCGGGCTTGACCGGCAGCAGGCCGAGGCCCAGGCAGTTGGACGCGATCGGCCAGCCGGTCTCGGTCTGCCACCAGTTGTCGACGACGGGGCAGCCGAAGAACGCGCCGATCCAGTCCATCAGCTCCGGCTCGACCCGTTCGCTGGCCAGGAACACCGCGCGCAGCGGTGAGCCACCGGACCCGAACGGCCGGTCCTCCAGGGACGCCGTGCGGATGCGGCGCAGTGTCATGGGCGTTGAGAACAGCACGCTGACGCCGTACTCGGCGATGATCCGCGGGAACGCCGACGGGTCGGGCGTGTCGACCGGAGACCCTTCGTAGACGACGGTCGTGGCCCCGGTGACGAGCGCCCCGTACACGGTGAACGAGTGGCCCATCACCCAGCCGGGGTGGGAGTCGGTCCAGAACACGTCGCCCGCCCGGACGCCGAAGACGTTCTCGACGGCCCAGCGCAGCGCGGTCAGGTAACCGCCGGTGTCCCGCGTGACGGCCTTCGGGCGGGACGTCGATCCGGAGGTGTACAGCAGATAGAGAGGGTGCGCCGATGGCACGGGGACGGGCCGCGGCCCGGTCGCGGTCGAGGTGGCGATCAGGTCGTGCCAGTCGAGGTCTCGGCCGGGCACGGGTGTCCACCGGCCGGCTTGAGGGCGCTGAAGCACCACGCAGTGCCGCGGCCGGTGGTCGGCCTGGGCGAGGGCGGCCTCGAGCAGCGGCTGGTAGACGACGGCGTCCGGGCCGTCGAAACCGCCGGACGCGGTGAGGATGGCCGCCGGGCGGGCGTCGTCGATGCGGTCGCGCAGCACGGCGACGGGTACCGAGGTGACGACAACCGAGTGAGTGAGGCCGAGCCGGGCGCAGGCAAGCATGGCCACGACGGTCTGCGGCGCGGCCGGCATGAAGATCAAGACGGTATCGTCGGCGGCCAGTCCGAGGCCATCGAGGGCCCCGGCGAACGCGACCACCTCGTCGTGCAAGCGACGGTAGGAGTAGGCGTCCTTGGTGCCGGTCTGCGGGCTGTCGAATATGAGCGCGGTGGCCTCGCCCCGGCCCTCGGCGAGATGGACGTCCAGGCAGTTCTCAGCCGCGTTGATCATTCCACCGGGGAACCAGCGGTAGAACGCGGCACCAGTGGCGTCCAGGGCCTTGTCCGGGGTCTGCGCCCAGGTGAGCCGGGCCGCCTGGGATTCCCAGAAGCCCTCGGGGTCGGCCGACCATTCGCTCCGTACGTCCTCGAACTGCATTTCTCGGCTCTCTCGTAGTGCGGTTGCGACATCATGCACGTGCCTGGCACAACTGGATCGGCCCTGGATGGAAACCCAGACACCGGCTCCTCGGGCAGGACCTGTTCGATCGTCGGTCATGCCGTCGGCCCACCGCTTGGTGGAACTCTGAGGGCTTCCTCAGGAAAAGCTGAGGGGGGACCGGCCGGTGGGATCACGTCGGCGAAGGAGGCCGGCAGCGGCGGACTGAGCCTGCACGGCCGCGCCCAGGCCGACACCGACTTACTGCGCTTCATCAACGAGAGCCTCGCCCCGTCGCCCAGGCTATCCAGGGGTGATGGTAAGAACCGCGCCACGAGCCACAAACGAGCACCGTTCTCGCAGGTAAGATGCCTTGTAGCCGACCTGTTCACGATGCTGAGGTCGTAGGAGGGAAGGTTGTTCTCTGCCGTGCACCTGCTCCGACAACCCTTCGCTGACCAGCAGGGATGTTCTGACCACCTGTGTTGAAGACGGTAGATTTCCCACTGCATCCTAGGATCTGTGGCTCGTGGCGCGGTTCTTACCATCACCCCAACCCTGGGCATGAGCACCCTGCGCCGCCGCCACCTCAGTACGAATCCGGGCACCAGGAGCACGTCGGTGCCGGACTCCGCAGCGGCGTGGAGAGAGCGGAGCACCACGGCGCCGCGCGTTGAGACGTGGGCTCGCGTCATAGCGGCCGCCGCTGCCGATTGAGGGATGCCGCCGGCATGGCCGACATCACAGGAAGGCTCGGCCGGAAGCACAGGGCCACGCCGGGGCAGCGGCCTGACCGCGCTGCGGGCTGCGCGGTCAGGGCGGGGTTGCTCCCGCGGCAGTAAGGTCCAAGCAAAGGTCGAGACGGCTGTTCATGTCGAGCTCGAACCGGCCGTAGGGGTTCACGTGCGTCCAGAACAGCGGGGACAGCGCCCGCCGGTCCGCGTCGGTGAGCGTGTCGGCCCACCTAGGATCGGCGAGGACCTGCTGCAACCAGCAGCGTGTTGACGTGGACCAGGGCGGACCGGAGCAGGTGCAGCGCGAGCATGCTGATTTCCTGGGACTCCTTGTCCTGCCCGACCAGGTCTCCGTCCTTGCCGTAGAAGAGGTTTTTGTTCGCCGAGTTCCGGTTCTCCACCACCTGCAAGCCCTCGTGGATCTCCTGGCGCAGTTCGACGTCGGCGAGATAGTCACAGATGAACGCCGTACGCATCGCCCGGCCCAGTTCCTTGATCGCCTGGTACATGGGGTGCTTGGGGCCGCCGGCGGGTGAAGCGGCGCAGGACTTGCTCGGATTCGGCGGTGCCCAGCCGCAGGGCGGTGGTGTACTTCACGATCTGGTCGTACTGCTGGCGGATCAGGTCCCAGTCGATCGTCTTGGCGGAAAGCACCGGCGCCAGGTTCGGCCAGTTGTCGTCCTCCCCGGCTGCCGGCAGGTACAGCTTCGCTGAGCCGCTGTTCTTCAGCCGGGGCATCAGCTTGAAGCCGAGCATGTGCGCGAAGGCGAAGCCGACAATGGAAGCGCCGTGGGTGTCGGTGTACTGCCGGTCCACTTCCATGTCGGTGCAGTGCCGCAGGACACCCTCGATCATCGAAGCGACCTCGGAGGCCGAACAGCTCTTGAGCTGGGAGTAGATGCACACCGACTTCCGCTCGACGTGCCAGTAGATCATCACGCCGGGGCCCCGGTAGCCGCACCTGCCCGGGCGCTGGCGGCTCGATGTGGTCGTTGCGGCACCGGGCCACCACCGCCGCCGCGAGCCGGCCACAGGACAGCTCCACCGGGCACAGCTCGGTGGCCAACCACGCGGCCAGCCGGTCCTGGTCCTCCTCGGTGTTCGCCCGGAACCCGTACGCCGCCCGGATCTCGCCCCGGTGCCGCTGGATCGCCTTGCTCTGCCAGTCGTAGTGCGCCCACGCCTCTGCAGGCACCTTGACCTGCTGGACCACGTACTCCACTGCGGCGGTCGGCACCTCCTGGGCCGACTCGGGGAACCGAACCGGGCCTCCACCTCGAAAAACTTGAGCAGCAGCGCGAACCCGAGCCGAGTCGCTCCGGACTTGTTCAGAGCATGAGACAGGTGAGTGGCGAGCGCGTGCGTGGAGGGCGCGCGCCGGCGCACTCGCCGCCTGCTCAACCTCGTCCCAGCGCCATGCGCTGCGCTCTTGAGGCGGCGCCGGCAGATCAGGCGTTCTGTCCGCTGGTGAGCACTGAAGCCCGGGACATGGTCGCGTTACGACCTCACGGAAAAGGATTTGAGCGAGGTGGCGCCGCGTTGTTACTTTCGCGGTGGACCGTGAAGTCGTCGTATGGAGGTGAGCCCCGTGAACACAGTCACCCGTGGGTGCTCCCTCATCCCGTCACGGTCCGGCGGCTGACGTTCGGTGTCGCCAGGAGCGCCTGAGATCGAGGCACTCCTGGAGGAGATCCCGATGGACGCCAAACCTTTCACATCTGGCCTGAGCGAAAACGCGGTGATGATCACGCGCGTCGCGGACAGGCAATGGCATGCCCTGGATGACGACCTGGTGGTCGGCCGCGGGTATGCGGAGCACCGGCCCGACGGACGCTTGTTCGTCAGTATCGACGCCTGGCACGATGCTGCCTTCGACCGGCTCGCCGAGGCGATGTCGGCGGAACTTCCGGCGCCGCTGTACACGGTGGTCGACGAAGCCGATGTCGAGCTGACGGCCGGCTGGCGGCGGGCCGGGTTCACGATCCGGCGCCGCGAGTGGGAGTACGTCGTGCCGACCGACCCACGGGTCACCGGGCTCGACGAGGCCCTGCCGCCTTCGGGCGTGACGATCGTGCCCGCCGGCCAGGCGGACGAGAGTCTGCTGAGGGCGGTGGACCGCGCGATCCGAGACGAAGTCGAGGCGACCGTCGGGTGGCAGTCGATGCCCGCGGAGGTGCTTCCCCGCCCCGGCGGCGACACCATCGTCGACCCGTCGAAGTACGCGGTGGCCGCGGCGCCGGACCACTACCTGGGCCTGATCCGGGTAGTGAGGGCGAACAGGCCGCGCATCGGGCTCGTCGCGGTCCGGGCCGGCGAGCGGCGCCGTGGCATCGCCCGGGCGCTGCTGGCCCACGCACTGGGAACACTGCACCACTCGGGGTACGCCGCGGCCTGGACGGAAGTCCACGAGTCCAACCGAGCAGGCACGGCGCTGTTCGAGGACATCGGCGCCCGGCCGATGAGCAGCAACCTGGAGCTGGTGCGATGACGAAGAACAAGAACGTCATCGAGGTCGAGGGCAAGGTCGTCGAGTGCCTGCGCAGCGCCATGTTCACCGTGGAACTCGACAACGGCCACCAAGTGCTCGCGCACATCAGCGGCAAGATCCGCAAGAACTACATCAAGATCGTGCTGGAAGACCGGGTGCTGGTAGAACTCCCGCCGTACGACCTGACGCGCGGCCGAATCGTGTTCCGGTACCGGAACTAGCGCGGCGCGGCACCTTCCGCGACCGATGACCCCGCGGCCTCGGTCACGGTATTTCCGTGACCGAGGCCCCGACGACGCTTTCGCGAGGCCACCGCAGGCCACATGCCCCGATCGGCGCCAACCGGCAGCCATTCAGAGGTCGTTGCCCTTCGCGGCCGAAGACGATCAGGCCTTGAGCCCCACGCCACCGAACATGGCCACCTCGGCGGGCAGTTCGGTCTCGGCGTCGCCCGATCGCCAGCGGTTGCAGGACACGACGCCAGGATCCAGAAGTTCCAGGCCGTCGAAGAATCCGGCGATGTGGTCCGGGGTGCGCTGGGTCAGCTTGGGCGTGCCGTGCTCGTTCCAGAACGCCACCGCGGCGTCGACGTCCGGCATGTCCGGGCGCGTGATGGTGTGCGAGAGGGCGAGGTGGCTGCCTGCAGGCAGGCGGTCCATCAGGCGGCGCACGATGCCGGACGCCTCGTCGTCGTCCTCGATGAAGATGACGACGCCGAGCAGCATCAGTGCCACGGGCCGGCTGAAGTCCAGGGTGCGCGCGGCCTGCTCCAGGATGGTGTCGACGTTGCGCAGGTCCTCGTCGAGATAGTCGGTGCGGCCCTCGGGCGTGCTGGTCAGCAGGGCTTCGGCGTGGGCGAGCACGATGGGGTCGTTGTCGACGTAGACGATGCGGGACTCCGGCGCGATGCGCTGTGCGACCTCGTGGGTGTTGTCGGCCGTCGGCAGTCCGGTGCCGATGTCGAGGAACTGCCGTATCCCGCGCTCGCCGGCGAGGTACTGCACGGCGCGCCCGAGGAACTGCCGGTCGGCGAGGGCGTAGTCGCCGATGCCCGGGTGCAGCGTACGGATCTGGTCGCCGGCGGCCTGGTCGACCTCGTAGTTGTCCTTGCCGCCCAGCCAGTAGTTCCAGATTCGGGCCGTGTGCGGCTGGTCGGTCTTGATTCGCTTGCGCGCCTCGGTCGAGGCGGCGGGAATCTCGGTCACGCGATGTCCTCCGGATCAGCCCGATATAGGGGTCAAGGAGCAACCTAGCGCCAGTGGTTGAGGGCGGGCGACTTCTCCGCGTCACCTCTCGACGCAGCACTCTTTACATCGATGTAACAGCCGTGGTGCCATAGACCGCTGCCAGCCCATCAGCGCTGTCCGCGGTCCAAACAGTCCGCAGTCCAAGGCACTTCGAGAGATGTGGGGAGTCGCCGATGCGCGCTCGATCCGTCACCACTTTGGTGACCGCCCTGTCAGCCCTGCTCGTCGGCCTGATCGGGGTACCGCGGACCACCACCGCCTTCGCCACTCAGTGGGTGGCGGACGCCGCACCGGTGGCGGCCGCGGCAGCAGGTACCTTCCGCAATCCGCTCAACACCGGCCCCGACCCGTTCATGACGTACGCGAACGGGGCGTACCACCTCACCACCACGCAGGGCGACAGCATCAAGATGTGGCGCTCCTCCTCACTGAGCACCCTGCTCCAGGCCGACCCGATCACGGTCTGGAGAGACAGCGACCCCTCACGCAACCAGCACATCTGGGCAGCCGAGTTCTACCGCTTCGACAACCGCTGGTACATGTACTACACGGCCGATGACGGAGTGGACGGCCATCACCGGCTGTACGTCCTCGAATCGCAGGGCGACGATCCGGCGGGGCCGTACCACTTCAAGGCGAAGCTCACCCCGCCCAACCACACCGACGACTTCGCCATCGACCCCGGGATCCTCCAGCACAACGGAAAGCTGTACCTCGCCTACAGCGGCATCAACGCGTATCAGCACAACGGCCTGAACATCGCGCCCATGTCGAACCCCTACACGGTCTCCGGCAACGCCATAGCCCTTGACGGGGCCGGAGGATGCCCCGAGGTCCGTGAGGGCCCCGAGTTCCTGTACCGCAACGGCCGCACCTGGATGACGTACTCGGCATGCGACACCGGCAAGCCCGACTACCAGGTCTGGATGATGTCCCTGCCCAAGGGCGCCGACCCCCTGGTGCCCGGCAACTGGACCCAGCACAGCGGGCCCGTCTTCTCGCGCAACGACGCCAGGGGAGTGTTCGGTCCCGGCCATCACGCCTTCTTCCGTTCCCCCGACGGGACCGAGGACTGGATCATCCATCACGCCAAGACCACGTCGGTCTTCACGTACAGCAACCGCACGACCCGTGCCCAGAAGATCGGCTGGCGTGCCGACGGCAGCCCCGACCTCGGTACTCCGCTCGCACTGGGCGCGACACAGGACCTGCCCTCCGGCGACCCCGGGTCGGGCAATCACTGGATCAACGACGACGGCCGCTCCAGCGGCAGCGGCACGGTGACTTATCAGGGCGCCTGGAACTCGGGCACCGGCTGCGCGGCGCAGTGCTTCTGGAGCGACGATCACTGGAGCGACCGGGCCGGCAACACCGCGACGTTCACCTTCACCGGCACCAGGATCGCGTTGCTGTCCGTGAAGGACACGGGCAACGGCATCGCGGGCATCCGCGTCGACGGGGGCGCCGAACAACGCGTCGACTTCTACGGGGCGATCCGCACCGGTGAGACGCTCCAGTACCTCAGCCCACGTCTGCCGTACGGCACGCACACGCTACAAGTCCGTGTCACCGGGGAACGCAACTTCTCTGCCGGGGCAGCGTTCGTGAGCGTGGACCGGGCCGAGGTCTACACCGACTGAGCGTCCCCGCACCGGGGCGACGGCACTGGGAACGGGCCGCGCCCCGGTGAAACATCCCGTGCGGTCGTCCGGCACGTCTCGATGTCACATGCGCAGATATTTCTCGGTGTCCTCGGCAAAGTCCGTGAGCGCCTGGTCGGTGAGAGTGGGCCGAGTCTGTTCGATGGCCCGCAGATAGTCCCCCGTGCCGGCGGGTGCGCCGTCCCCTTGGGTCACCTCACGTTCGAACGCGGTTTGGGCGCCCTTGCGGGCGGCGAACTCGATGTCCGCCGGCGTGAACATCGCGCTCGCCGCCACCAGACGGTCGAGGTCGACGTGGATGGCCGCAGGTCCGAGGTATCGGCGCCAGACCGCCGACCGGGCCTCCGGGTCGGGCGGGCCGACGGGGATGACGTAGTCGAAGCGCCCGGGGCGCAGGAACGCCGGATCGAGGCGGCGGACGGAGTTCGTGGCGCAGATCAGAAGGCGGTCGTCGTGGTCGCGGAAGCCGGGGATCAGCTTGAGCAGTTCGTTGGTGACCCCGTGGCTGGGGTCGACGGCCGTACCGGAGCGGGCGGCGGCGATCTCCTCCACCTCGTCGATGAAGAGCACCACCGTCTCCAGTTCGGCGAGTTCGGTGAACGTCTCCCGCAGGGAAACCGCGAGCCCTCCCTCCCGGGACGAGGCGAGCCGGGAGGGGAAGAGTTCGACGAAGGGCCACTGCAGGCGCGAGGCGACCGCTCGGGCGAAGCTGGTCTTGCCGGTGCCGGGCGGCCCGAAGAGGATGACAGCCTTCGGTGGCCTCACTCCGTACTGCTCGGCCAGCGCGGGCCGGGCAAGGGGCAGGACGATCCGCCGCTCGATGGCTTCTTTCACGTCTTCCATTCCCGCGAGGCTCTCCCACAGACCTTCGGGCAGCATCCTCCCCCCGAGTTCCGCGAGGAGGCTTGCGTCGCTCGCGCCGAGCTGCTCGACCTTCTCGTAGAAGACGAGCCCCGCCCGGGAGCGGTAGCCGGAGTTCTCCAAGGCAGTGGTTCCGGTCACCCCTGGTGCCAGCAGCGCGCCGATCCGGCGGACCCCTTGTGCCCACAGACGGCGCTCGATCTCGGCGATCAAGGCGCTCCCGATGCCGCGCCTGCGCCAGGCGCCGGCCAGAGCCACCAGGACGATCCAGCCCCGCTCGCCATGGGCCTGTGCCACGGCGACGCCAACGAGCTCGTCGCCGACCACCGCAACCACGGCCGGGCCTCCCGACCTGGCCGAGGTCACGACTTCCGACAGCGGAAAGGCGCCGGTCGCCTCGTCCGCCTGCTGGTTGTGGTCCCAGATCTGGATGGCGCGGTCGAGGTCATCGTCGTGGAAGTCCCGCAAACGCCATGCCGGCATCGCCATCACCTTCGCGAACGGCCACCACGGCTCCCCGGGCCAGGACGTGGTGCCCACGGATCCTTGCCGAACGGCAGGGCGTCTGACTCACGGCTGTGACAGCCGGTCAGGCCGCCAGGATCCTGCGCTTCTGCTCCTCGAACTCGGCGTCGGTGAGCACGCCTTGCTCCTTGAGGTCGCCGAGCTGTTTGAGCTGTTCGATCTTGGCGGTCATGTCGGGAGCCGGCGGTGGGGTGCTGGGTGCCGGCTGGGGTGCGGGCGCCGCGTACGCGTTCTGCTCCTGCGCCGCCCAGCGCCCCTGCTGGCGGCGGGACACCCGGTTCGATACGGCGGTCGCCGTTCCGGCCACGACGGCGGTGCGCGCGACCCCGCGGATGAGACCTGGCATGACCGATTCCCTTCTGCGCGTCAGCCGTGACGGCGTCAGCCGCGACCGACTTCAGCAATGACCGGTCCCCGTACGGCGACCGGCCTCGTTCAGCGAGCGCCCTCCGTCGCATCGAGGGCGGTGACGAACGTGTCCACCGGGATCCGCCCGGACGCGACCATCCTGGCGCCGCCCCGGCGAAGGGCGGCGGCGAAGGGCGCGGCCCACCGGTTCTCGTAGACCAGGATGCCCGCGGAGCTGCCCGGCTCCAGCGCGGTGGCCGCCTCCTCCAGGTCGTCCTGGCCCAGGAGGCCGGACGACGCGCCCTCGAACACGGACAGGTCGAGCTCGCCGTCGCCGGTGAGGTCGGCGATCTCCATGCCGGTCACGGATCCGTCGTCGTCCTTGCGGACGAACATCAGGTCCAGGATCCGGATGATGCCGCGGTCCACGAGGTCGACCAGGAGGGGCAGGCCCTCGCCCGTCATCCGGTTACCGGGGAACTCGACGACCAGGTAGTCGATCGGGCCAACGTCTTCAAGTTCGTCGCTCACGGTGTCACCTCTGGTGCTCACGGCTGCCCCCAGTGACGCCCCTCGCCTCATCTGCAGCACCGGGCGGCCATCACCTCAATTGCAGCACCGGGCGGCGGTGACCGCACCTCGGTGTCCGTTCCGGGGCGTGACCGCACGCGATGGCATCAACCGTTTTGGGGCATGGCCGCGGGCGATCGCCTCAAGCGATCACATGCCGCCGATCTTGCCGACCGCGTCACGTACGGAGTCGAACGCGTCCATGAGGGCGTCGTTCCGCCTCCCGCGCGCCGCTCGGTCCTCCGGTACCAGTCGGGCGGCGACCTGCACGGCGTGGGCGTCCGGGTCGCCGAAGGCGGTCCGCGGGTCCTCTCCGGTCTCCGCGCAGTGTGTCGTGACCTCCTTGACCGCCTGGAGCACGACTGCCCGGTCCACACCCGGCTGCATGGCCAGCCGTACCTGGAATCGCGCCATCCACTTCTCGCGGTCCCTGGCCTTGGCCGCGTCCGTCGTCCGGTCCTTCTTCGCCACGTGCTCTCCCCGGGGATCGACAGTTTGTCTGTCGTGAAGCTGGACGTTGAGATTCCGCAGCGGGTTGCGCGGGCGCGTGAGCAGTTGTCGGGCTGACGGTGCTCTGCTCTGTCCCACCCTCCCCGATCGGCGGGACCCCGTCAGACCTCGGTATGACTTTCTGTCAGCACAGTGAACGTACAGCCACTCGTTTCACCTCTTGCACGGTGCACCCCCCAACTGAGGAGGAACGCACCGTGCGTTCACGCAGACGTATACGTAAAAGTCCCGCCGGGCCCGTGGTTGTCGCGCTCGCCGCGGTCGGTACCGCTCTGGCCGCGCCGCTCTCCCCGGCCTCGGCCGCAGAGCCGGCGGCACGGGCCGACCTCCGTGCCGATGTGAACCGCGACGGGCAGGTCGACGTCACCGGCGGCACCGACACGACGGGTGAGGACACCTGGACCTCGGGCAGGGGAGCGGTCTACCTGCCCAACCTCGACGACGACACCAAGCGCTGCCCGGTCACCGGACCCGGCGGCGGACCGCTCTCCGACGCCAAGCTGGCCGCGTGCAACGATGCCTCCGACACCAAGGTGAACGGCACGGCCGACGCCGCCGACCTCGCCCGCATCCGTTCGGTACCGACGCGGGGCCTGCCGTCGGGCGCCAAGGGCAGCATCAAGGTCACCACCGGTGCCCAGCAGACCCGCGTCCACCTCAAGCGTGGGGGCAACTGGGTCATGGTCACGCCGCGGACCAGGTTGTCGGCGGCCGAATTGCGTTCCGGCGTGGAGTTCGGGGTCGAGGCCACCGACATCATCCGGGACACGCGGAAGTGGGACGGCAGGACGGTCATCCGTCTGACCGTGACGGCGGGCGGCCGGAGCACCTCCGACTCCGTCACCCTGCGCGTCGCGCCACTGCTCACCCACCACCATCTGCAGAAGGCCCAGCAGATGATGGTCACCAAGCTGAACCGCGACGCGGACTGGAGCGGGCTCCAGGGCAAGTTCGTCACGGACCTGAAGAAGGAAGCGGAGAGGGCCGGCATCACCCGGCCGCTGGTGACGTTCGACAAGTACCAGGACCCCTGGGCGCAGGACTTCGTCGAGCCGGCGTACGTCAGCATGACCGGACGCAACGGGCGCCGGCACGCGATGCGTGTGATGCTGCGCTCCGCGCAACCCGACCGTGAGGCCGGCCGGGAGCTGTTCGAGAAGGTCCGCGGACGGGACATCGGGGTCGTGCAGGCCTTCGACGCGTCGGCACCGGCGGACTGGTCCCTCAACTCCATGGGGAACCTGGAGACCGTCCCGCCGTACGCCCACGACGGCCGCTCGTTCCCGGCCGGACGGATCATCATGGGGTGGCGCAAGGACAGTGGCGAGCGGCCCTCGGCGACGATGCGCACCCTGCTGAAGTCCCAGGGATTCCAGGACCCGCTGCTCCTGGACACCTCCTGGCTGGAGGTCGGGCACGTCGACGAGTTCGTGCAGTTCCTGCCCGCGGACACCCCGCGCGGCTGGCGGATCGGGGTTGCCGACCCCGAGGCCGGGCTGCAACTGCTGCGCGACGCGAAGCGCGCGGGCCATGGCGGCACCAAGATGTTCTCCGTCCCGGGGCTCGGGGGCTCCCCGCCGCTGCCGGACACCATCGACCAGGCCCTCGCCTCACGACACCTGGTGTCCGACAACACCATGGCGGCTGGGCGGATCGCGGCCAACCTGAAGATCCTCAAGCGTGAGACCGGCGTGAGCGACGACGAGATCGTGCGCGTGCCGGCCCTCTACACGCGCGGCTCGATGGCCCGCACGGAGGGCGGGGAGGACGTCCGGGTGCCGCGACTGACGCGCATGGGCGGGAACACGCCGCTGCCGGACGAGGTGAAGGAGCACGGCCAGCAGCGGTGGCTGGCCAGGGGCCGCAACGACCCCGCCGCGGCCGCACGGGCGACCGTGGCGACGAGCGCGTACGTGCCCGGAGCGGTCAACGGCATCCTCCTCAGCCGCGACCGCTACCTCGCTCCCCGCCAGTGGGGTCCCGTCATCGGTGGCAAGGACATCTTCACCCAGGCCGTCACGGCCGCCTATGTGAAGGCGGGCATGAAGGTGTCGTACATCGACGACTGGTACACCTACCACCTCGGCATGGGCGAGGTGCACTGCGGCACCAACACCCTGCGCGACGCCTCCGCCGCCTGGTGGCAGCCCGCAGGGCCGACGACGCCGTAACACCGGGCGCCTGACCCGCCGGCCGGCGAGGGGGACCGCTCGGCACTCCCGCGATTCGCGTGCGGGGGTGCCGAGCGGGTTGACCGGCCGAGGAAGAGAGCGGTGCGCCGCCCAGCAGCTGTCCGGGCGATCATGTGACTGCCCGTGCCTGGTCGTTGTTGCGAGCACGGGGCAGGGCGATCCGACGGTTGCCGAGTGGGAACGGTTGCGGCCGTTCCTGCCGGTGAGCAGTCGACGTTGTGGCCGGTGGCGGGATCACCGGCAGGTGATCGACGGAATCGTGCACCGGGTGCGGCCCGGCGTGCGCCTCGACCCCGGCGGCCGGTGCCCTGCGCCCGCTGAGCGACGTGGACGCACGCGGCGGTGGGGGAGCTGATATCGGGCTGCCTGACATGTCCGACTAAGCCTTGATCGGTGCGGCCGATCTGGCGGCCTGCTCGATCTTCGCGCAGTAGGCCGCACGGGCTTCCTCGTCGATCTGCTGCTCGTGTTCGGGGCGCATCCCGGTCCGGCCGTCGAGGCCCTCGCGCAGGATGTCGGCGTGCCCGGCATGCCGGTTGGACTCGCCGAGGACATGGACCATGACGGCGAACAGGTTCGTATTGGGAGAAGGCTCCCGCCACCACGGCACGTGGCCGGGTGCGTCGAGGGGAAGGTCGTTGATCGTCGCGTCCGAGTGCTCCCACGTGCGCCGGTAGAACCCGATGATCTGATCGCGGGTCTCGTCCTCGCTCGCCCACTGATCGCCGCCGTCGTGGTCCTGCCACCGGCACAGCGGTTCCGGGGAAGGGCGGTCGAAGACCTCGCCGAAGTACCTGGCCTCGACGGTGGCCACGTGCTTGACCAGGCCGAGGAGGTTGGTCCCGGTCGCCGTCAGAGGTCGGCGGGCGTCGTATTCGGACAAGCCGTCGAGCTTCCAGAGCAGCGCCTCGCGGTCCCGCCGCAGTCTCCCGTGCAGGTTGTCCTTCGCGAATTCATCGATCATGGGGCGTGAACCTTTCCTGGTCTGTTCGTGGTCTGTTCGTGGTCTGAAGATCCGGTACGTGGTCCGCAACGGCTGGCAGAGCCGAGGCTCAGGTCGCCTGACGCAATGAGCTACCGGGAACGACTGTCTGTCAGGGAGACGTGGAGGTGGGGTGCGTGACGGCTCGCGGCCGACCGGCCTGCGACGGCTACCGCGCAGGTGAACTGCCCGGATGCTGCCCGGTGCCGTTCTCTGGTCCCGTTGAGCAGTTCGGGACGGGGACCGGGGAGGCGGGCGGGTGCCAGGTGAGAATCCAGCCGGCGGTGAGCACCGCCGCGCCGCCTGCCAGGGCGATCGCGCCGCCTGCTCCGATGCCTGCGGCCACCGAGCCGAAGCAGGCCGGCCCGACGCCCTGCAGCGTCATGCTGCCGGAGCCGAGCAGACCGAAAGCCTGGCCCTGGCCATCCCGCGGCAGGGCGTCCAGGAACGGCCGTTGCAGGCCGAGACCGTAGGCCAATCCGAAACCGCAGAGCAGCAGCAGACAGGCCGAGACGCCCACTCCGGGCTCGGTGGCGAAGCCGACCAGCGGCAGTCCCGACAGCGCAATCAACGGGACCACCAGCCGCTCCCGGGCGGATGGCCGTAGCAGTCGACCCACCAGCAGGTCACCGACGAGCATGCCGACCGGCAGGCAGCCCATCAGCACCGCGTACCAGCCGGGCGCGAAGTGGCGCCCTCCCGCGTAGGCGACGATCAGACCTTCCGCGCCCGCCACGAACGCGGGCGGTAGCCACTGGGCCAGCATCAGTCGCCGTACCGTGTGTCCGCGCAGCAGCAGGCCGGCACCGTGCAGGCTTGCCCGCACGGCCCCGCCATCGCCCCGGGCGCTGCCGGGTGCGCCGCCGGACTCTCCCGGCTCCAGCCGGGGTAACCGGATACGAATGGCGAGCGCGCAGCCGAGGTAGAGGGCGGCGCTTACCACGAGCGCCCGGCGCGGGCCGAGTACCGCGACGACCGCACCTCCCAGCGCCAGACCGAACAATTGCGCGCCGGAGGAGGCGATGTTGTTCAGTGAACGGCCCAGTACATAGGCGTCGCCCTTCAGCCACTGCGCGACCAGCCGACTCGACGCGCCGCCGAACACCGGTGTGGCGAGGGCGACCAGCGCCACGACACCGAGGCTTGCCGCGATCGGCATCCGCACCAGGGCGAGCAGCAGCGCGGCGGCACACTCCAAGGCGTAGCCGCCGGCGATGAGCGAGCGGGGCGGCAGTCGGTCGGCCAGTGAGCCCAGCAGCAACGAGCCGAACAACTGCGGGAGAAAGCCGATGCCGAAGGCCAGTGCACTCAACAGCGCGGAGCCGGTGGCCGCGAAGACCAGCACCGAGAACGTGGTGATCCGCAGCGAGCCCGCAGTGATCGCGACGGCGCGGGTCGAGAAGAGCAGCCGGAATCGCGGCTCGGCCAGCACCTCCCGGTAGGTGGCACGGGGGTTGCCCTGCGCGGGCTCGGCGGTTGGGATCATGACGCCCAGCCTCGCCGTGCGCCCACGCCACTCACCAATGATTCGTCGCTGGACGAATCGGAGCAGGCGTCCGGCGGTAGCATCGCAGCGTGCTCCGCTTCGAAGTCTCCGTCGAGGACCTGCTGCGCAGCCGCTTCGCACTGTCGCCCGCGTTGGACCTCTGCTTGCTGCTGCGCTCGCTCGCCGGCCTGGACCGGCCGCTGCCGCGAGCCTGGGCCACCCGGCTCCGGCCGGCCTTTGAACGGCTTCGCCGCGAGACGGAACTGGACGCCGTCCTGGCCCTGCACAATCCGCAAGCCGGGCCGGGCTTCGTCGCCCCGCCGCCGCGCGGCCTCAACCAGACCTGGGCAGACGACCTGGCCGTGATCCGGGCCACACCGCTGGAAGCGGCCCGCCACGAAGTCGCCACCACCGCGACCGGCCCGTCCGCCCGTGGTCCCCGCGTACGCGCAGTGCTGGACTCCACGGACGCCGTCTCCAGGATCGCCGAGGCGATGGACCAGGCGTGGCACGAGCTGCTCGCCACGGACTGGCCGCAACTGCGCGCGATCTGTGAGCGCGATGTCGTGCACCGGGTGGGTGTGATCGGCGAACACGGATGGGCCACGACCATCGAGAGCCTGCACCCGAGCATCGCCTGGCGCGCCGGCGACATCGAGATCGGCTACTTCCCACCAGTCGGAGACGTCCGCCTCGCCGGCGACGGGCTACTGCTGATCCCCTCGGTCTTCGTCGCGAACATCGCCGCCCACCTGGACGACCCCTGGCCGAGGACCTTGGTCTATCGTGCCCGCGGCACCGCCGCCCTGTGGGGCGAACAGGCGACCGCGCCCCGACCGGACACGCTGACCGCTCTGGTCGGCCGGGCCCGAGCCCGCCTGCTGTTGGCGCTGGACGCCCCGGCCAGCACCAGCCACCTCGCCCGAAGCCTCGCCATGGCACCCGGCGCGGTTGGAGACCACCTCGCCATCCTGCGAGGCGCGGGGCTGCTCGTCCGCGCCCGGTCCGGACGGTCGGTGCTCTACCGCCGCACGCCGCTCGGCGAGGCGCTGGTCGCCGGTTCGGGTTGAGGTCTCGGGGTTGAGGGCTCGGGGCTCAGGGCTCAGGGCTCAGGGGGAGGGCTCAGATCAGCACTGTTCTTTGCGGCGCCGCCAGCAGATGGAACGGCAACAACCGTTCCCACTCGGCATCCGTCAGGTCGCCCCGCCCCATCGCGTGATCGCCCGGACAGTTTCTAGGAGGGGCTGTCCGTCGCGTCCGCCATCACCGGTTCAGCGGCATTCTGCCCCGGCAGCCTCCGAAGCCGTGCGGCGAGGCCGGTGCCCGGGCCCCTGGTCCGGTGGCCCTCGACGCGGGGGTCGTCCGTGACGTCGTAGCGCTTCACGTACGCCCCGAGGAACGCCTGCAACGTGGCGACCGCGGGGATGGCGATCAGCGCGCCCACGGCACCGAGGAGGGCGGTGCCGGCGATGACCGAGCCGAACGCGACCGCGGGGTGGATGTCGACGGTCCTGGCGGTCAGCTTCGGCTGCAGCAGGTAGTTCTCGAACTGCTGGTAGACGACCACGAAGATCAGCACCCACAGCGCGTACCAGGGGTCGACCGTGAACGCGATCAGCATCGGCAGGGCGCCCGCGAGATATGTACCGATGGTGGGGATGAACTGCGATACCAGACCGACCCACATAGCCAGCACGGGCGCATAGGGAACGCCCAGCGCTTCCAGCATGACGTAGTGCGCGATGCCGGAGGCGAGCGCCATCAGGCCGCGCGAGTGGATGTAACCGCCCGTCTTGGCGACGGCGATCTCCCACGCCCGCAGTACCTCGGCCTGCTTGGCGGGCGGCAGTACGGAGCAGATCGCACGGCGCAGTCGCGGTCCGTCGGCGGCGAAGTAGAACGAGAACAGCGTGATCGTCAGCAGCTGGAACAGCCCGCCGAGAACCTGGGCGGACACGTCGAGGACGCCGGTCGCACTGTTCTCGACGTACTCCCGCAGCCAGGCGGAGCGCAGCAGGCCCTCCTGTACGTCCACCCGCTTCAGGTCGGTGCTGAAGTGCGCGTTGACCCAGTTGATGACGGAGTCGAGGTACGCCGGGAAATCCTCGACGATCTTGATGACCTGCTCTGCGAGCACCGAGCCGAGCAGCGTGACGAAACCGGAGGTCGCGACCACGAGGCCGAGGAAGACCAGGAAAGCGGCAAGTCCTCTGCGCATGCCCCGCGCGGCCATCCGGCTCACCGCGGGCTCGATCGCGAGGGCCAGGAAGAACGCTATGAGGATGTTGATCAGCAGGCCGAGGAGCTGGTGGAAGGCCCAGCTGCCCAGCTGGAACACCCCGATCAGCAGCAGCGCGAGCACCATGGACCGCGGCAGCCAGCGCGGCATGCGGGCACCGGGCCCGGTCGCCTGCCCGGTCGGCGGCAGGGGGTTCGGTGCCGTGTCGGATACTGACGCGTGCGGATCGGCCTGACCGGTCTCGTCTGTGCGTGCCACCGGGCAAGTCTCGCCCACCCCGCCTTGCGGCCGGACGGCGCCCCCGCGCTTGGCGCATCCGGCTACTCCCGTCGGCGTACGCGCTCAGCGCTTCACGCTCATACGGTGTTGCGGGTGACGACTCTCGACCGCATCACCGGCCGGCTGCGGGGCCTCTCGCCCAGGTCCGTGGGTCACCTCGTCGTGGCCGTGGTCGTGTGGTTCACGGCGGCGACGTGCGTTTGGTTGCCGCGCACTCCTGGGACGTGACAGGGGCCCTGCACGCCGGCTGCAAGGCGGCATTTCTGCAACGCCCCGGTAACGTCCTCAGCCCTGTCGGACCGCAGCCAGACATCGTCGCTGACAACCTCGAAGCCCTGGTGGACCTCGTCATCGAAGGCGACTGCGGCTGAACGGCCGTCCCGACCAGCGGATACGGCTCCGTGTGGCTTCGGCAGCGTGACCAACCACTGTCAAAGCCATCCGTGCCACGTCCACGTAAGGGGCCTCCCCTTCCGTGCCTCGACTGCACCGCACGCGGGGCAGGACAGTGGTCGTCCGGGCGGGAGTGTCGGCCGGGTCGAGCAGATTGTGCAGGGCGTGGTGGTGAAGGGACAGTGTCTCCGGGCCTCCACCTGCTTGCCTGCGGAGCCTTTCGCCGAGCAGGCGACCGCCCTTCACGCCACGCCTGTGCGTTCACGGTCCCGAGCGGTCACTGCTCGGCACCGTCACGCTGTCCAGCCCCGGACGAGCGGCGGGCCAGGGATGTGCTTCCCCGACTCTCTGACCCAGGTTCAGGTAACAGCGCAGCCGTACAGCCGGTTCGCTCCAACTGGCGCGCCCACGACCCCTATCACCTTGCCGAACTGCTCCGCACAACAAGGGGCCCCGCCGGTGCGAACCGGCGGGGCCTCGCTGACGGTTGCCTCGTCCTAGCTGCTGGGGACGTTGTCCTCGAAGGCGGTGCCCGCCGTGCGGTAGGCGCTGACCTTCGCGGCGACCTGGGCCGGCGTCAGGACCTGGTCCTTGACGTGGAGCACATAGTCGACCTGTTCGTCGTAGGAACGCGCGGTGGTGCTGGTCTGACCCGCGAGGTCGATCAGCCACTGGTTGAAGTTGATCGACATGGGACGCTCGGGCAGGTAGGCGGCGTCATGGGTGCCGAAGAGCCGGCCGTCGACGTAGTACTTGATGCTGCTGTTGTCGATGGTGAGCACCAGGTCGTGCCAGCCGGCGTAGCTCTGCCGGGACTCGGTGTGCTGGTTGACGGCCTGCCAGGGATCGGGGTTGTAGGTCTCCCAGGACGTCGTGTACAGGATGTTCGCCGGCTCGCCCCAGCCGCCGTTGGGCAGGTACTCGAAGTCGTACTCCGCGTAGTCGTCGGCCATCGGCGCCTTGAGGTCGTTGATGGTGAAGAACGTCTGGACGAGGTGGTCGCCGTCGGGCCCGGACAGGGGTGCGTCGGCGAACTTGACCCGGGCGGCGTAGGTGCCGTTCTTGAACTTCGTCGCCTTGGTGAGGACTTCGGTGTGCTTGGTGCTCTCGGCCGTCCCGGCGGTCGAGGTCCGCAGGTTCATGATCGAGTTGCCGCCGGAACTGGCGAAGGTGACGTTCTCCGGGGACCACGTGGCACCGGGCACACCCGGCCCGCCGGAGTTGGCCCGCACGTTCCAGCCGTTCGCCGAGACCTTCGGGTCGCTGGAGCTGGTGTAGTTGAAGTCGTCGAACAGGCTCTGTCCGCCGGCCGGAGGATCGGTCGGCGGGTCCGTGGGCGGATCCGTCGGGTCGTTGCCCTCGGGGGCCGTCCCCCACACCGTGCTGCCGGACACCTGGGCGGTGACCTTCGACCAGTCCGCGTACGACGTCTGGGACGGACCGAAGGAGTAGTCGTCGCCCTGGTTGAGCGTCTGCCAGTCCGCCCGGTGGAAGCGCAGCTGCATGTCCCCGGTGTCGGCGCCGGGAGCGAGGGTGCCCGCCCCGGCGGTGAAGCCGATGTCCAGGTAACGGTCGGCGGTGGCCGTGGGGTTGGCCAGGGTGCCGAAGGTGCCGGTGATGTTGGCGCAGCCCTTGACCGCCCAGGAGCAGGCGAAACGGTAGGCGGCGTCGGCCGAGTCCGCCTTGAAGTAATAGCGCACCTTGACGGAGCTCAGCGGCAGGGTGCTGGAGCCGGTGTTCCTGACCTTCAGCCACGGTTCGGCCTGGTCCGCCGTGACACCCGTGGCGCTGGTCCGGTACTGGACCGTCACGTCGTCGGTCGCGGCACTGGCGGTGCCGGTCAGGGCGGTGAGGCCGACGGTGCCCATGGCCATGGCCACGGAGGCGGCCGCGGCGATACGCAGCCTGCTCGGAGTGGTTCGGGACTTCATACCGATTCCTTCCAACGCGGGATGTGGGGTTCGTCGTGCTCGGGGGATCAGGGGTGGCGGCTGACCTCGAGGGCATCGAGGCGCGGGAGGTGACCGTCCAGGCGGGAGCGGAAGTCCGTCCACGGCGTCGGGCCGCTCCAGGCGCGGTCCGCCAGGGCGGACAGACGGGGGTAGGTGAGGTACTCGAGACGGTCGGGGGTCGCGGCGTACTCGGTCCACAGCTGGGCCTGTGTGCCCAGGATTCGGGAGGCGGCTTCGGGGGAGGCCCCTTCGGGGACGGGATCGTGGGCGTGGACGCCGCGCAGGGCCACGACGGCTCCGGGCTGCGCCGGATGGTCCTGGGGGCCGGCGCTCTGCGGATAGTCGAAGTAGGTGGCGCGGTGGTGGGCGTTGATGACGTCGTGACCGCGTTCGGCGGCGGCAAGGGCATGTGCGGGTTCGCGCCAGGCCATCACGGTGAAGTCGTCGGGCAGTTCGGTGCCGGTCTCGGCCCAGCCGACGGGCCGCCGTCCGTTGCGGGTCAGGAACGCACCGACGCGGCCCAGGAACCAGCCGTGCAGTGCGGCAGGACTGCTCAGCCCCGCGTCCCGGGCGCGCGCTCTGGCCTCCGGGCTCTCCTCCCACTCGACGGTGGGGCATTCGTCCCCGCCGATGTGGATGTAGGGGGAGGGAAAGACGTCCATGACCTCTTCCAGCACGGTGCGGCAGAAGTCGAAGACTTCCTCATGAACCCCGAGGAGGTTGTCGCTGACGCCCCACCTGGTCCACACGTCCAGGATTCGGTCGGGGCGGTTGCCCAGGTGCGGATACGCGGCCAGTGCGGCGCGGACGTGGCCCGGCATCTCGATCTCGGGCATCACGGTGATGCCTCGCGCGGCCGCGTACCGCACCAGGTCGGCCAGCTCGGCGCGGGTGTAGGCGCCGCTGTGCGGCACGCCGTCGTGGTCGTCGCTGCCTGCGCGGATCATGGACTGGGCGCGATGGGAGCCGATCTCGGTGAGCTTGGGAAAGGCGGCTACCGGCATGCGCCAGCCCTGGTCGTCGGTCAGGTGCAGATGGAAGACGTTGATCTTGTGCAGGGCGAGGAGGTCGACGTAGCGGCGCAGGTACGACACCGGCTGGAAGCGGCGGGCCACGTCGAGCATCGCTCCGCGCCAGCGGTGCCGGGGGACGTCCGTGATCTCCACGCAGGGCAGTGACCAGCGCACGCCGGGCTGCGGCGATGCGGCCAGGGCCTGCGGGGGCAGGAGCTGGCGGATCGTCTGCACGCCCCGCAGCAGGCCGGTGGTCTGTGCGGCGCGCAGCAGTACGGTTTGCGGTCCGACCGTCAGTCCGTATCCCTCGTTGCCGAGTCCGGTGAGGGCCGGATCGAGGGCGAGGACCACGGCCGCGTCCTCGGCGGAGCGCAGCGGGAGGCCGGTGGCGGGGGCGAGCAGGGTGCGCAGCAGCTGGGCGGCGGGTTCGGCACCGCTGCCGATGCGCAGGCGGGTGTCGGGGCCGAAGGTGAAGTGGCCCGCTCTGGTGTGGGCCTTGGTGGGGCGGGGGAGCAGGGAGAAGGTCACCGGCGGGGGTGCGGGCACAGCTGTCTCCGGGGGGTCGGGTGCGGGACCGGACGTCGCGGCGGTGGGGGTGTGGGAGAGGAGGGGGTGCGGGACAGGAGGGGGTGCGGGACAGGAGGGGGCGTTTCAGCCCTTGACGGCGCCGGCGGCGAAGCCGGCCGTCACATGGCGCTGGAGCAGCAGGAACACGGCCAGCGCGGGGAGGGCGAAGAGCGTGGAGGCGGCCATGGTGGCGCCCCAGTCCGTGCCGAAGACGTTCTGGAAGGACGACAGCCACACGGGCAGGGTGCGGCTGTCCTGATGCTTGATGATCAGGAAGTTGGCGTAGGTGAACTCGTTCCAGGCGGTGATGTAGCCGAACAGCGAGGTGGCCATCAACCCGGGCGCGAGCAGCGGGAAGGCGATGTGCCGAAAGGCGCTCAGGCGCGTACAGCCGTCGACCTGCGCCGCCTCCTCCAGTTCCGGCGGGATGGCGGCGATGAACCCGCGCAGCACCACGACGGTGAACGGCAGCGTCATCATGAAGTAGACCAGCGTCAGGGTGGGCAGCCGGTCGAGCATGCCGGTGTCGCGGGAGATGATGTACACCGGGATGATCAGCGCCTCCCAGGGCGCCATCTGTGCGATGAAGACCATCAGCATGAACTGTCGTCTGCCGCGCCACCGCATCCGTGCCACGGCGAACGACGCCCCCAGCGCGACGAGCAGGGAGAGCAGGACGGCGCCCAGGGTCACGAGGATGCTGTTGCGCCAGAACAGCCCGAAGCCGTCGGCGTCGACTGCGGCACGGAAGTGGTCCAACGTCCAGGTCCGGGGCAGCAGTTGAGGACTGTCGGACTGGATGTCCCGGTTGGGTTTGAACGCGGTCGCGACCATCCAGTAGACGGGGAAGAGACAGACCACGACGATCACTGCGGCGGCGAGGTGCAGCGGCATGCGCCGAATCCGCAGGCGTGCCGTGCTGTCGGTGGCGCGTTGCGGGACGCTCATAGGGCCTCGCCCTCCTGGCGGAACATCTGGCGGAAGTAGAAGACGAGCACGCCGGCCAGCATCAGGACGGTGACCATCGAGGCCGCCGAGCCGAGGTCGTAGCGCTGACTCGACAGAGCGGTCTGCACGGCGTAGACGGGCAGGATGGTGGTGGCGTCGCCGGGACCGCCGTTGGTCATCACCCAGATCTGCACGAACGCCTTGAAGGTCCAGATGACCTCCAGCGAGAACACCAGCATGAAGATCGGCCGGATCATGGGGAACGTGATGGCGCGGAAGATGCGCCGCGCCGAGGCGCCGTCGATACGCGCCGACTCGTACAGCTCCGTCGGCACGGTGACCAGCGCCGAGTACAGGGTGATGGCCGCGAACGGCACCGACTGCCAGACGATCAGCACGACCAGGATCGTGAAGGCGGCCGTACCGTGGGCGAACCAGGGATAGTGGTCGAAGGACGTGAACCCCAGCTGCTGCAAGGCCCGGTTGACGATGCCGAACTCCGAGTGGAACAGCCACTGGAACACCGTCGTGGCGGCGATCACCGGCATGGCCCAGGTCAGCACGAGCGCACTGAGCACGGCGATACGGCCCACCCGGCCCAACCGCTCGATCACCAGGGCGACCAAGGTGGCGAGCAGCATGATCAGGGCGACGTTCACGGCCATGAAGAGGAACGTGCGGCGCACGACCTGCCAGAACTGGGCGTCCGTCAGCAGGGTCTGGTAGTTCCGCAGGCCCACGAACCGGGCGTCGCCCTGGATGAGTTGACGCAGCTGGAAGTCCTGGAGCGATATCAGCACCGTGCGGACCAGGGGGTACGCCAGCAGATACAGCATGCCCAGGACCGTCGGGGCGATCAGCAGGTAGGGCCAGACTCCGCTTCCGGCGGGCCCGCGCCCGCGCCCGCGCCCGCGGCCCGGCCGGGCGGAGCCGCCTGCCGGCCGGGGACGCGAGGCGGGTGGCGCGCCGGCTTCACGGACGACCGTCACGATGTCCTCTCCTCTCGATGTACGGCGCGCACTGTTCGCTTCGTGCCGTGCGGCACGGGCGCGCCGAACGCGACGCCGACGACGGCTCAGGGCCGTGACGCCATGGCCGCGGTGATCGACGCGGACGCCTTCTCGGCCTCGGCCTGGGCATCGGCGCCGGCGAGCACGGCGGTCATGTAGTCCTTGATGGGGTTCTTCGCCTCTACGGCGGCCCAGCCGGGGGTGTTGGGCGTGGCCCGGCCGACGGCGGCACCCACGGCCATCGCGGAGGCACCAGGATCGGCGGCGACCGCGTCGGCCAGGGTCGTCTTGTTCGGTACGTAGCTCATGGCCGCGGCGAGCTTGCGCTGCCAGGCGTCACCGGTGAGTTCCTTGATGAACGCGAAGGCGGCGTCCGGCTTGCCCGACGCCGCCGGGATGACGAGGTCGGAACCGCCGATGAACACCGAACCGGGCCGTTCGGCGGTCTTGCCCGGAACCGGGAAGAAGCCGAGCTTGCCCTTGAGGTCGGGATTGCTCGCGACGACGACATTGGCGCCGCCGGGCGTCGAAATGACCTGCGCCACCTGACCCTTGGCCATCACCTCGGCCTGCGGCGGCTGCGCCTCGTCGGCGTCCTTGGGACCCTCGCCGAGAGCCTGGAGCCGCTCGTAGAACTTCATCCCGCGTACGGCCTCCGGGGTGTCGAGCGCGCCCTTCCAGGTGTCGCCGGACCGCGTGGCGAGGTCGCCGCCCTCGTCCCAGATGAACCCGGCCAGGGCGTACCACATCTGGCCCGGCAGGTAGATGCCCTGCGTCCCACCCTTGTTGAGCTTCTCGGTCGCGGTGATCCACTGCTCGCGGGTCCTGATGGCGGCGGCGTCGACGCCGGCCTTCTTGAACAGGTCGGTCCGGTAGATCACGACGCGGTTGGCCGCGTAGTACGGGATGCCGTACTGCTTGCCCTCGTAGGCGCCCGGTTCGGCGAGCCCCTTGAGCCAGTCGCCGCCGCCGAGCTCGTCGACCTTGTCGCTGAGGTCGAGCAGTCCGCCGCTCTGCGCGAACTGGGCGACCTGGGTGTTGCCCGTCTCGATGACGTCCGGGGCGTCGTTGCTCGCGAGCGCGGCGGTCACCTTCTCGCCGATGCCGTCCCACTCCTGGATCTGCACCTTCACGTCGATGTCCGGGTGAGCTGTCTCGAAGCCCGCGACGAACTCCTTCTGGAACTGTGCGGAGACGCTGTCGCGCATCAGCCAGATGTCGATCGTCGTCCGGCCGTCGGCCGAATCGCCGGACGATCCCGAATCAGCGCCGCAGCCACTGAGGCCGCCGGCGAGCACCAGCGCGGAAACACCAGCAAGCATGCGGAGCTTCACAGTTCACCCCTGAGAGGAAAGCGCCACGCCACCTGACCAGTTCGACGACTGGTCAGGTGACCTCCTGTTGGTCGATGAAGGTGGCATAGACCAATCGAGGCGTCAACCCTCCCTGCTGGCTGGGCTCTTGGTTGGATCACGCAAGCCGAACAGTGCCCTGGTGCCCGTTTGATGGCTACACTCCACCTGACCAGTACTCGACCAGTGGTAAGAAGTTTCGAGAACTGGTCAGGTGAAGTCGCGAACAGCGGGGCGGGAGCAGCAGCATGAACGCTGGCGAGTCGGGGACGGTTCTCAAGCGAGAGCGCGTCAGGGACCACATCCTCGAACTCATGGAATCGCTGAACCCCGGCGACGCCATCCCATCCGAGCGGTCCCTGTGCGCCGCGCTGCACGTCTCCAGGCCGACCCTGCGCGCAGCCGTCGACGAACTGGTCGCCGCGGGACTCCTCGTGCGCGAACACGGCCGAGGCATGTTCGTCGCACCCGAGAAGATCACACAGGAACTCGTGTCGGACCACCAGGCCATGGTGCTTCCCCGGGCATCCGGCGCCTGGACGAGCCGCCTGCTGGAGTTCACCACCATCGCCGCCGGCGCCCGCGTCGGCCGCAAACTGCACCTGTCACCCGCCGCCGACATCGTCTACGTCGCACGGCTACGGCTCGTCGACGGCGTCCCCATGGCCATCGAGCACCTGCACATCCCCGCAAGCCTGGTCCCCGCGCTGACCGCGCTGGAACTGGAGGCGGGCGACCTGTACGAACACCTCCACGACCGCCACGGGGTCCAGGTCAGCGAAGCCGTCCAGACGATCGAACCCACCGTCGTCAGCCAGGCCGAGGCCAAGATCCTCGACGTGCCGCACCTCTCACCGGCGCTCCTCTTCGAACGCCTCACCACCGACACCGACGGCCAGGCCGTCGAATACGTCCACTCCATCTACCGCGGCGACCGCTACCGCATCGTCACCCGCCTGACCTTGGGCCTGCCGACGGGCGACGAGCGGACGACCCCGACGGAGTCGATCCCGGGCATCCCGCCGGGTGCCTTTCCGCAGCGCGAGGCGGTCGTGCTCACAGCTCAGGGCGACGTCCACGCCGACCGGTGACGACAGAGACACGACCCGTCAGCGCTGTGCGGCCTCCCACCAAGGCCTTGATCGAGATGGCCAGGAAGCACGGCCGGGCCGTGCACCTGGTCCACCCCGCGCACACCACGATGGACTGCGCGCAGTGCGGAGCGAGAACCAAGCGCGCACTCCCTCTTTCCGAACGAACGTATACCTGCACTGCGTGCGGCGCTGTCTCCCCGAGAGACAAGAACTCCGCCCGTGTGATGCTGGTCCGGGCTGGTCTCAACCCGGCTAGTAGGACTCCGTTACGTCTGCCTGCCGGTCCTGTTTGGGGGCATGTTGAGGGGGTGGATGCACATGAAGTGAACCGTGCTCGGGCGAAGTTGGCGCTATTCGTTGCGGATGTGTTCGCGTCGGTGCCGCGCAAGGATCAGCGGGCGAAGAGCGACTGCTATCTGCGGGGGCTGATGCTGGACGGGCGGCGCAAGTCGATCCAGCCGATGGCGGAGCGGCTGCCGGACGGCAACGAGCAGAACCTGCAACAGTTCGTGAACCAGTCGACGTGGGATCCGCTGCCGGTGCGGCGACGGATGGCGCAGCGGATGGTGCCCCGGGTCGGCCCGGATGCATGGGCGGTCGATGACGTGTCCTTCCCCAAGGACGGGAAGATGTCGGTGGCTGTTGCGCACCAGTACTGCGGGGCGCTGGGCAAGCAGGCCAACTGTCAGGTGGCGGTGAGTGTGCACGCGGTCTCCGACACGGCGTCCTGTCCGCTGCAGTGGCGGTTGTTCGTGCCCCAGGAGTGGGCGGACGATCCCGTCCGCCGGCGCAAGACAGGGATCCCCGAGGAGGTCGGGCACCGGGAGAAGTGGCGTCTGGCGTTGGACACCATCGATGAGCTGGCCGGGTGGGGTCTGGTGCCTCCGGTTGTGGTGGCCGACGCCGGCTACGGGCAGAACGCCGACTTCCGTGACGGCCTGAGCCAGCGGGGTATCGGCTATGTCGTGGCGGTCCGTTCGGACGTGACGGTCCACCCGCATGATGCGATGCCCACGGCGCCGGCCTGGTCCGGAAACGGCCGCAGGCCGCAGCCCCGCTACCGCGACAAGCCGTCCTCGGTGGCCGCGCTGGCAGTCGGCCATGGGCGGCAGGCGTTCACCGAAGTGACCTGGCGGGAAGGCTCCCGCGGGCCGATGCACTCGCGCTTTCTGGCACTGCGGGTGCGGCCCGCCGGGGTCCGGGCCCGACGCCTTGCCCAGGCCGCCGCCACCGCACGAGAGGGTCACTGGGACGGTGTCCTGCCCGAGGTCACGCTGCTGGCCGAATGGCCGGCCGGCGCCGAGGCACCCACCGACTACTGGCTGTCCAGCCTGCCCGCCGACACCGCGCTGATGGAACTGGTCCGCCTGGCGAAGATCCGCTGGCGCATCGAGCACGACTACCGCGAACTCAAGCACGGCCTGGGCCTGGACCACTTCGAGGGCCGCTCCTGGAGGGGCTGGCATCACCACGTCACCCTGGTCAGCGCCGCCCATGCGTTCCTCACCGAACAGCGCCTGGCCCCAAAAGCCGATACAGCGGACTCACCCTCTACCAGATCCTCGACGCCCTCCAGGACCTGCTGAACTGCTGGACCGGCACCTGCACCACCTGCCACCGCCCCCTGCCCAGAACATCACCTTCCAGCCGGAACCCAAGAGCCAGAGCGACCTAACGGAGTCCTACTAGTGCTGATCGTGTAAGACCTGCACCCTCGCCGGGGATCAGGCAACGCGAGCTAGGAATCCCCCGCCTTCAGGCGGGGGAGGTGTCAAGGACGCAGTGGTTCCCGTACCGATGACGAATGTCGATGAAATCGCATTTCATGGCGCACGGCTCCAAAATGAGTAGCCTCGATGACCATGCAGACACTCGGAGACCTTCTACGGCAGTGGCGGCATCGTCGACGACTCAGCCAACTCGACCTCGCGATCGCCGCCGACGTCTCGGCTCGCCACGTCAGCCTGGTCGAGACGGGCAAGAGCAACCCGAGCGCCGAAATGGTCCTCCGCCTCGCTGACCAGCTAGACGTGCCGCTGCGTGAGCGAAACCGCCTGCTGCTCGCAGCCGGCTTCGCACCCCGGTACGCCGAGAGGCCACTGGACGACGGCGCCCTGTCAGCCGCCCGGGAAGCGGTCGCGAGGGTACTTCGCGCACATGAGCCGTACCCCGCTGTGGCGTTCGACCGCCGATGGAACATCGTGATGACCAACCGCGCGCTCGAGCCGTTCTTCGCCGACGTCCATCCCGACCTTCTCCGACGCCCGATGAACCTGGTGAGACTGGGACTCGACCCACGCGGATTCGCCCCTTTGGTCGTCAACCTGGACGACGTACGTGCGATGTTCCGCTCCCGAATCAGACGCCAGCTCGCCATTGCTCCCGACACGGAACTCACCGCGCTCTACGAAGACCTACTGGAACCCAACACCGAGGAAACGTCGAAACGATCGGTCGAATCCGATGTCGTGATCCCGATCATTCTTCGTTTCGACGGTCGCGAACTCCGACTGTTCTCGACCATCACGACATTCGGCACTCCGATGGACATCACCCTGGACGAGGTCGCGATCGAGTCGTACTACCCGGCGGACGCCGAGACCGCCGCCTACTTCGAGGAGTCCAACAGCGACGTGCGACCTACGTCCTACCCGGCCCCTACTGAACGATCGGTGCGAGCTTCGATCGGAACTGCCGCAAAAGCGTGGGCTGTTCGATGATGCGCAGGCCGGGGATCAGGTGGGCGTCGCGCACCGTGCGCACCAGTGCCCGCCCGACGTGGTCCCAGTGGCCACGCGTGTACGTCCGGCGTGGCACCGCCAGTCGCAGCAGCTCGTACGGCGCGCTGGTGAGCGGAGTGCCGTGCTCGTCCTCCGTGCCCAGGTAGAGAGAGCCGAGTTCCACGGAGCGGATGCCGCCCTCCAGGTAGAGCCGGCAGGCCAGGGCCTGGCCGGGGAATTGCTGCGGCGGGATGTGCGGCAGCAGTCGGCCCGCGTTGAGGTAGAGGGCGTGCAGCCCCGGCGGCTCGACGATGTCGACCCCCGCAGAGCGCACGACCTGCGCCAGGTAGGCGGTGTCCTCGGCCCGGGCGCGCAGATACCCCGGATCGGTGACCTCGGTCAGGCCCTGGGCGACCATGTCCAGGTCCCGGCCGGCCAGTCCGCCGTACGTGGGAAAGCCTTCCGTGGCGATGAGCAGCAGCTCGCAGCGCCGGGCGAGTTCGGTGTCGTTCAGCCCGAGGAAGCCGCCGATGTGGGCGATGCCGTCCTTCTTGGCGCTCATCGCACAGCCGTCGGCGAGCCTGAACGCCTCCTCGGCGACCTGCCGCGGGCTGTGGTCGCGGTACGCGGCCTCCCGCTGGATGACCAGCCAGGCGTTCTCCGCGAACCGTGCCGCGTCCAGGAGCAGGGGCACGCCGCGCTCCCGGCAGAGCGACGAGGTCAGCGTCAGGTTGGCCATGGACACCGGCTGGCCACCGCCACCGTTGTTGGTGATCGTCATGATCACCGCGGCGACCCGGGAACCGTCCGGCCCGTCCAGGACGGCCTTCAGGCGTGCGGTGTCGATGTTTCCCTTGAAGGGCTCCGTGCTGTCCGGATCCTGGGCCTCGGGGCAGGGCAGGTCCCACGCCTCACCCCCGCTCAGGGCGACGTTGGCCCGCAGGGTGTCGAAGTGCGTGTTGCTCAGGAAGATCTTGCCGGGCCCGAGGAGCGTCGAGGCCAACAGCCTTTCCGCCGCGCGCCCTTGGTGCACCGGCAGGATGTGCTCGTAGCCGGTCAGCTTCCGAACGGTTTCGTGGAAGCGGTGGAAGGAGCGTGACCCGGCGTACGACTCGTCGCCCTCCATCCCTGCGGCCAGTTGGGCGGCCGACAGGGCGCCGGTCCCCGAGTCGGTCAGCAGGTCGACGGTGACCTCGTCGGCCCTCAGGTCGAAGAGGTTGTAGTGGGCACGGGCGAGGGCGGCCTGCCGCTGCTCGCGGGTGGTGACGGGGATCGGCTCGACCACCTTGATCCGGTACGGCTCCACGGTCGGTCTTCCTTTCGGGACATGCGACATGAGACATGCGTAGGTGTGAGGTCGGGTACGGGCTCAGCTGATGCGGTCCGCGGCGCGGCGGCCGTCGGCCGGGCTCCCCGGTGCGGCGTCCTCCCGCGGCGGGAAGACGCGGTACGCCTCGGGGGAGAGGTAGACGGTGATCCGCGGTGCCTGCCGGCCCGCCTGGACCAGGCTCAGGTACGGGATGAGACCCGCCCCCGCGCTCAGCCGCCGAGTGGTGAGCGCGGCGAGAGCACGGTCGAGCGGCGCGTTGTGAATCCCGTAGTGCCGCAGGAGTTCTACGGCGTGGTCGCGTGCCGCCCGGTCGTCGCGGACGTAGGCGCGGACGGGCACGTAGAGGCTGTGCCCGGTGGGACGGTCGGCGGCCGTGTCGGTGAACGAGTAGCAGGAGATGAGCGGAAGTCGGCTGAAGGGCTCGTCCCCGCCGACCCGGCGGCACAGCTCCGCGATACGTTCGGGAGACGCCCCGGGCACGAGCCGGCCCGCGTCCGCCGCGTCGGCGGCCGTGGCGTGATGGTGGGCGACGTAGACCTTCACCCGCGGCTCGGCCCACGGGCCGACGTCCAGGGCGAAGAACATGAGGGTGGCCCGCTCGGGGAAGCGGGGCTGGAGGTAGCTCCGTACGGACGCGTAGGCCCGTCCGTGACCGAGCCTGGTCATGGCCTCGCCGACGGTCTCCATGCTCCGCCCGGCGCCCCGCGAGCCCGCGTTGAGATACAGCTTGAGCCCTGGGGGCCCACTCGGCCGCAGCTCCAGGGCGCTCCACAGGGTGAGCGGCCCGTGCGGCGCAGGCGGGAGGAAGAGGTCGTTCACGCGCGTCAACTCGTCGAGGCGATAGCCCCATTGCGCCGCGAGCCGTCCTACGGCCGCCCATGCCGCGCGGGCGTTGTCCTGCAGCGCCCGCGCCGCGCAGCCCGGCTCGACCAGCACGCGCAGCAGCGGGGCTCCGTCGGCAGGGAATGTCAGCGAGAACTCGACCGGCGTGTGATCGTCCGACACGAACGACGGTGAGGCCGGAGGGGCCGTCAGCGGCAGGTCGGCGGCCGGACCCAACAGATCGGTCAGCACCCGCTGGTGGGCGGTCCGCCGCTGCGCGTCGATGCCGACCAGATCGCACAGCCGGCCCAGCTGCCCGGCGGTGAAGGCGCCCAGCCGGTCCGGCTCGGAACGCTCCGCGGGCGCGGCCTCCGGCCCGCCGGTTCCCCGCAGCGGGCCGAAGCCGGGGGACCCCGTGCCCGCGGCCCCCTTATTCGGTCCGGCGCACGGTTCTGTGTACGCGTTCATACGTTCTCCCAATTCGGTAGTGCTCGCGGATCGGTGCACGGGCAGGGCGGTACGCGGCCCACGCCGGCTTCCGATGGTTTTCCGGCCCTCGTCACGGGGCCCGGCACATCCGTTTGTAGCCAGTTCCGGTTGTTCACGATCGACGCGCTGGTGCTGAACAAACGCATGGTGAACAATCCGAATGACTCGGGGGAGGTACGTACAGGTGCCACGTGGAGAGCGCCCGCTGGAAGCGGACGGCGGGCCACTGCTGGATTTCGCCACGAAATTACGGAAGGTGCGGGAGGAGGCCGGCAGTCCCACCTATCGCGACCTCGCGAGACGCGCGCACTACTCGATCGCGACACTCTCCGGAGCCGCATCGGGACGCCAACTGCCCACGCTGGCCGTCACCCTCGCCTACGTCCGCGCATGCGGCGGTGACGAAGGCGAATGGGAGCGGATCTGGCGCAGGACGGCCGCCGTATGCGCTTCCAATGCCGCCTCGGATCCGGACCAGGACCGAGATTCGACCTCTCCGCCCTACGTCGGGCTGGCGCCTTTCCAACAATCCGATGCCGACACGTTCTTCGGCCGTGAGAACCTCACGAACAGACTGGTCGAACACCTGAAGAGAAATAGGTTCCTAGTTCTGTTCGGGGCTTCGGGATCCGGGAAGTCTTCCGTGCTGCGCGCCGGAGTGCTCCCGAAATTCGCCGGAACCCCCGCCCTGGTTTTCACTCCCGGCGCACGCCCATTGGAGGAATGCGCGATCCAGCTCGCGGCCCGCGCTCACGTCAGCCCCGGGACCCTGCACGCCGAACTCGCCGCAGAGCCGCGCACACTGCACCGGGCGGTGCGACAGATCCTGGCCGGCTCACCGAACCCGGCCGACGAACTCCTCGTCATCGTCGACCAGTTCGAGGAAGTGTTCACGCTCTGCCGCAGTACGGAAGAGCGCGACGCCTTCCTCGCCGCGCTGCTGCACGCCACCCAGACCCCTGACAGCAGCTGTCGCGTCGACCTCGCCGTGCGGTCCGACTTCTACACGCACTGCACCCGGCTACCCGCCCTCGTCGAAGCCCTGGTCGACGCCCATGTCCCCGTCGGCCCGATGACCACCGACGAACTACGGGCGGCCATCGTCCGGCCCGCTACCCGCGCCGGACTGACCGTCGAGGGCGCCCTCCTCGCGACCCTCACAGCCGACGCCCACGGCCGACCCGGCGCACTGCCCCTGCTCTCACACGCGCTTCTGGAGACCTGGCACCGCCGACGCGGCAACGCCCTCACCCTCGCCGCATTCCAAGCGGCAGGCGGTTTCGAGGGCGCTCTCGCCCAGACCGCCGAGGCCTTCCACGCCGGCCTGAGCGACACCCAGCAGAAGATCACCCGAAGGCTCTTCGTGCGGCTCATCGCATTGGGCGAGGGCACAGAGGACACCAAGCGCCGCGTACCGCGCCACGAACTCGACGACACCCCCGACACGATGCTGGTTCTCGAACAGGCCACAAAGGCACGCCTGTTGACCGTCGACCGGGATCACGTCGAAATCACCCACGAAGCCCTGATCCGCTGCTGGCCCAGGCTCGGCGGCTGGCTGAGCGAGAACCGCGATCAACTGCGCCTGCACCGCGCACTCACCGAGGCCACCGCCGTCTGGCAGTCACTGAACCGCGACCCCGACACCGTCTACCGCGGAGTGCGTCTGGCCGCCGTGAAAGACCTCCCGAAGGACGCACTGACCTCCCGGGAGCGCGCCTTCCTCGACGCGAGCGAGAGGGCGGAGCAGGCGGAGGCCCTGCACGCACGCCACCGGGCCCGCCGCAGGCGCCGACTCGTCGCGGCCCTCGCCGTCCTCCTCGTCTGCGCCGTGTCCGCCGTCGGATTCGCCGTACGCACCCAGCGGATCGTCACCGCGCAGCGCAATCACGTCCTCGCGCTCAAGGCGGTCGAGAATTCGGTGGCACTGCGGACACGCAACAGCTCACTCGCCACCCAACTCGCCCTGGCGGCACACCAGGTGGTATCGAACCAAGCCACCCGCAACGGTCTCCTCAGCGTGCTGCCACGCACACTGACCGGACACGTCCGCGCCATGGCCGTCACCCTCGACGGCCGCACCCTCGCCACGGCGCACGACGACGCCGCCCTCCGGCTGTGGGACCTGACGGATCCCCACCGCCCGGTCCATCTGGGCACCCACCGCGACCACAACAAAGACGCCATCGCCATGGCCTTCAGCCCTCGTGGAAACACACTGATCGCCATCGGCCGCGACAGGGCCATCCGGCTCTGGAACGTGACCGACTTCCGCAAACCCCGCCTTCTGTCGACGACGCGGACACGCCACGCCGACATCGTCTTCTCGGTGGCCGTGAGCCCGGACGGTCAGACCGCCGCCACCGGCAGCTACGACGACACGATCCGCCTGTGGAACGTGAGCGACCCGGCCCGCCCCCGCCTCCTCAACGAACTGACCGGTCACTCCCGCAACGTCAAACCTGTCGCCTTCAGCCCCGACGGCACCACGCTGGCCTCCGGCTCCGACGACCGCAGCGTCCGCCTGTGGGACGTCGCCGACCCACGCCACGCGTCCACCATCGCCGTGCTCAAGGGCCATGAGAACTTCGTCGACGCCCTCGCCTACAGCCGGGACGGCCGTACCCTCCTCTCCGGCAGCGACGACCACACGGCATTCCTGTGGGACGTGTCCGACCCGCGCCACCACCGTCGGCTGGGCCGACTCGAGGGGCACACCGACGTGATCCCCTCAGCGGAGTTCACCCCTGACGGCCGCATGGTGGTCACGGCCGCACTGGACGGGACGGTACGTCTCTGGGCGACGGCCAACCGCTCGCGCCCCGTCGAACAGGCCTCACTGGCTGCCCTCTCCGGAGGGCTCGCTGCGGTACTCCCGCTCTCGGCCCACGGCACGATCGTCACACTGAGCAACGACCAGGCAGTCGAGATCTGGAACACCGACCCGAGCAGGGCACTCGCCCACGCCTGCGCGCACGTCCGCACCCCCATCAGCCGCGCCCAGTGGTCCCGCCACTTCCCCGGCCTCGACTACCGCCCGCCTTGCGCAGGCGTACGCACTGGGCCGCGTGGGCTCCGCTGACGAGCACACTCACGCCCTGCTGTCCCTGGGACTCTTCCGCCCGGGGGAGCTCCGGCTGCGCATCGGCGAGCTGTCGTACGGCCAGCGCCGCCGCGTGGACATCGCACGGCTGGTCTCCGAGCCCGCTGATCTCCTGCTCCTCGACGAACCGACCACCCACCTCTCCCCAGCACTGGTCGAAGAACTACAGGCCGCGCTGGCTCACTACGCGGGCGCAGTCGTGCTCGTCACGCATGATCGCGCGTTGCGGAGAGAGTTCCGGGGCGAGCATGTGCACCTGCCGGAGGCTGCCCGGATCTGCTCGGGCTGACGTCAGGGCGGTGCGCCGCTGGGGCGCGGGCGACCTGGCCGCACCCACGGGAATCTTCGCCGGCGGACCCGAGTTGCCCTTACGACGATGTCGATGGGGGACCGCGGCCCCCGCAGGGAGGAACGGGAGCCGATGAGCCTTCGTCAGTACGAGTACGCCCTGGCCGTTGCCGAGGAGGGCTCGGTGACGGCGGCGGCGGAGCTGCTGCGCGTTGCTCAACCGTCGGTGTCCCAGCAGATCCGAGGGCTGGAGCGGGAGCTCGGCGTGCAGCTGTTCGACCGCACGCCGACCGGCCTGGTGCCCACGGTGGTCGGTCGCGCGTTCCTGCGGGAGGCGGAGATCGCGGTGAGCGCGGCACGGCGCGCGAGGGCGACAGCGCGGGCCGGCGCCGATGAACTGGTGGGCGACCTGGTGGTCGCGGTGCAGATGGGCTTTGCCGCGCGGCAGTTGCCGGGCGCGTTGAGCGCGCTGCGTCGCCGCTTCCCGCGGCTGGAGGTCACCGTCTTCGAGGAGCCGAGCCACGCGGAGCTGGAGCGGCTGTGCCGCCGGGGCCTGCTGAACCTGGCCCTGATGGCGGCGTGCGAGCGGAGCCCCGCCGACGCCCACCACCTCGGCGACGAGGAGTTCGTCGTGGTGCTGGGCGCCGGGCACAGTCTGCTCGCCGCGGACCGCGTCGACCTGCGCGAGCTGGCGGGGGAGTCGTGGGTGAGGTTCGACCGCGACAGCGCGCTCGACGCCGTACTGGTGAACGTGCTGCGGGAAAACGGCCTGACCCCGCACACGGCCGCCCGCGTGTCCCAGACGGCGACGGCCGTGCGCTGGGCCGCCCACGGGCTGGGGGTCACCCTCGTCCCGGCCTCCGCGGTCCCCCACGGTCACGAGCACCTCGCCCGCCCGGTCTCCCCGGCCGTTCCCCAGCCCGTCCTCGCCGTGGTCCGACACGGCGCGGGCCCGGCGGAGACGGCTCTGCTCGAACTCCTCCGCAAGGAGACCTGGTCCGAATCCGCCTCCCTCTCACCGGTTTCCTGACGGCCGAGAAGGAGGCGGCGTCGCGGAATTCTTCCCTATCGAAGCCGATATTTTCCGGATTCCGTGCGCGTCATCCCCTGGGGAATTCACCACCGTCCACGACGAGATTGCTCGCGGTCAGCCAGCTCGTCCGGTCGGACACGAGGAACAGCACCGCGTGGGCGATGTCGTCGGGCTGACCCTCACGTCCCAGCGGCGGGGTGTTGGTGGCCTGGCCGGGCCCGTCGTCCAGGCGCGCCCACTGCTCCCGCGTGGCTTCCCCGCCGGGGGTGACGGTCCTGCCGGGAGACACGGTGTTGACCCGGACTCCGAAGGGGGCCAGGTCCGCCGCCAGTCCCCGGCTGTAGTTCTCCAGCGCCGCCTTCGCCGCCGTGTAGTGCAGGAACGGAGGCGGCGTGGGCGGAACCGCCGCCGAGGAGACATGCACGATCGCTCCGGAACGCCGGTCCCGCATCCCCGGTGCCAGCAGCGAGTCCAGCCGCACGGACGACAGGAAGTTCAGGTCCAAGGCGTCCTGCCAGATGTCGTCGGGGATGGCGAAGGCTCCCTTGTACGGCTGCGCACCGCCCGCGTTGTGGACCAGGACGTCCACCCCGCCGAGCATCTCGTGCGCGGCCGTGGCGAGCGCCTCCGCCCCGGCCCGCGTCCGCACGTCGGCCGCCACGAAGCGGGCTCCCTCCGGCACCGGGTCCGTCGCCGACCTGGCGGTCGTGAGCACGTCGGCACCGGCGTCCAGGAGCTGGCGCACGACGGCCGCCCCGATTCCGCGAGTACCACCCGTGACCAGGGCCCGCTTCCCCGCGAGTTCCCGCGTTCCTGAGCTGTTCTCGATTGTCGTCATGCCGCTGGTCCTCTCAATTGAATAAGCGATATACGTGCCCACAGTGCGAATCTTCGGGGAATCGCGGCGAGCACCTCATCGAGCTAATTCAAGGTACGAGCGGAAAAGAAGGAGAAGCAAAGACGAAAAGACAGCACCTGCCATAGGCGGGTCCTATGCCCCCCGGGGCCACCCTCGGCCCCGCCCGCCCGCCGGCCCGGCCCGGTCCTGGCCCAGCCCTTGCTCAACCTATCGAAACTCGATAGATTCCCATCGCAACTCGATGGAAGGAGGGGGCATGGGAAAGCTGGCAGTGCGTGCGCTGCGTGCCGTGCTCGTAGTGGTGCTCACCGGCACGGTCTTCGTACAGGCGTCGATGGTCTGGGTGTTGGCCGGCGGAAACGATCCGGAGGACGGGTCGCTCCCGCTGACCCCGTTGCGTGTGATCACGATCCTGGGCATGGTGGCGGCCCAGGTCGCCCTGGTCAGCGTCTGGCGGCTCGTGTCGATGGTGCGGCGCGGAACGGTGTTCTCCCATGCCGCCTTCCGGTACGTGGACGCCGTGATTGGCGCGATCGTGGCGGCTGCCTTGCTGTGGTTCGTGGTCACGGCCATCAATGCGCCCGGCCAGCGGGACGACCCGGGCGTCACCGTCATCATGGGCGGGGTCGGCCTGGCCATCCTCGGGGTCGCGCTCATCGTGCTCGTGCTGCGGATGCTGCTCGCCCAGGCTGTCGCGCGCGACGTCGAAGCGACCCAGATGCAGGCCGAGTTGGACGAGGTGATCTGATGCCGATCGTCGTCGACATCGACGTGATGCTGGCGAGGCGGAAGATGTCCGTGGGTGACCTCGCGGACCGCGTGGGCATCACACCCGCCAACCTGGCGGTACTCAAGAACGGCCGCGCCAAGGCGGTCCGCTTCGCCACACTCGCCGCACTCTGCGAGGTACTCAAGTGCCAGCCGGGCGACCTGCTGCGCTGGGAGGCCGAGGACGCGGCGGGCGGATGACGGCTCCAGGGTGAGCGGGAAGGCGACCGGCTTCACCGGTCGCGACGCGGGGGCGGACGGAATGGTCCGCCCCCCGCGCGTGACCCCTGTCTCACCCGACCGGCACCCCTTGGCTATGCAACGAGTTGCATAAGAAGATCGAGGCATGGCGCTCGAGCACGCGATCCTCGTCTCCCTGCTGGAAAAGCCGGGCTCCGGCTATGAGCTGGCCCGACGGTTCGACCGGTCCATCGGATACTTCTGGACCGCCACGCACCAGCAGATCTACCGCGTGCTCAAGCGCATGGAGAGCGACGGCCTGCTCGCCGTCCGCGGATTGCCGCAGCAGAGCCGGCCGGACAAGAAGGAGTACTCCGTCGTCGGCCCCGGCCGCGCCGCCCTCTCCCAGTGGCTGCACGAACCGATCGAGCCCGAGAGCATCCGGCACGAGCTCGCCGTGAAGATCCGCGGTGCGGCCTTCGACGACCCCTCCGCGCTGATCCGCGAGGTCGAACGCCACCACCAGGTGCACAGCGACCGCCTCGCGCACTACCTCGCGGGCGAGCTCCGTGACTTCACCGGCCCGACGGCCCCCACCCCGCTCGACGCCGGTCAGGAGCTCCAGCATGTCGTCCTGCGCGGAGGCATCGCCTACGAGCGGATGACGATCGCCTGGCTCGACGACGTACTCGCCACCCTCCACCGCCTCGGCACGCCGCACCCGCACCCCTGAGCCGCCGGCCCGGCCACCCACGCGCCACGGCGCTCGGGCCACCGCCGCCCGCGCTCCGCGACCTTCTTTCCCGCACCCTCACCCCTCACCCTCAACCCACGGAAGGCGACCTCCATGGCCGACTCCCTCCTCTTCAACCCGCGCACATACGACCCGGCGCAGTTCGACCCCGAGACCCGCAGGCTGCTGCGTGCCACCGTCGACTGGTTCGAGGACCGCGGCAAGCGCAGGCTCATCGAGGACTACCGCACCCGCGCCTGGCTCGCGGACTTCCTCGCCTTCGCCGCCAAGGAGAGCCTGTTCGCCACCTTCCTCACCCCGGCGTCCGCCGCCGGCCACAAGGACCAACGCTGGGACACGGCCCGGATCGCCGCCCTCAACGAGATCTTCGGCTTCTACGGTCTCGACTACTGGTACGCCTGGCAGGTCACCATCCTCGGCCTCGGACCGGTCTGGCAGAGCGACAACGCCGCGGCCCGCACCCGCGCGGCGGAACTCCTCACCGACGGCGAGGTGTTCGCCTTCGGCCTCTCCGAGAAGTCCCACGGCGCCGACATCTACTCCACCGACATGCTGCTCACGCCGGACGGCAACGGCGGCTTCAGCGCGACGGGGTCCAAGTACTACATCGGCAACGGCAACGCCGCCGGGCTCGTCTCGGTCTTCGGCCGACGCACCGACATCGAGGGCCCCGACGGCTACGTCTTCTTCGCCGCCGACAGCCGCCACTCGGCGTACCACCTCGTGAAGAACGTCGTCGACTCCTCCAAGTACGTCAGCGAGTTCCGCCTCGAGAACTACCCGGTCGGCCCGGACGACGTCCTGCACACGGGCCGCGCCGCCTTCGACGCCGCCCTCAACACCGTCAACGTCGGCAAGTTCAACCTCTGCACCGCCTCGATCGGCATCTGCGAGCACGCGATGTACGAGGCGATCACCCACGCGCACAACCGCATCCTGTACGGCCGCCCCGTCACCGCCTTCCCGCACGTGCGCCGCGAGCTCGCCGACGCCTACGTCCGCCTCGTCGGCATGAAGCTGTTCAGCGACCGAGCCGTCGACTACTTCCGCTCCGCCTCGCCGGACGACCGCCGCTACCTGCTCTTCAACCCGATGACGAAGATGAAGGTGACCACAGAGGGCGAGAAGGTCATCGACCTGATGTGGGACGTGATCGCCGCCAAGGGCTTCGAGAAGGACACCTACTTCGCCCAGGCCGCCGTCGAGATCCGAGGACTGCCCAAGCTCGAAGGCACGGTCCACGTCAACCTCGCGCTGATCCTCAAGTTCATGCGCAACCACCTCCTCAACCCGGCCGAGTTCGCGCCCGTACCGACCCGCCTCGACGCGGCCGACGACACCTTCCTCTTCGAGCAGGGACCCGCCCGCGGCCTCGGCTCCGTACGCTTCCACGACTGGCGCCCCGCCTACGACGCCTACGCGGCCGTACCGAACGTCGCCCGCTTCCGGGAACAGGCCGACGCCCTCTGCGAGTTCGTCACCACCGCGGCCCCCGACGAGGACCAGAGCCGAGACCTCGACCTCCTCCTCGCCGTCGGCCAGCTCTTCGCCCTGGTCGTCCACGGCCAGCTGATCCTGGAGCAGGCCCGCCTGACCGGCCTCGACGAGGACATCCTCGACGAACTCTTCTCCGTCCTCGTCCGCGACTTCTCCGCCTTCGCCATCGAACTGCACGGCAAGGACTCCGCCACCGAGGCTCAGCAGAACTGGGCCCTCGGCGCGGTCCGCCGTCCCGTCGTGGACGGCGCGCGTTCGGCGCGCGTCTGGGAGCGTGTCGAGGCACTGTCCGGGGCCTACGAGATGGCGCCCTGACACCACGCCCCAAGGGCTGACCGGCACGTGCCGGTCATGACCTCGGAGGTCAATGACACCTGCACCGTGGCCTCCGCGCGACCTGCCGCGCGGAGGCCACGACGGCAGTCAGTGATCAACCCCTGCCCGGCAGCGATCCGGTGTGAGTTCCCGCAGTCTGCTCGCTCTCGCACGACGGGAGCCGGTGCTCGGCGCGGGAGACGAAGTAGTCGGCATCCTTCGGCCGCTGGGCACCAGGACGTGGACGCGGCGCCGGCTCGAGATGGGGGATGTGCTTGGAGCAGTGCACATACGCTTCCTCGACCGTGATGTGCACCCAGAATTCCGGCCGGCGCCCCGGAGCGGTGTCCACCGGAAGGCCGGGGTAGGCCCGCCGCTGCTCGTCGTCCCGGTGAAGCCGAGCGGCTCCATTGACGTGCAGACCTATGTGGTCGTGGCCGAAGTCGACGAAGAGCAGCCCGACATGCGGGTTCTCGGCGATGTTTCCCGCACTGGCGAGGACCCCGTTGCCGCGGTACTCGGGATAAGTGAGGCTGCCGTCGTCCAGCACAGTGACGAATCCCGGGGGACCGGCACGGAACGTGACGTCACAGGCCCCGCCGGCGTCCGCCGTCGACAGGAACGCCATGGTCTGCCGCCCTATGAAGTCCGCCATCTGCGGCGTCAGACGGTCCTGCACCTGACGGTCGTAGAAAGCGGCGGCCTGGTCGGCCGTGCCGAGAAGTTGCTGAAGGCGGCGCTCGCCGACGGATCCGGTGGACTTGTGGGGGTGAGTCACGGAATGCGCTGCCTTCCTATGGCCTTCGGCTGGGCGTGGGGGAGCGACGGCACTCTAACGCCGGATGGAGCACGGTGTCGTGGCCGGTACAGGTGAGCGACTGGCGGCGCAGGCGAATAGCTCGAGAGAATGGTGATTTCAGCCGAGGAAATGGGCTAACTCGACCAATACTTCAGGAGTTGGACCGAGTTACTCGACCTCAGTGCGCTCCAGGGCTTCTCAGCGCCGCGCCGGTTCATCCGCGGCCGCAAGGACGCCCAGGATCACCAGGACAACCACGACGAGCAGGAGCAGAAGAGCGACTGAGGCGGGTGTGGGGTAGTTCCACAAGACGAGAGCGAGGCCCCCGGCACCGATGACGGCGCCTGTGGTGCGGGGCTGGTTCCTGCGCAGCCACTGCCCGACAGCCCCCGTCGACAGCCCGGTCCGGGTGAGCGCCTGCCCGGCGGTTTCCGTGCTTCGGGCTGCCGCATTGCGCACAGCTGTCGCACCGCGGCCCGGTCCGTACAGATACCCCGCGATCACAGTGATCAGGGCTGTGAGGAGCACCGTGAGGGTGGTCTGCCGGAGGAACCTCACGAGAGTGTCGTAGACGGCTGCTGCGGCATCCTGCGACTGGGCTGTCTGAGTCACCGCATCCAGACAGATCTGGCGCATGATGGCCAGTCCGACGAGAAGCCCGCACATCATGACGCCGGCGCCGATTCCGCCGGCCATCAGCGCCACCCGGTGTGAAGGTGCCGCCCAAATACCCAGCCCGCCGAGCACGACGACCGTCAGGGGCAACCACGGGGCGACAGCGGCGAGCCAGCGGGCACCCTGCCGGGCCTCACTGAGATTTTCGTGCCGCACCAGAACGATCGATTTGTCGGCCCCGCGAATGTCTTCTGCCTCGACAAGCGTCACGCCGATCAGCTGCTTCTGCAATTCTTCCATCACAGTGCCGACGTTCAGCGTGACGGTGTCGCCCTTCACCTCGAGCGCTCCGCCTCCCTCACTCGTGAGGGCATTCGTCGCGACGGTGTGTGCACCGCGGTGGATACTGTCCCATGCGTCGGCAAAGGCCTCACTTCTGACCACCTTCCCGACCACGAAGCGCACGGCGGTCGTCAGTCCGCCCTTTAGCTGTTCATCCAGCGACCTGGCCGCATCGACAAGGAAGTCGGGTGCATCACGGTCGGCGAGAGTGTCGGCGACCGCGTCGGTGATCTTGCGAGCGTCAATGTTCTCAACCAGTTCGTCAGTGACACGATCAACGACCAGATTTTGGACGGCGGGGTCCCTGGCGAGGGGCGACACCGTCTGCACATACCGATCAACATCGGTGACCTCGGAATTTACCCATGTGGCAACAACGCTGATGGGTGCGAGCAGAACCGCCAGTACGAGAAGCAGGGAGGCGCTACAGAGCCGCAGGCGCCTGTGTCGCTTGCCGAGAGTGCGTCGGAGCCGCTCGTACTCCGCTCGTTCGGCATCGTCCAGCTGGCCGCCCTGCTCGCGTCGCCCGTTCTCCTCCGGGCCGGAGGCGGCGGGTGGGTCCACAGCGAACCTCCCTCCGCCGCTGTGCGCCCAGGGGCGGAGGCTGCAAAACCAGCCGACCCCAGTCACTCCTTCCATCCTCGTTCGTAGGTGACCGGGACGCAGCTTGCCGCCGAGGAACTCGAAGATGATGACGTGAACACATGAGCCGCAGGAAGTTCCCCGACGCTCCATCGCATTTGATGGAGTCCTGAATCAAAAGAGGTCTGAACTGCCGCCTCCCGTCATTTCAGGAGAGCTTTCTTTGCAGGAAAGTCCTCACTATAGAGAAGGTGCCGATAAAAGGCTTCCGGACCTTCAAAGCGTGACGTCATAGGGGCTGAAGTCTCGCGATCCCTGCGGTATGCCGATGCGGTCTACAGGACGGTGGCAGCCGGTCAGTAGAGTTTCGCGGCGACTCAGCGGCAATCGTCGATTACGTAGGCGTCTGGGTGGCTATAGCCAGGTTCGTTGGGCGTGTGCATGGTCACGCCTTGCAGCCAGGTACGGAAACCGCGGTCGACCACGCGCCGGTAGGCATCCTGGCGGGCCGGATTCAGCCGGCGTCCCGTTGCCCAGTCCCTTCTCGGTGGCCGGTTGCTCGCACGCATTCAGCAGTAGTGCGAACCGGTCCGCAGCGTCCGGGCCCGGGTGTACGGCGCCGAGTTCGATGAAGCACACGTCCTCACCGGCCTCCGGCCCCGCTCCGCAGTGGCAGACGGCCAAGGCGTCGAGGTCGGACTCGGCGCCATTGAGGAGGATGGTGTCACCGAGCCCCTGCGCCTGTGTGGCCATGATCTCGCTCCAGGTCCAGGCCCTCGTACACGGCCCCCGTCAACGCGCGGCTGAGGCTCAGTGCGGCGGGCCGCTCAGCGGCTGTCAGCTCGCCGTACAGCACTACTCGGCCGGGGACTGCGGCCTCAGCGGTCTGCTGCCGTGAGGCCTGAGCCGGTGCTCGTCGACCTGCCCGGGCGGCAGTGAGCCCACGGCCGGTTCCAGGGGACGGGTGCTCCGGAGGGGCCGATGCGGAACGGGTAGACCGCGGACGTGTACCTCCACGAGCACGAACTACCTGGTCCCCGCCCCGTCGTCTCCCGTCCGCTCGCTGCCCGTCGCGTGTGGGCCGCTTGAGCGCAGGCGGATCACCGCGTACGTCTCTCCGTCCCTGGGCGGACGTGTCCAGGAACGGGTGACGAACGTGTGCAGCCGCCCGTTCACGATGGCGTGGCGCGGCAGATGGGCACCGAACTCACCGGCCACTGCCTCCAGCACAGCGCGTTCCACCTCGACCGAGTCATCCAAGTCACCGAAGAACTGGTCCGGGTTGAGCGCCGGCGGTACCTCCCCGCTCTGCCGGACCTCTCCGTCCGCGTACGTGAACGCGTACTGCTCGGCACCGTCGCGCGCCACCGAAAGGTGGAAGAACGGCTCCCCGTGCCACGTCCTCAGACCGCACCACACCACCACCGCGCGAGTGCCGGCGCTGGCTCCCGCGACCGGGGAAACGAACCGCTGCCTGCGGAACGGGGCGGGATCGCCGTCAAAGGCGAAGCTCCACCCGCTGCCGGCCCGGCCGACCGCCATGAGAGCCCTGTCGTCATAGGACGAGAACTCCTGCTTGCTGCGCAGCGATTCGTGGCGCGCCTCCCATGAGGTCATGGGTTCGTTGAGCGTGGTGTCGTCCCCGTTCCCGAGGCGCCCGGGCAAGTCCGCCGGCTCCACGCCTTCGACGAGGACGAACCGGTAGGACGTGCGGTTGTTGCCCGGGTCCGGCTCCGCGAGCCAGGTCAGGCCGCCCGGGTCGAGCCCGACGGTCGGTCTCGACGCCTCACCCGGCTGCCCGCCCCTTGGCGTCGACAGGAGCTCGCGGCCTCGCTCCGGGGTCAGCAGGGGACCGAGCAGGGGGTCGGCCACCCACCCCAGCGGCGCCAGGTGGTCCGGCCCCAGCGGCTCCCACAGGGGCAGAGCCTCGCTCAGCGTCCGCCAGGCCCCGTCGGTGTCGCCCCACCGGGCCAGTTTCCGTGCCCGCTCGACAGCTTCCCCGAACGGTCCGGCCGCCGTGTACCGGTAGGTGCCGCTCCGCACCTGATCCAGCATTGAGTAAGCCAGCGACACCAGGTCGTCGTCGGCGCCGCGCAGATGGAACGTCAGCGTGGAGTCGTCCTGATGGGAGCGCGGAGCGTGCTCGGCGACCAGCGGCGCAAGCAACTCGGGCGCATACCGCGGGTCGGTCACGAGGCCGTCGAAGTACACCATGTAGGTCTGGCCGAGGAGGCGCCGTATCTGGTCACCCAGCCCACGGGCCCGCGGTCTGCCGTACTCCTTGGCCTCGTCCAGCGCTCGGACGGCCTCCTCCCAGTTGCCGCGCAGCGCCTGGAGCCGGGCCTCCTCCACCTGATCGTCCAGCTTTCGCGTCGTGTCGTTCGCGAACGCCGGCTCGTTGTCGCTCGAGCGTGCCCGGAGGCTGTGGAACTCGCGGTACACGTCCTGCATGAACTCAAGGAAGTTCTCGTGCCGTTCGGGTGGCGAGGCGCGCCAGCTCGCCCAGGTGTACACGGCCCACTCACCGTCCTCGTCCACGTCCTCGGGGTCCATCAGGACGTGGGTGATGTCGGACTCCACGTCGAGTTGCAGCCCGTGCCGCCAGAGGTCCGCCTCCCGTCGCTCCTCGGGCCCCGCGTCCTCGTCCAGATACTCCTCGAAGTGGTCCGCGAGTCCCGACTCGTTGTCGTGCCAGCGGGCGCCCTCGGTTCCCGCGAGCAGCCACACGAACCCGCCCGCGTGCCGCCACCCGTCGCTGACCTTGAGGAACTCCCGGTACGACGGTGGCATCCGTCGGCCGAGGCGCTCCTCCATGGCCGCGATCCGCTCCTCGGACGCGCGCGGGAACCCTAACCAACGTGCCTGCCGCGAGGCCTCGTCGTCCTCGCTCCGTGTTTCGTCTTCCGGCAGGGAATCGGCCCATTCCCCGCTCCACCGGAGCAGGAAAGACTGCCAGTCGAATGCCGTGGTGTCCGTCATAGGCCCGATGCTGCCACCTGACACTGACAACGCTCCGCTGTCACCCCCACGTGATCGGGTTCGCGGTCTTCGAGTTCGTGACCCCGCCGTCAACGCCCCTCTTGTATCGAGGGTTTGACACAAGATTCCCGGCGCGGCATGTTGTATCTACTGCTTGGTACAAGAAGATCTGGGGGATCTCCACGTGCTCGACACCGTCCCGCTCCAGTCCCGGCTGCTCGACCACGCCGACCACTACGCCAGATGGTCCGGCCTGGCCATCGGAATCGTGATCGCACAGCAGCTGGTCACGATGGAGAGCGACGACATCACGACCCCCCTGGTGCTGGCCATCACCGCATTCGGCCTGTGCGCGGTGGCCGGTGTCCTGCTCGGCGACGCCCTGACCCTGCGCCCCCAGGAAGCGGTACGGACCGCGAGTCTCGCCCCGCGTCTGGTCCAGGACCACGTGCCGCCCCGCATGGCACCGCTGCTGCTCCTGCAAGCAGCCTCCCTTGTCGCCCTCCTGCTCGTGGGCGCTGTCACGGCCTCCTCCGGTCCCCACGGGACAGGCGGGGCAGGGCGTGTCATGGTCGTCGCCTGCGAAGGGGTGAGTACGTCCCTCGGTCCTTGGCCGGGTCTGTACTACAGCGGTCCGATGTTGGCCGCCCTGGCGGTCGGTACCCCCGCCTGCGTCTGGGCCCTGCGCCGCATTGCCTTCGGGCCCGGCGACTACCAGCAGCGCCGTGACCGCGCATGGGCGATCATGGGAGCCTGGGGGTTGCTGGTGTCGAGTCAGGTGATCCTCGTCGTTCTGATGCTCCTCATCTCGCTCACGGAGGGAGCCTGCGCCGGCCCGCTGGGTGCCGCCACCATCGTGGCGATCTGTCCCCTGGGCTTGCTGGGCGTGTTCACCTTCGGGTGGTCGCTGGTGACCGTGGTGGCGCCGCGGGCGGTCGACGACGAGGTGGCGGACGAGGGGGTCTTCGACGATGAGTGAGCGCGCAGTTCGTGTCGACACCACCAGCCAGGTACCGCCGTTCGAGCAGATCCGTGCCCAGCTTGCCGCACTGATCCGCACCGGCCGACTGGCCGAGGGCGAGCGCCTGCCGACGGTACGCCAGCTCGCCGCCGACCTCGATCTGGCGCCGGGCACCGTGGCTCGCGCCTACCGCGAACTGGAGGCCGCCGGACTGATCCGCACCCGCCGCGGCGCGGGCACCAGGGTGGCAGCGCTCCCGTCCGGACCGTACGCGCTTGATGCTCATCAACTCGGCACTCTGGCCCGCGACTTCACTTCTGCCGCCCGGGCTCTCGGCGCCGACACGGAGGACATCCTGGCGGCCGTGCGCAACGCCCTGAATTGAGACCCCGACACCGCTCCGGCCGCCGTGGACAGCGGAACGAATGGCCCGGGACCACCGAGGCATCGGTGAATGTGACAGCCGTACGGCAAGGCTTGAGAGGCGTGCGTAGTCGACGGACGCCACATTGCCTCCGGGCAGGTGAGGGGATCCTCCCCGTCCCGGGGGCGAGTGGACGGCTGATCCGGTTGGTCACCCGGTCATGCCATCGGTGGACTCGCGGGCAGAGGGTCTCCGGGCACTCCTCGTCTCAGCCACGGGTGTTGGCAGGGCTGCAACATCGTGATTGTTGATCAGGTGTTGGTGGGGCGGCGGTAGGCGCCGTGCCACCAGATCTGGGCGAGTTCGCGGGCGAACGTGGTGTCGCCGCTGCCGTTGTCGACGCGGATGTGGTGGGCGATGGCTTGGGCGCCTCCCCAGACGATGATGCGGCTGGCGCAGACGGCGTCGAGGTCGGTGGGGGTCAGGCCCGAGGCCTGGTCCGAGAGAAGGGACTGAAGGGCTGTTTCGTCGAAGCCTTCGAGGTCGGCTGTGTAGAAGTCGTCGATCGTGGGGTCGTAGGCGGCGGCTTCGCGGACTGCTGTGATCACGCTCCGGTGGGCCCGGTGGATCTTGATCACCTCTTCGAAGAACTGGGCGAGCGCGTCGGGTCCGGCGGACGGATTCCACTGCTGCGCAAGCGCCAGCAGTGACTCCCGCAGGTCGTTGGTGAGCCGTATCAGGACGTCGGACTTGCTGGGGAAGTGGGCGTAGAACGTGGCTCGCGAGATTCCGGCCTCCTCGAGGATGCGCTGGACGCTGATCTCGGAGAAGGCTTCGCCCGAATCGAGGAGCCGTTGAAGGGTGGACATGACCTGGGCCACGGTCGCGGCCGAGCGTGCGGCGTGGTGGTCGGCCTGGCGTCGGGTCACGGGTCTCATCGGGAACCTTCTGGTGTGTCTTCGTTCTCGTCCGGTCGACGGCTCCCGGCCGAGCGCGGCGTGCGGGAGCAGGCCGCTCCTGCGGCGCGGTCACGGGCGACAGCACGCTCGCGACGTTGCCGCTGCCGGGGGATGAGCCCCGGTGGTGCCTGGGGAGCAGTGGATCAACGTATTACGGGGAGAGCGTAGTCCCACAGCCGGTCGGCGTCGGCGGGGTCGACCGCCCACGTGGCGACGCCGGCCATGACGTCGGGGCCGCCGTCGACGGTTTCGGATTCCTGGTTGTCCTCGAAGTAGCGTCCGGTGACACCGTCGACGAGAGGTGACGCGGCCAGCAGCACAGTCGTGGCGGCGCCCTGTGCGGGGGTCTTGTAGTAGTCGGGGGTGATGAGGTTGCCGTCCGGGTCCATGGCGCCGAGGGACTGCAGGGTGGCCTTGTCGACGTGGCGTGCCAGGCGGGTGTGGATCCAGCCGGGCGCGCAGGCGTTGGCGGTGATGCCGTCCCTCGCCCATCGGCGGCTGATGCCGACGGCGAGCAGGACGTCGGCGGTTTTCGACTGTGCGTAGGCGAGGAACGGGTCGTAGGGGTGCCGTTCGAACTGCGGGTCGTCGAAGTCGAATCCCGCGCGCAGCTGTGCGCCGGAACTGACCACTACGACACGGGGGTTCCCGGCTTCGCGCAGGGCGGAGTGCAGGCCCAGGATCAGAGCGAAGTGGCCGAGGTAGTTGGTGGCGAGCTGTATCTCCCATCCCTGTGCGTTGACCTGCCGGGTGGGGAGCATCATCACGCCGGCATTGGCGATGACGGCGTCGGCCGGTCCGCTCCAGGCGTCGCAGAAGGCGCGGACGGAATCCAGGTCGGCAAGGTCGAGCGCGACCGCGCGGGTTTCCGGGAACTCGTCGAGCAGTGGCTTGGCGTCGTCGGGGTTCCGCGTGGCTATGGTCACCTGCGCTCCGGCGCCGGCGAGCGCGCGCACCGTTTCGACACCGAGGCCGGAGGACCCTCCGGTGACGATCATCCGGCGTCCGCTCAGATCGAGGCCGTCGAGGACCTCCACGGCAGTGGCGCGCATCCCGAACGGAGTGGTTGTCAACGTCATGGCTGTGTCCTGCCTTCAGAAGGTGGCTGCTTGTTGGGCGGTGGTGTCCGACGGGCTGCTGCCGGCGGGCCATCGCGGGAGTAACCATACAGTGTGTTCAGACACATTGAATGCCAGGCTGTACGGTGTCGCGAGCAGGGACTGGCGGCGCGGGGCGCGGGTGGTGCCGCCGACGGGCCTCGGGGAGCGCGCGGTCTCCCGTGCGATTCCCGGGCATGCGGAGTCGGGCAAGCAGTGGCCGCCACCACGACTTTCCGGCCGACTGGGTGCCGATGGCCGGCTTTGAGGGCGCCGAGGTGCCGGCTGCGATGTGGACGGAAGGCATGGCGCCGACCGGCGGGTTCGACCGTGACACCGACCGTGACCGCTCCGTCGGGGGCAGCGCAGGGCACGGGCGGGACGGCCTCCCGTGCAGGGCGGAAGTCCGGCCGGGCTCGGTCTACCGAGCCGGCCGCTGTCCGCCGCTGCTACACCGGCCTTGGCGCGCAGGGCGGGCGGCAGACGACGCCCCGGCAGCGCCTGCGCCTGACCTGAGGCGGAGCGGCGTCGGCGTGGGTCTCGACGGCGTCGGCCGTGGCGGAGGCGACGTCGGCACCGGCAAGGCGGCGCAGGGGATGTTCAGGGATCTCGCGACCAGGGCGTTGTCGAAGACGAGCTAGGCGACAAACGGGGAGTCTGCGCAGCAACCACCGCCACGGCGAGCACGGTGAGGGACGGTCCGGTCCGGAAGGGTGCTGACGTGCGACGTCTGCGTCCCGCCGGGGTCGTCGTAGCGTGCGCAGGCACAGCCACAGGCTGAAGGGGAGGAGGAGCCCGGCGCCGAGCGCCCGGAAGACGCCGGGGCCGGGCGCCACGAACACCCGGACGACCGCGCCCACGACGACACCGGGCAGCGTCCCCAGCGCCAACCGCGTGGTGAGCGGCCCGGTCAGGCTGCCGTTCCTGGCGTACCGGATCGGCGCGCCGGGACCCGCCACCACGTTGCAGAGGAGATGAGTGGGCGTGACCGCCGGACTCGGCACGCGCGGCACGCTCAGCTGCACCGGCAGCAGGAACACCGCCTCCGACACCCCCACCGGCGCGGTGACCACGGCGATCCCGCAGACCGGCGGCGAACCCGGAACACCCCGTCGACGAGGTCGCGTATGCCTCCCCCTCAGCCACGGTCAAGTATCTCGGAGGGCCGCGCCAGTCATTGGCCGAGGGGAGGCCAGCGTCGGCTCGGCGGCCGCGCCTGCCGGCTGACCGTCGGGACGGACCCGCCCAGGGCTCCCACTACGCGACACGACCGTGAGGATGCGGGCCCAACTCCGGGAGCCCAGCATCCTCAACAGGCTGATCACGCCAGGCAGGCGATCAACGAAGCCATGACACAGATCACCGACGTCCGCATGGCGACCATGATTCTCGCCCGGCTGGCGGTCGACGCGGCCGGTGCATGGCGCCTGCGATGGAGCTGGTCGTCAGGTTCGGTTGCCGCGCTGGTTTCCGCTGTGCCGGCGGAGTCGGTCGGTGTGGCGGGTGAGGTCACCTACGCGCGCGGCGAGGTCGGGGTGGCCAGGCGCCAGATACGGGTGCGTGTCCGCCAAGGGGGCGAGGAGGGTGACGGGGTCGTCGTCGGCGAGGGCGGCCGTGAGCTCGGCGAGGGGAGCGCGCGGGGCGAGGTCGGTGAGGGCGGTGATCTGGCCGGCGAGCCGGCGCAGGTCGGCGGCGTTGGCGCGGGCCCAGGTGGTGACGGTGCGGTCGGCGGCGCGGCGGTCGCGGGTGGCCTGCACCCGCTGTTCGCCTGTGGAGCCGGGGTTTCCCGGGCGGCCGCGCAGGTAACGGCGTTCGGCGGCCTGGCGGCTTGCGACGCCGAGGGGGTGAGCGAGGTCGGCCCAGCTGGCTCCCGCGTCGCGGGCGGTTTCGATCAGGCCCGTCTCCCATCCGGCCAGCTGCTCGCGCACCTGCCGCAGCAACAACAGTGAAGCCAGCGCCTGCTCCGGCCCGGGGCCGGGCGCCTGGGGATGGTCCGGGGCCTCTTGCCGGGCGTCGCGCAGGGCGTCGTCGATGGCGTTGAGGGCTGCGGCGGCGGCGAGGAACGAGGCCGGGCTGTCGGCGTTCGTACGGGTCGCGGACGGCTGGTCGGCTGCGGTCACGGACACCTCCTTGGGGTTGTCATCGCGTGGACGACATCATGTTTGTCATCCATTGGATGACATGTTACAACGGTGTCAGTGAGGCGCATTGGCAGCCACTGCCTGAACCCGCTGGAGGTGTTTTCACGATGTTGATGCGCACTGACCCCTTCCGTGAGCTGGACCGGCTGGCTCAACAGCTGATGGGCCCGGGTACCTGGTCGAAGCCGTCGGCGATGCCGATGGATGCCTACCGCGAAGGCGACGAGTACGTGGTGGCCTTCGACATCCCCGGCGTCACCGCCGACGCCATCGACATCGACGTCGAGCGGAACATGCTCACCGTCAAGGCCGAGCGCCGGCCCGCGGCGAAGGCCGACGACGTGCAGATGGAACTGTCCGAGCGGCCACTGGGGGTCTTCTCCCGCCAGATCGTGCTCGCCGACACTCTGGACACCGAGCACATCCAGGCCGACTACGACGCGGGCGTGCTCACCCTGCGCATCCCGATCGCCGAGCGCGCCAAGCCCCGCAAGATCTCCATCGGCGTCGGAACCGGCCGCAAGGAGATCTCCGGCTGACACCGGCCTGACCGTGCGAAGGGCGGGCCCTTGATCTCGTTCACCCGCCCTTCGCACCCGCGGGCAGCCCGAAGAAGCCGGAGTGGCGGATGAGATGGCTCTGCGACGCAAAGCCATCTTCAGCTCCTCGCTGGCTACGGCCCGCTCTTCTACTGCCCCCAGTCCACCTGACCGTCCCTCACCCCGGTGCCCGAACACCGGCCACAGCAAGAAAGGCAACCACCCCAGTGAGCTCCGACCGGCACCCATCACTCCAGCAGCCGTACGGGACGGCATACGAGCAGATGCTGGAGAAGGTCCGCTACGAGGGCGCCTACCCCACCCGAGAGAGAGCCGACGAAGCCGTCCGCCTGGTACTCGCGGGACTGGGACGCCAGCTGACCGGCGACGAACGCGTCGACCTGGCACGCTGCCTGCCCCTGGAAGCAGCACGCGAGCTGACTGCGCAGATCCCCGACCCCCAGCCCCTCACCGGCTGGGCCTTCGTCAAGGACCTCGCCGCCCGTACCGGTGCCTCCCAGGCCACCACCCGCTGGGACACCGGATCCGTCTTCTCCGCCGTCGCCGCCTACGCCGGCTCTGACCTGATCACCCGCATCCTCCACCAACTCCCGACCGGCTACGCCCTGTTGTTCGGCCGCGCGGAACTCGCCCCAGCCGCATAGACGACGCAACCGCCCGGGCGGGCGCGAACGACACGCTGGCACACGCGGACGAACGCATCCTGACTGCCGGCAGCAGAGGTGGCGCTTTCCGCAACATGCAGGGTCCCGCGCCGACAAGCCGCCCGCCCGAGCGGGCGTATCGCGATGACTTCCGGGCACGCGAAGGCATGCGCGCCAACCAGTGAGCGTCTTCAGCGTTGCAGCTCCAGTGTGAGGACCGCCTTGGTGATTGACGTCATGCGGTTGGGGCTGCAGCGGCATCTGCGGATGATCCGCCAGGACTTCAGGCGGGCGGCGCCGCGTTCGACGGGTGCTCGTGCCGCGCCCAGGGCACGGTTGCGGGTCTTGTCGGTGGGAGTGAGTTCCTGGAGGGGCCGGCGCTTGATGCCGGTGGTCAGCCACGGGCCGGCGCCCGCGTTGGGCGAGCCAGGCGACGAACTCGTGAGTGCCGCCTGCGGAATCGCAGCGGATGAGGGTCTGCCGCCCGCGCGGTACTTCTTCGGCAGCTGGGCCAGGGCGAGTCGGGCGGCGCTGATGTGGTCGGCGGCTGTGTTCGAGCCCGCGTTGCCCGGCCCGCGCGACTCCGGCCGCCGAACCGGCAACCTCCACCTGCCCAAGCGTTACACCGCCGCCTGCGGCGGGTGTTCTACACCGAGGGGCGGCGCCACCTCGCGGCCCGGAGTTGACCACGTCGCATGCGCGGCCTGTCCGCCAGGCGCGGTTTCCCGGCCCAACGAATTGCGGGGGCGGAGGTCAGCGAGCCCTGTTTCGGGCGTACTCGAAAACCGCCAGTGGATCTCCTTCAGAGTTCCAGGGCCACCTGGTGACTCTCCCTCCGATGGCTTCGAAGACGGGTGCGGCTCCGCGCAGCCTGCCTGCGGCGGTCAATGCGTACGCGAGAAGATTGAGATCGGACACGGCCGCTGCGTGGGAGAAGAACGCCGCACGGGGCCAGGTGTCCTGGGCCCGGTCCAGGAACCGCGCCGTCTGTGTGCTGTGCCACTGGTCACGCGCCAGGAGTGCCTCCGCTCCGCCGCGCGCCTTCGCGGAGTGGTACCGCATGAGGTGGACTTCGAGCTCGACAGCTGCGCAGGGGGCGTTCGGCGGCATGCGCGTGAGAAGTGAGTCGACGAAGTCGATTGCCTGGCCGAGGGACCCCGATTCCTGCGGACCGAGGTAGTGCAGCATGCTCAGATACGCCTCGCGATGCCACCTGTCCCGCGCCACGATCTCGTCCCATATCTCAAAGACCTGACCGCGGTGTGCACGCTCCAGGCGTGCGATGCCCAGCATCACCACCCAGGGCGCTGGGTTCTGCGGGTCGAGGCTCGCCGCCAGCTGGCATCTGCTCCACGTCGCTGATCCGTCGGTCAGGACTCTGCTGCCGCGGCTGTGTTCGAGTTCGGCCCAGGAACAAAGGATGAGAGCGCTGACGTTGCGCGGCTCCCGCTGCACCCAGGCGGCCGGAAGGTGCGATTCCGACAGGAAACCGGCAAGAACGGAAAGGCGGTGTGCCCTGCGGTCAAAGTTCTGGGGATCCTGGTCCAGAAACTGGGCTATCTGGGCCACGTATATGTCCGTCGCCCCAGCTGGGCTCGACCTGTTTGTTGAGCGCAGACGCTTCAGGAGTCTCGCCAGCTCGACGTCGTCGAGCTCCGGGGCAATACGCGGTGTTCTTGCACGAGTAGTAAAGAATGGCATGCTCGCATGTTAGTGGCCTTCCCGGCGCCAGCACTTCCACCAACACTTCGCCAACATGCCATCCCTAGCATGGCCTCCGTGCGGTGTTCGAAACGACGGCCCAGGCATCGCTTGAATCGTCACGACCGTGCCGACGACGTCGAATTACAGGGAGCGACGTGTCCGAGGCCGGCAAGGAGGCGGTCCTCCTCATCCGACAGTGCAGGTGTAATCCGCCGGATTTGAAGACAGTCACCGAACACCACTGCGCGGATTCCAGAAAATGCGGCACAGTGATCACGCGGAGGAGAACATGCAAAATATCGTGAGCGCCAGTAGTGCGGATGATGCGAGGAGCGATGCTCATGCCAGCGGTGTGGATTCGCTGCGATCCGGGGTTCTGTCGGCCAGGCAGGTGATTTTCTTTGTGATCGCAGCGGCAGCTCCGCTGGGATTTTCGGTGGGTGCAATTCCTCTCGCGATCGGACGCGGAGGTATCGGTACTGCGGGCATTCTTCTGGTATGCGGCGCGATCCTCGCAGTCTTCTCGGTGGGATATGTCGCGATGGCTCGTCATATCCGCAAGGTCGGCGGCCTGTATCTCTTCGTCACGGCGGGACTCGGGCGGCCGCTGGGACTGGGGTCGGCCTTTCTCGCGGTGATGGCCTATGCCGTTGCGTCCATCGGTTCGATCGGCGCGTTCGCGATTTTCACACAGCACACCGCTCACTCGCTCCTGCACTGGGACACGCCATGGGAGTTGTGGGCCTTCTTGGCCGTCGCCGCCATGGGACTGGTCGGCCTTTTGGGCGTCGACATCAACGCCCGTGTGCTGGGCATCGTCGTGACCTGCGAGATTGTTCTGCTGCTGGTCTTCGCGGTCGCTGTGACGTTGAGCGGCGGAGCGGAAGGGCTGTCGGCCACGGCGTTCTCACCGCACGCGGTGTTCGGAAGTGACCTCGGCCCGATGATGGCGATCGCGATCACGGCGTTCGCCGGTTTCGAGGCGACGGTGCTGTTCGCCGAGGAGGTCCGAGACGGTCATCGCACCATCCGGCGGGCGACCTACGGGGCGATCAGCGTCATGATGGTGCTCTACGCGTTCGTTTGCTGGGCCGTGGTCCAGTCCTTCGGTGACGCGGGTGCGGTGGAACAGGCCAACTCCGACCCGACCAACATGTTCTTCGCGGCGGCAGAGAACTTCATCGGGCTCTGGTTGGCGCAGACGTTGAGCGTGGTCGTCGTCACCAGCTGGTTCGCCGCCGTCCTCGCCTTCCACAACGCGGCAGCGCGCTATCTCTTCGCCCTGGGGCGTGACCGCGCGCTACCGCCTGTGCTCGGCAGGGTGCAGCAGCGTACCGGTTCACCTTGGGTTGCCAGTGCGGGGCTTTCGGCCTTCACGCTGGTGGTCGTGTCGGTCTTCGCCACCGCGGGCCTTGATCCGTACCTGGACCTGTTCGTTCTGTGCACCACGCCGGCTGTGGTCGCCCTCCCGGTCCTGACCTGCCTTGCCTCGGTTGCGGTGTTTGCCTACTTCCTGAGAAACAGACGTGGCCTGCCGGTCTGGCAGGTCTGGTTCTGCCCGCTTCTCGCCGCAGCCGCGCTCGCCTTCGTCGCCTGGCTGATCGTCGACCAGCTCTCGCTGTTCACCGGACGCTCCGGGGTGGTCAACATCTTTCTGGCGCTGTTCGTCCCGGCAGCGGTTCTCTTCGGATGCGCCCGTGCGCTGTGGCTGCGCCAGGGACAGCCGGACACGTACGAGCGACTTGCACCGTGAGTACGGTAGGGCGCATGCCCTTGCGCGGGCGGTCCACGCCCGGCCCGTGAAAGGCGGGTGCCGTCCGGTGGCCTGTACGGTTCTGGTCGGCACCCGCAACACAAGGCTCGATTCGCCTCATGTCTCACGAGAGTCCGAGGAGGCGATCGCGGCTGTGGCGCGGCGCGAGTAGCCTCTGGGCATGGGCGTGCATGAGTCCGCGAACGCGCGGCTCGCCCTCCTGGCGACCACCTCGCCCGGGATCGTCGAGAGCGAGATCTTTCGTCTGGGCCTGTACCACGCGGCCGCGGAGCTGCGGAGCGTGGGAGCTGCTGTGCACCTGCGCGGCCTGACCCCTGCGCTTCGCCTCGTCTCGTCAGTCGGCCTGCCGCCGACCCTGGCGGGCTCTTGGGAGATCGTCGTGGAGGACGAGCCGACTGTTCCGGCAGAGGCCGTGCGCACGGGCCGCTGCACTTGGGTGCCGGTGGGATCCGGCGACACGGCCGGGCCCCCGGCGAGCCCCTGGCCGGGTACCGGCCTCGCCTCCGTGCCATTCTTCAGCGGTGATCGCGCCGTCGGCGCGATCACCCTGCTCATGGGCGAGCAGGAAGAGCTGAGCACGAAGCAGTGGGACTATCTGCGAGCCGTGGCCGTCTGGACCGAGCGGCGGCTGCGCCAGGCACCGCCGCGCGCTCAGCCGATCCGGGAGGGGCCGGCCGGCGGTAGACTCCGGCAGGCACTGAAAGGTGTCCCGATCGGCACCTGGGACTGGGACCTGCGCACCGGGCGTCTGGACTGGGCCGACGCCGCGGTCGCCCTCTTCGGTGCCCTCCCGGCCGACTACGAGCCCCGCATGGAGAACTGGGTGAGGCTCGCCCACCCCGATGACATACCGTCGGCGATGGCCGCCGCCGAGAGAGCGATCCGCGAACGCACCCTGTACGAGGCCGAGTACCGGGTCTGCCAACCGGATGGGAGCTACGCCTGGAATCAGGCCCGTGGCTCCGTGGTGTGCGACGAGAACGGCGTTCCCGTCCGGATGGCGGGCGTGGTCTGGGACAGCAGTGAGTCCCGCAGCGCCCGGAACGCGCTCGCCCGCGCACTGCGCATGATGAGCGACGGCTTCATTCTGCTGGATGACGAGGGGCGGATCCTCTTCGCCAACCTGGAGGCCGAGCGCGCTCTCGGCGCCACCGAGCAGGAACTCTTCGAGCGCGTCCTGTGGGAGCTGCCCGTCGTGCGCGGTGTCCCCGACCTGGAGGCCCGGTGCCGGGAGGCCTCCGCCGGGGCGACACCCGTGGGCTTCGACATGTGGATGACGCTCGACCGCTGCCACCACCTGCGGCTCGTTCCGGGGTCCTCCGGACTTACCGTCTATCTGACGGACGTCACCGAAAGCCGGCGGCGACGGGCAGAGCGGGACGCGGCCCGGCGCGCCGCCGAGCAACGTTCCGCCCAGATCGCCGAACTGACCGCGGCGCTCGCGAAGGCGAGGTCGTCGTGCGACGTCGTGGACGCGGTCGCACAGCGGGTACTTCCGCCGTTCGGCGCCGGCGGGCTGGCCGTGATCGCCGTCGAGGGCGACCGGTCGCAAGTCGTCGGGGCCGTGGGCTACCCGGAGCCGCTCCTCGACGCGTTCAACGGCAGCCCGATCGCTTCGGACGACCCGATCGGGGAAGCGGTCCTCACCGGCGCGCCGGTGTTCATACCGTCAGCGCAGGAGTACGTCAGACGGTATCCGCGCTTGGCCGACCGTCCGCGCCTGGCTGGCAAACAGGGATGGGCGTTCCTGCCGCTGACCGTCTCCGGGCGGACGTTCGCCGTCTGTACCGTCTCCTTCGACCAGCCGCGCCACCTCGCCCACGACGAGCGGAGTCTGCTGACCGCGATCAGCGCCCTGGTCGCGCACGCCCTGGAGCGTGCTCGGCTCTACGACGCCGAGCACACCCGCGCCCAGGAACTGCAGCGCGGACTGCTCCCCAAACTCCTGCCGGAACTGCCGGAGTGCACAGCCGCCGCGCGCTTTCTGCCCGCCACGGAGGGCATGGACGTGGGCGGCGACTGGTACGACGTGATCCCGCTGTCCGCGGGCCGCGTCGCGCTCGTGGTCGGAGATGTGATGGGTCACGGCCTGCCGCAAGCGGCCACCATGGGCCAACTGCGTACCGCTGTGGACACCCTCGCCCACCTGGAGGTCCCACCCGACGAGATCATGAGCCATCTCAACCAGATCGTCGGGAGCCTCGGCGAGGACTCGTTCGCCACCTTTCTCTACGCGCTCCACGACCCCACCACCGGGATCTGCACCTTCACCCTGGCTGGCCACCCACCGCCGGCCGTGGTCGAACCCGACGGTTCCGTCTACTTCCCCGACCTGCCTCCCGACCCCCCGCTCGGCGCGGGGGAACCGCCCTTCCAGACAACCGAGTTGCAGGTGAAGGACGGCAGTCTGCTCGTCCTGTTCACCGACGGCCTGCTGGAGTCCCGGGGCAGCGAGATCGACCAGGGCATGGCCGATCTCGCGGGGCTGCTGCGGACAGCCGATCGCAGGGACCTGGAACGGCTCTGCGACCTCGTCACCAGTACGGCACTTCGGTGCGGGCCCTCCAGAGCCGTCGACGACGCGGCGCTCCTCATCGCCCGCCTGCACACGATGCCCGCCGACCGGATGGCCACCTGGCAGCTGCCCGACCGGCCGCAGGCGGCGGGGGAGGCCCGACAGCATGTGCGGGAGCAGCTGTCCCTGTGGCAGCTGGACGACCTGGTGCTGGCGACCGAACTCATCGTCAGTGAACTCGTCGGAAACGTGATCCGGCACGCGAGCGGGCCGGCCCGGCTACGGCTGCTGCGCAGTGCCGACCTGATCTGCGAGGTTTCCGACGGAAGCCTGACGACACCCCGTATTCGCCGTGCCTCCGAGACGGACGAGGGTGGACGCGGCCTGCAGTTGGTCGCCGCGCTCTCCCAGCGGTGGGGTACGCGTTACACGACCACGGGGAAATGCATCTGGGCCGAGCTGACACAGTCGAACGACGGCATCGGCCTGCCGCTCGACGTGCCGGCTGATGCCGAACTCTGAGCCTCCCACTGCGAGGGTCTGCCGAGCGGACGGGCCGTGACCGTACGGTACTCGGCCCAGTAGAGCCCGAGGCCGGCCGGTTCACTCAGTTACCGAAGTCGAGTGCGGCGCCGGGGGCCCATCATCCGGGCGAAGCGCCTCTCGCCCACGGGGCGCCCCGTTGACCACTGGCCGACTCGACCGGTCGACCGCCGGCCCCTCGCCGGGGCGGCGCTGGGCCCCCACACGCGCCGGCCACCCTGGCCGACTCGCCGCCGAGCAGGCGCGAAGGTCACGGCCACGGCGGCCGGTGGACGGGCGCAGTGCGGGGTACCAAAGTGGTGCGGTCGGTGATCGCTTCAGCTGGGTGTCACAAAGAGATCGATCTCAGGCGGCGAGCCGGGCACGAGCTCGTACTGCACGAGGTCGGTGTCCGTGGCACCGTCCTGGCGAAGGACTTCCTCATCGAGGAAGAAGTTGCCGGTGCACTCGGCGCTGGGACGGGTCAGGACGGCGTGGGCCGCATCGGCCATGATGTCGGTCGAGCGGCAGCCGGCCCGGCCGAGGCCGAAGACCGAGGAAGCGGCGGTGTAGATCATCGTCTTCGGCCACAGCGCGTTGACGGCCACGTTGCTTTCACGCAGTTCCTCGGCCAGTCCCAGTACCGTCATGCTCATCGCGTACTTCGAGATGGTGTAGGCGGTTCGCTCGGTGAACCAGCTGGGCCGCAGATCGATGGGGGGCGACAGGGTCAGGATGTGTCCGTTCCCGGAGTTCTTGAGGTGCGGGATGCAGGCCTGCGAGGCGACGAGTGTCCCCCGCACGTTGATGTCGAACATCAAATCGAACCGCTTGGGGGGTGTGTCCTCGACCCGCGCCAGGTGCACGGCACTGGCGTTGTTCACCAGCACATCGATGCCGCCGAAGTGCCGTGCTGCCGCGTCGACGGCGTCCGCGACCTGGTTCTCCTCGCGCACATCAACGGCGACTGGAAAGGCGCGCCCGCCCGCCTTCTCAATCTCGGCAGCGACCGTGTGGATGGTCCCGACAAGATTGGGGTGCGGTTCGGCTGTCTTGGCCGCTATGACGACGTTGGCGCCGTCCGCGGCAGCCCTGAGCGCTATGGCGCGGCCGATGCCGCGGCTCCCGCCGGTGATGAAAAGCGTCTTGGCCTTGAGGGAGGTCACGCTTCTCTCCGATCCGTGTTGTCCGGTTGGGTTGCTCGGCCGGTGCGGCTGAGATATGCGTCGCGAAGCGCGAACTTCTGGATCTTTCCCGACGGGGTCTGGGGAAACCCGGTGACGAATTCCCAGACTTGCGGGATCTTGTAGCTGGCGATCCTGCCGGTGCAGTGGCTGACCAGGTCCTCTCGCGTCAGGGTCGCGCCCTGCCGGGTTCGGACGAACGCGCCCACGATCTCGCCCCATTCGTCGTGTGGCAGCCCGACGACGGACACGTCGGCGACCGAGTCGTGAGTGAAGAGGAAGTCCTCGATCTCACGGGGGTAGATGTTCTCGCCTCCGCGAATGATCATGTCCCTGACCCGGCCCTTGATGCGTACGTAGCCGGCCGCATCCATGCTTCCCAGATCGCCGGTGTGGAGCCAGCCGTTGTTGTCGATGGCCGCGTCGGTGGCCTGTGGGTTCTCGAAGTAGCCGCTCATCACGCACGGGCTCCGCGTGCAGATCTCGCCCAGCTCGCCCAGCGGCACCGGCTCTCCGGTGCCCTGGTCGGCGATCTTCACTTCCACCTGCGGCAGGGGCCGTCCGACGGTCTCCTGCCAGTCGGGATGGGTGTCGCCGGGGACGGTGTGGGTGATGTAGGGCGCCGCTTCGGTCTGTCCGTAGCCGATCCCTATGCCGACGCCGAACTCGTTTCTCGCCCGTCGAACGAGTTCGACCGGGACGGGCGCACCTCCCAGGGTCGAGAGTCTCCATGAGCTCAGGTCGCGCGCTGACTCCCGCTGAGCGTCGAGCATTCGGATGAGCATGGTGGGCACCGACAGCAGGATGGTTCCGTGGTGGTACTCGAAGAGGTCCAGCATGAGATCGGCGTCGAACTTGGCCGGCAGGACGTGAATGCCGCCCGTCTGCAGGGTGCCGAGGGTAACGAGCCCACAGCCAGCCGTGTGGAACAGCGGCATCGGATTGACCCACACGTCCTCTGGCGTCGCTCCGATCGTCTGCGCGTACAGACGGCTGTTCACGGCGAGCGCTCGGTGCGGCAGCACGGCACCCTTGGGGAAGCCGGTCGTCCCCGAGGTGTACTGAATCTGGGCCGGATCCGCGGGGTCGACGTCCGGCAGCGCGGTGGCGGCCGCAGAGCGGGGAACACCCTCGATCCACTCGCCCAGGGTCTCGATCAGTCTGAGCTCGGGCAGCCGCTCGGCGACTTCCCGTGCTATTGCCGGCAGGTCGCGGGAGTTGAGCTGAGGTTGGCAGAAAATGCCCTGTGCCCGAGACTGCCGGAGCACGAACTCGAGTTCAGTGGATCGATAGGCGGGGTTGACGGTCACGAGGGTGATGCCGGCCAGCGCCGCTCCCAGTTCCAACAGGACCCACTCGGGGGAGTTGGCCGACCACACGGCAGCCCGTTCGCCGGGGTGGAAGTGCGTCAGAAGGGCATGTGCCACCGCCTCCGCGTCACCGAGAAGCTCAGCGTAGGTCCAGGTGCGCGGGTCAGGCGTGGCGATGCCCTCGACGAGTGCCGTCTGAGAGGGCCAGCGGGCCGCGGCCCCTCGGAGGGCGTCTCCGATGGTGTAGTCGCCGTCGAAGGCTGTGCCGGTGCTTGGCCAGTGTGACGTCGTGACGTGGTGGTCTGTCGATGCCATGGCTGCGTCATCCCTTCGCGGCGGTGAGCGAGGCCCCGGCGTCCTGTCCGGTTCGGGCCCCGGCGGCGATGCGGTCCGTGTTCCCGTCCCAAGCGCGCACCGGGGGATAGGAGTCGGGGTCGACCACCACGTCCAGGACGGTCACCGTGGAGGAGGCCAGAGCGTCCTTGAGCGCGGGCTCCAGTTCGTCGGGGCTGGCGATCCGGTTTCCGGCGGCCCCGACCGCTCGCGCGATCGCGGCGTGATCGACGGGCTGGAAGTCAACGCCTGAGGTGGTCTGCCCGAAGAGGAGCAACTCCACGTGCCGCTGCGCGCCGAGAACCTGGTTGTTGAGCACGATCACGGTGAGGGGGAGGTCCTCGCGGATGGCTGTCTCCAGTTCCGACCACACGTGGGCGAATCCGCCGTCCCCGACGATGGCGACCACGCGTGCGTCCGGATTTGCCAGCTTGACCCCGAGTCCCAGGGGCAGACCCCACCCCAGCCCTGCAAGACCACGGGGGAGGATGAACCGCTGACCGGCCCGCTTGGCCGTGAGGTAGCTCGCCACCCAGAACGAGGAGTAGCTCGCGTCCGCTACGACGACGTCGTCCGGGGAGAGCACGGCGTCCAACTCCCTCATCAGCCGTTCGGGGGCGATGGGTCGAGCGTCGAAGGACACCGTTGCCTGGATCTCCTCCGTCCGGCGTCGCCGTCCTTCCGCGATGCGCCGGCGAAGCGTTTCGCCGGCGCGCTGACGCTGTGTGAGGTCGCACGTTTCCAGGGCGTCGGTCAGGTCGCGAAGAGCCGACCGTGCGTCGCCGACGAGCCGCAGCGCTTCGTAGGTGCGGCCGACCTCCAGTGGGTCCATGTCGATGTGGATGTACGTTGCGTCGGGAGAGGTGAGAGTCCAGCCCTCCGTTCCGTTCTCGTTGGTCCGCGTCCCGACCAGCACAACGACGTCGGCCTTCTGCAGAAGCGACAGATGGTGGTGCGCCGGGCCGCGCTGACCCGTCACATTTGCTGCGACGCCCAGCGACAGGGCGTCCAGCTCACTCACCGCGCCCTTCCCCATGTTCGTTGTCACGACGGGCAGGTGCGCCACGCGCTGGAGCGCGGTCAGTTCCTCCACCGCCCCGGAGAGGTGCACCCCGCCACCTGCGACGACCAGAGGTGAGCGGGCCTTCGCGATGAGGCGGGCAGCCTGCGAAACGGCCGCAGCCTCGGGCCGCGGACGGTCGAGCGGAAAAGCGCCCAGGTCACGTTCGCGACGGAAGCGTGACGGCACTGCCGGTGCCTGCAGGACGTCCTTCGGCAGCAGCAGCACGACGGGCCCTGGCCTGCCGCTGTTCGCGACGGCCATGGCCATGTCGACGTTGTCCTCTACGCGCGAGGGGTCGTCGACTCGGCGCGTCCATTTCGAGACCCCGGCGAACAGGGCGAAGTGGTCCATCTCCTGAAAGGCGTTCCGGTCCCGTGCCGAAGAGGGCACCTCCTGCACCAGAACCAGCATCGGGACGGAGACCTTCTGGGCTTCCGCCATGGGCGGCACCATCAGCGTGGCAGCCGGCCCGTTCTGGGCGGCGACGACAGCGATCCGCCCTCCGACCCGGGCGAACCCGTCAGCCATCACACCTGCGGCGTTCTCCGTGCGGTACAGGACCTGGCGGATGCCGATCCGCTCGGCCGCCAGCATGAAGGACGTCGGGTTGCTCTGGCCAAAGATCGATGTCACTCCGTGCCGGGCCAAGGCGCCGGCGAGTACGTCGGCAACGGTGTCAGTCATGGTCTTCCTCCTCGTTATTACGACAGATTTTCATACTATGAAATGTAGGTCAACTATTGAAATCGCTCCGGATTGATCGTCGAGACCTCGGTGAGATCGGGCTGACACATGACCTCTTCATGGGTCGGCCTGTCGGTGACCGCTCATGACGCGCCTTGCTGCGTGCTAGTTTCAGAATGTGAACAAGAGGTCAAGCAAGCAGCCGCCGCTCCAGACCGTGGAGCGTGCGTTGAATTTCCTCGAGTGCGTGGCAGGACGCGAATCCCCGCCGACCGTTCAGCAGGTGGCGTCCGAACTGGGCTTGAACATCACGACCTGCTACCACCTCATGCGCACGCTGATCGGCCGTGGATACCTCGAACGACGCCCTGACCTGACGCTCACCCTGGGCGCAAGCGTCGGTGCTCTGTTCAATCAGTACCGGCGCAGCTTCAACGTCAGCGAGAAGCTGGCCGCGCTCGTGAACGATCTCGCGCACAAGTCCGATGAGACCGCCTTCTTCTCGACCCTGGAGCCCAACAACCGGGTGATCTTGAAGGTGCTCGTCGAGGGATCGCAGCCTCTGCGGGTCAGTGGCCTGTACGTCGGGCTGACGGGCAGGGAGTACATACGCGCGGCCGGCAAGGCGGTTCTCGCACATCTGGATCCCGAGCGGCAGCGCGACATGGTGCTCAAGGACCTGGGCGAGTACACGAAGGCGCAACAGGAAAACCTGCTCGCCGCTCTGGAACGGGAATTCGAAGTGATCCGCCGCCAAGGCTGGGCGGTGGACGCGCAGGAGACGACGCTGGGCATCTCCGCCATCGGCGCACCGGTGTTCGACAAGGACGGGAAGGTGTGCGGCGCCGTCGGCATCGTGGCCCCGACGTCCAGGATGACCGGCGCACATTCCGAGAGGGTCCACGACGTGCTGGACGCCGCCCGTCAGGCAACCGGCCTCGTCAGCACCTGATACGAGGGCACGTGCAGGGCTGCGCGCCTGATCGGTGCGCAGCCGGACACGGTCTCTCCGCGGCAGGCGGCTCCTTGGCCTACCAGGACACTCAGAGCCCGACGATCACCGACTTCGTCTCCAGGTACTGCTCGAGCACCTCATCGCCCTTCTCTCGTCCCCAGCCGCTCTGCTTGTAGCCGCCGAAGGGCGTTTCCGCTGCGAAGACGTGGTAGGTGTTGACATGCACCGTGCCGGCCTTGATGCGCCGGGCAAGTCGGTGAGCTTTGGAGATGTCGTTCGTCCAGATGCCCGCCGCCAGGCCGTAGACGGTGTCATTTGCCTGCTCGGCAAGGTCGTCGATGTCATCGAACGGCAGAGCGGTCACGACAGGGCCGAATATCTCCTCGCGAACCAGCCGGTGGTGAGCGTTGGGTCGTGCGATCACGCTGGGCTGCACGAAGAAGCCCGGGCCCTCCATCAGCTTCCCGCCGGCGAGTACCTCGCCGCCACAGTCGTCACTCAGCTCCAGGTACCTGGCGACGCGGTCCTGGTGCTCCTTCGAGACGAGTGGTCCCATCTGCGAGTCGGCATCCAGGCCGTATCCCACCTTGATGCCGGAGGCGTACGAAGCCAATGCCTCGACGACCCGATCGAACTGCGACCGCTGCACGTACAGCCGGGACCCCGCCGAGCACACCTCTCCCTGGTTGTAGAAGGCGCCCAGGGCGGCGCCCTCGATGGCGGCGTCGATGTCGGCATCGGAGAAGATGATGTTCGGTGACTTTCCTCCGAGTTCCAGCGAGACCCGCTTCAGGTTGCCGGCCGAGGCGCGGACGATCGCCTTGCCGACCTCGGTCGAGCCCGTGAACGCGATCTTGTCGATGCCCGGGTGCTGGGCCAGGTGGGCACCGGCCGTCTCACCGAAGCCCGGCACGATGTTGACGACCCCGGCAGGAAGGCCGGCTTCGAGCAGGTCCAGTCGTGGAGCTGTCGAGCAGCGTGCTGGGTTGCGAACACGTGGGCGGGACGCCCGGTACGGAGTGCGAGATCCAGCGCGTTCGTACCCATCACATGCTCGGCCCAGACGCTGTCAGGCACCGCGTTCACGTGCTCGGCCCGTCCGAGCATCTCTCGGCCTGCTGAGGTATGGATCAACGTGGCTGCCGTGTCCGCGATCGCGATCAGGTAGCCGGACTCGTCGGACAGCTGATGGATGCTCGGTGCCAGATGTCGGGCCGCCTCGGACAGGACGGCGCCCTCGTCGCTGCTGGCCGGCAGGCGCGCCGCAACTGTCGTTGTCAGCGGCGCGGCGGACGCCATCGTGCGGTGCCAACTGTCGAGGATGACTGACGGCAAGGCGGGGGGTGCCTCCACGCCGCCCCGCTCGAAGAACTTCGTCCAGTGCGCATCCCATGCATCACGCAGCGCACTTAGCTCCGCTCCTGATGCCATTGGCCGTCCCATGGCTACCCTCCCGCCATTGATTTCAATATATGCAATGGATGGCAAATATTGACATGATGAGGATGGTGACCCTACTCTGATGGAGGTGTGGTGAAAACCACCCATGTGCAACAGAGTTCGGGCGCCCGAGCGATCAAGGGTGTGAGGCCCGTCCGCAGGACGCACCTATCCCGACTTTGCTCCGGATCGCATCTCAACCAGCGGGAGCCAAGTCCGGCAGGTATGTGGACGCCGCTGTGCCGTGTCACGCAAGGGGCCGCGCACTGTACCTGCCCGTCGCGCCCGCTTCCCGGTCCACTGTGGGCCGGCTTCGCAGCCCCTCGGCCTACCGCATCAGCTACTGATCGAAGTAGAAAGAAGCGCACCATGAGCACAGCTGGCCCCGTCCAGGTGGCAGGAACCTCTCTGCATGTCGACGACACCGGTGAAACGTCGCTGGAGCCGGTCGTCTGTCTCCATTCGCTCTTCCTCGACAACCGGATGTTCGATGGATTCGTCGAGGCGGCGACAGGCTCGTTCCGGCTGATCCGCCCGGACTTCCGCGGCCAGGGCCGAAGTGCAGGGACGGACGTCGACGTGGTCACCATGGAGCGGTGTGCTGGCGACATTGCGGCGTTGCTGGATCGACTCGGTGTTTCCCAAGCCCACCTGGTGATGTCCTCCATGGGCGGAGACGTCGGGATCCGGCTCGCTGCATACCGTCCTGACCTGGTGAAGTCGGTGGTGTTCATCGGATCCTCGGCGCGATCCGAGCCGGCCGACGCAGTCGACGCCTACATGACATGGATTGACGACGTGACCCGGAACGGCTTCACAGGAGAGCGGCTCGAGTTCCTCGTGCAGGTGATGTTCGGAGAGTCGACACGTGCCTCGAACGAGATGAAGGAGACGGTCGCGCGCTGGACTGATCGACTGGCTCAGCTTTCGCCCACGATGAGGCCGGCCATGGTCGGTGTCGCGTTGCGGGGCGACGCTACAGGCCTGCTGGGTGATGTACGAGCGCCGGCATTGATCATCAGTGGCGAGGAGTGCCCGGTGCGGCCGCGACCCTGGGCCGAGGAACTCGCCGATGGCCTTCCACACTCGGAACTCGTGATGGTGCCGGGCGTCGGACACAGCCCCCTGCTGGAACGACCGGACTTCGTGCTCCCGAAGGTGCTGGACTTCCTCAGGGCGCAGCACTGAGTCTCGGCCCGCACCCGGTCACGACGAGTGACCCCTGGATCGTCACGCTGCACAGACCGTGCCCGTAGGGATGGCCGGCTGCCGATCGAGAACCGGGGAGCAGGCTGTCATCCGCTCGCACACAACCAACGGGCCGCGCCACCCGCCCCGATCATGCCTGGGTGGTGCCATCTCACCGAGAAGGACGACGACATGGCGCCAGAGATACACACAGCAGCCGGCCCAATCCGCCCCGAGAATCTTGGCAGGACACTCGTTCACGAGCATGTCTTCGTTCTCGGTGAGGAGTTCCGCACCAACTACCAGGCGGACTGGGACGAGGAGAAGAAGGTCGCTGAAGCAGTCCGCGACCTGCGCGAACTCAAGAGCCTGGGGATCGACACCATCTTCGATCCGACAGTGCTCGGTCTGGGACGCTACATTCCGCGTATCCAGCGCATCGCGGAGCAGGTCGATCTCAACATCGTCGTCGCGACCGGGCTCTACACCTTCAACGACGTCCCGCATCAGTTCCATTACCAGGGCCCGGGGCTCATGTTCGACAGACCCGAACTCCTGACCGAGCTCTTCATCAAGGACATCACCTCCGGTATCGCCGACACCGGCGTCCGCGCCGCATTCCTCAAGTGCGCCATCGACGAGCCGGGACTGACACCAGGGGTCGAACGCACGATGCGGGCGGTGGCGCAGGCGAGCGTCGAGACCGGAACTCCGATCACTGTGCACACGCACGCGGCAAGCCACACCGGCCTGGTGGCGCAATCCGTGCTGGAGCAGGAGGGCGTCGATCTGTCGAAGGTGATCCTCGGTCACTCCGGGGACTCCGAGGACCTCGACTACCTCACCGCGCTTGCGGAACGAGGTTCCCTGCTCGGCATGGACAGGTTCGGCCTCGACCCCTTCCTGCCCCTCGACCGGCGCCTCGACGTGCTCGCCGAACTCGCGCGCCGGGGTTTCGTCGAAAGCATCGTGATCTCCCATGACGCTTCCTGTTTCATAGACTTCTGCGATCCCGAAGCCAAGCGGGTCATGCTCCCCAACTGGAACTACCGCCACATCAGCGAGGACGTCATACCTGCTCTGCGCGAGCGAGGGCTGAGCGAAGCGGACATCGACACGATCCTGGTCGCCAACCCCCTTCGCTACCTGGGCGGCTGAGTTGGCGTCAGTTCCTCAGGGGCAGCTCGGCGACCCATCCCGCATGACATCCCCCTTCCTGGGAGGGGCACTCATACGCCCCCACCGGGGAGGCCCCGCGCCCCGGCGCGCTGCAACCGGCCATCACACGCGGACGGAGGTCCTGGCGTACGGATTTCTCCGGCTGTGGCGAGATGTCGTAGCCGGGGATCATCTCCAGGTGGCGGTGGCCTGTCCGCAGGGCGGCAGCGGAAGTGGCGGGGATCAGCTTGGGACGGACGTGACGAGGACGGTCTGCGTCGCGCCCTTCGGGCGTGATCATGCCGACCAGCGCTGTGTCGAGGGCGGCCACGAGAAGACCAGGCGTCGACCGGGCACTTCAGACACAGCCCCCTCGAGTTCTCCCGCTACCGGGGCCACCGAGGTAGGTGCCGGCCTCGAGTGAGGCGAACAGGTCGATGAACGCCGCGCGGTCCCCGGCCTCGGAGCTTTGGAGCACGAGCCGCTCAGTCCTGATCGGTGCGAGTGGACGGGCGACGGGCACGGGTTCAGCCACGGCGGGCAACCTGGTGCGGGTCAGTCGTGCGGATCCGGCTGGGTGGTGTGGTCTGCAGGGGGCCGGGGTGTGGTGTGCAGGACTTGGCGGGCCTGTTCGGCGGCGCGGGTGATGCTGTCGCTGATGTAGTCGAGGAAGCGGGCGATGTTCTCCAGCCGGGCGGCGGCGGGGGTGTCGGAGCCGAGGACGGTGACGCCCTGGCGTGCGGTGGCGACGAGTTGGTCGTTGGCCCGGGCGCTGGCGAGGGTGGCCTGGTAGAAGAGCTCGTCGTCGACGATGTAGCGGTCGCGGCGGCGTTCGTCGCGCTCTCTGCGGACGAGGCTCTGGCCTTCCAGGAAGGCGATGGCCTTGGAGATGGAGGCGGGGCTGACGTTCAGGTGCGCCGCGAGCTGGGAGGCGGTGAGGCTGCCCGCGTCGGTGGTGAACAGGCACGTCAGCACCCGGGCCGTCATCTTGGGCAGGCCCGAGCCCATCAGGACGGTCGTGAGTGTCTCCTCGTACGCGGCCACGGCATCAGCGTCGCGTCCGTGCGGCTGGGGGAGTGATTGCGGTCCCCGGGAGGCGGCGGGCCCGCGTCGGCGTGCCCGTTGCTCGGTGGCGCGGTGGGCCAGGTCGGCACGGTAGGTGGTGGGGCCGCCGTTGCGCATCACCTCACGCGTGATGGTCGAGGTCGGACGCTGAAGGCGCCGTGCGATCTCGGCGTAGGCGAGGCTGTCGGCCAGCCCCAGCGCGATCTGCCGGCGTTCGGACTGAGTGAGTCTGCCTCCCGGCATCACGGTCTCCCTGGTGATCTGTCGTGGTGGTCCTGACCCCACCCACAATAGCGTTCACCCGCTATTCATTGCAATGATCGCAACAGCTGACGTTGCGTTACCTCGAAGGGTGTTGCAACGAAATCGTTGCTCTCAGCAGCAGTAATGCCGATTCCATGCAACAAGTTCGTTGCCGCCTGATGGAAAGCAACGTAGCGTTTCTCATGTCAGAAACGATGAGCGATCGCAGGAGAACACGATGCAGAACTTCGACACCCCCGCCCCGATCTCCGCCGTCCTGAACATCCCCGCCGGACGCATCGAGATCATCGCCGCCGACCGCACCGACACAACCGTTGAGATCCGCCCTGCCAACCCCTCCAAAAGCCGCGACACCAAGACCGCCGAGCAGACCGAGATCACGTACACCGACGGCATCCTGCGTATCCACACCCCTGCACCCGGCAATCAACTCCTCGGCCCCGCCGGATCCGTGGAGATCACCATCCAACTGCCCGTCGGCTCCCACATCGAGGCCAAGACGACCGCCGCCGAACTCCGCGGCGTGGGCCGCCTCGGCGACATCGCCTTCGACGGCGCCTACCGCCACATCAAGATCGACGAAGCCGCCGGCGTCCGCCTCACCGCAACCGACGGCGACATCGAGATCGGCCGCCTCACCGGCCCCGCGCAGGTCTCGACCGCGCGAGGCGACATACGCATCACCGAAGCCGTAACCGGCACCCTCGAACTGCGCACCCAGTCCGGCGACATCACTGTCGGCGCTGCCACCGGCGTCTCGGCCAGCCTGGACGCCAGCACCGGCTACGGCCGCATCAGTAACACCCTGAAGAACGACGGCACCACCGCACTCGACATCCGCGCCACCACCTCCCATGGCGACATCACTGCTCGCAGCGTCTGACCTGCGCGTTTCGCTTACCGCGGTGTCCCGATCTTGATCGGAAACGCGAAAGTGCCTTCTGAGCTGGGAAGATGAGGCTTGTCGAAGTCTCTGTCATCCCAGCAGGAAGGCACTTTCTGCGTGCACACCACCGCCCTTGCGCCCCAAGCTCGTCGTCTCGGCTGACGGCCACGGGGTGGTCAGTCATGCCGGGTCCCGTTCTGCTGGCCGATCTCGTTGACGCCACCGGCCTGACCGCCGCGTTCGCCGACGCGCTGGGCCGCCTGTGGCCACGCGGCACCTGACACATCCCGGGCGGGATCGCGGTGGATCTGGCGGTGATGCTCGCTGACGGCGGCGAAGCCATCGCCGACTTGGCCCTCCTGAGCGACCAGGCCGAGGTCTTCGGCCCGGTGGCCTCCACCCCGACCGCCTGGCGCCTCCTGGTCGGCATCGACCGCACGGCACTGGCGGCACTGGCGGCACTGCACACGGCCCGAGCCGCAGCGCGCGAGGCTGCCTGGTCGCAGGCCGCTGAGACGGACGGCGGTATACCCGCGACCCAGGCCGCCGGGCGGGACCTGCCCGGCCTGGTCATTGACACGGACGCCACCCTGGTCACCTGCCACTCCGAGAAAGAGAAGGCCGCAGCCACCTGTAAGCGGGGCTTCGGCTACCACCCGCTGCTGTGCCGGCCGCCGGCGCCGCTTCCGTCGAGCGACTGATCAACCGGCTGCAGGACTGGAGGGGCATCGCCACACGCTTCGACAAGACACCCGAGAGCTACCTCGCTGGCCTCGAACTTCGCGCCGCGATGATCTGGCTCGAAGTCCTCTTGCGAGCAGTCGATTGATCACCACATCACACAGGTGCCAGGTCAGTCGAAGAAGGCGAAGAAGCGGGACTCGATGCTCGCTCGCGGAGAGCCGTCCTGAGACATCGGGTCGTCGAACGCGGTGTGCATGACACCCGTGGCCCGAGAGGAGTCGGAGTCAAATCCCTTGAAGAGGATCACCTCGTCGGAGGTCATACCCGAGAAGTAGAGCCAGCGGTGGTCCGCAGACGCCAGACCCAGCTGGGCCTCCAACAGGCTCATGGGTGCGCCCTCCGGGCCGAAGACCCCGTAGAACAGTCGCGTGTCGTGCTCGCCGACCGTGGTCGCGTCGACCAGTGCCAGCGTGCTGTCGTGCGGTGGGGTGGAAGTAGCGCGCCACGCCTGGTAGATGACATAGCGGCTGTACGGTGCCGGCTCGGCGCCCTCGGCCTTCAGCACAGAGTCACGGAACTGCTCCGCCGAAGTCTGGGTGTAGTCCAGGTGCGCGAAGCGGGCCGGTGTCGTGCCGACGCGCTCCTGCGCTCGCTCGCTGGTCCGCAGTACCAGGCCGCTCCGCTGGACTATCACTTCGCGCGCGCCGCTCACCTGCTTGATCAGCTCGGCCATCTCCTGGTGGTACACGCGATCCAGCTCCGCGAGCTCGGTGGAGTGGACCACCGAGCTGGTGTGCCTGACCAGCTGGAAGCCCTCGCGATCCAGGCTCAGTTCGTCCTGGAAGGGGCGGGCGTCATGGATCTCCACGGTGTGCGGGACGAAGGCCAGATTGGTACGGGACGGGTCCACGGCGTGGAAGACGGCGCGACCCTCGATCTCGCCCGCGTAATTGATCTCCGCCCTTACGGACGCATGCTGACGGGTGGCCGTGCTGGACATGGATGCTCCTCGTTGTTTGCGTCTCCGGAACGGGGCCGAAGGTTTCCTCATGAGTCGCCGCAGCTGTCTGCTTTCCCAGTTGTCTGGTTTCCCAGTCGTCTGATTCCCAGTGGATATCTGACTGCGGGCGGTTGCGCCGGGGCGGGTACCCCTGTCGTGGACACTCTCGGATTCCAGAACGGCGACTCATTCTTTGGGGCAGGGCTCGGAAGGGTAGATGAGTCTGGTTCCGTCGTGGTTATGCGGGCGATCCCCGTGTGCGCGCGAGGAGTTACAGTCAGGATTCATGGACATATTCATCGTGGACGCGTTCACCGACCGTGCTTTTTCCGGGAACCCTGCTGGGGTCGTGCTGCTGAAATCCGGATTCCCTGGTGATGGATGGCTGCGGGACGTGGCGGCCGAGATCAATCTCTCCGAGGTCGCCTTTCTGCATCCCCTTCCCCCTGCGGAATCCGGTGACTGTGCCACGGCGGACTGGGCGCTGCGCTGGTTCACCCCGGTGGCCGAGGTGTCCCTGTGCGGGCACGCCACGCTGGCCGCGGCTCACGTCCTGGCCGGCAGGGGGTGCGACGTGGACACCGTTCGGTTCGCGTCGCGCAGCGGCGTACTCATGGCCCGTACCGGCTCTGACGGCTCCGTCACATTGGACTTCCCTGCCTCGCCGGTGGTCCGGGCCGCCGCGCCCGGCGGGCTGGCCGACGTCCTGGGCGCGCCGCCCGTCTCCGTGTGGAACACCGGGGAGCTCGGCGACCTCCTCGTGGAACTGGCCGACGAGCGCACGGTACTCGAACTGGCCCCCGATCAGGGGGGACTGGCCCGGCTCGGAGGCCGGGGCGTGATCGTGACAGCGGCGGCCGACAGGACCGCGTCCGGGCGGTACGACTTCGTCTCCCGCTATTTCGCCCCGGCATACGGGGTACCGGAGGATCCGGTGACGGGCAGCGCGCACACGGCCCTCGCCCCCTGGTGGGCGCAGCGGCTGGGGCGCAGGGAGCTGACGGGGCTTCAACTCTCCGCGCGACGCGGCACGGTGATAACTCGGGTGAGTAGCGACCGTGTGCTGCTCACCGGATCGGCCACCACCGTCGTCTCCGGAAAGTTGCACGTGGCGCCGCGCGATTGACACCCACGTGGCCCGCAGCGCACAAGGCACTCAAGTGTTCTACTCGAACGGGTAGTTACGGTGCCGCGTCCGCGACCCGGACCATGGCTGAGTAAACACGGAGCTGGTTCCAGGACAGCGGGAAACCTGCACTTCCCCAGCGCCCCCGCGGCAACTCCCTGAAAGGCGTGGCGCGTCTGTCCGGTACCTCGGCTGATCTATCACGAATCTGCTCGAAGGGCGCTGAAATGCACGCTCACGTCACGATGTCCCCCCGTATCGCGGTCCGTTGCCTGGGAGATTTCTCCGTCCATGTCGACGGGGTGCCGGTGGAGCGATGGCGGGCGGGGAAGGCCCGAAACCTTTTCCAGTACTTACTCGTCAATCGCGGCCGGGTGGTGCCCCGTGACAAGCTCCATGAAGTGCTCTGGCCGGAGAATCCCTGGTCGCCCCGGTCCAGCTCGGTGAAGGTCGCCATGCATGCGCTGCGTCGGGGGCTTGACGGCGGTCCTGACCTCCCCTCTCCGGCGGAGATCGTCCATCAGGACCATGGATACGTCCTGCTCGCTGACGACATCTGGGTGGATGTGGAGGAGTTCGAGAGCCTTTGTGCCACTGGCCGGGCCGCCGAACTGCGCGGCGACCACCTCATGGCGGTCGATGCCTACCGGGCCGCGCTGGCGCTGTACGGCGGGGACTTCCTGCACGCGGAGCAGGCCGACTGGATATCGGAACAGCGGGAGTGGAACAGATCGCTGGCCCTCCAGGCGCTGCGGTACCTCCAGGAGGAAGCCCTGTGCCAGGAGGACTTTCCCGCTGTGATCGTGCTGTGCCGCCGGATGCTGGAGATCGACGCCTACCAGGAGCAGGTCTACCAGACGCTGATGTCGGTCCATGGCGAGCGGGGCGAACTGGGGCGCGTCAAGAGCTGGTACGAGATGTGCGTCCGCCGGCTCCGTGACGACCTCGGTGTCCTGCCCAACGAGTTGACCCGCAAGATCTTCGAACGGTCGATGTGTATGGGCCGCCTGCTGCGCCCGAACCTGCAGAAAGCCTCCTGATCTCTGCCTGCGCCCGCACTCTTCCGCCACGGACCTTTGGGAGACGTATCCCATGCACACCCCATCCCCCGCCGGCGCCGTCCCCGACGCCCGGCGGCTCGCCGTGCTACGGCTCCTGTTCGGCCAGGTGCTGGGACGCCCTGTCACCGACGACGACGACTTCTTCGCGGTCGGCGGCACACCCGCACAGGCCGGACAGCTTGCCCAGCGCATTCGCGCCACCCTTGGCTCGGACGCCTCCGAGGCCGACATGCGTCGAGCCCCGACCCCGTCGGCGCTCGTCGAGCTGCTCGGCGAGCGCCGCGAGCGCCCGTACACCCGGCCGGAAACGGTGCCGCTCTCGGCCGCGCAGCGTGGCCTGTGGTTTCTGCACCGCCTGGAGGGCCCCAGCGCCACCTACAATCTGCCCTTCGCCCTGCGGCTGACCGGCGCCCTGAACCGGGCCGCGCTGACTGCCGCGCTCGGGGACGTCGTCCGTCGGCACGAGACGCTGCGCACGGTGTACCCGGAGACCTCGGGCGTCCCGCGACAGCACGTCCTCGCCGCCGAGGATGCCATGCCGTGCCTGGAAGTGACCGAGGTGGCCGCCGAGGGGCTGGACAAGGCGCTCGCCGAGAGCGCCCGGCACCGCTTCGATCTGTGCCGCCAGGCCCCGCTGCGGGCCGAACTCTTCGTCACCGGGCCGCAGGAGCACACTCTGTTGCTGGTGGTCCACCACATCGCGGCCGACGGGTGGTCGATGGGGCCGCTCGCCCGTGATCTGGCCACCGCCTACAGGGCGCGGCTGACGGGCGCTCAACCCCGCTTCACTCCGCTGCGCGTCCAGTACGCCGACCACATGGTGCAGAAGTGGGCGGCCCAGGGCACTGAGGACGACCTCGGCAGCCTCGCCTCCCAGCACCTGGCGTACTGGCGTGAGGCGCTCGCCGGGCTGCCCGAGGGAATCGACCTGCCCGCCGATCGGCCCCGCCCGGCTGTCTCCGGCTTCCGCGGCGACATCGTGCCGGTACGGGTTCCCTCGGCCGTCCACGACGGGTTGACCGCCCTCGCCCAGGACAGCGGGACCAGTATGTTCATGGTGCTGCACGCCGCGCTCGCCCATCTGCTGGCCCGGCTGACCGGCAGCACCGACGTGGCGCTGGGCACCGTGGTCTCCGGCCGCGACGGGAACGGCTCTGCCGATGACCTTGTCGGGCTGTTCACCAACACGGTGGTGCTGCGGGCCGACACCTCCGGTGACCCCAGCTTCCGCGAGTTGGTGGCGAGGGTCACCGCTGCGGACCTGGCCGCCTTCGCCCACCAGGACACCCCCTTCGAGCGGCTCGTCGAGGAACTGGCACCACGCCGCTCGTCCTCCCGGCAGCCGCTGATCAACACCATGCTGGTGCTGCAGAACACCCCCGAGGCCCGGCTGGAACTGCCCGGGCTGCGAGCCGATTTCGAGGTCCTGTCCACCGGCGCCGCCAAGTTCGACCTCACCTTCAGCCTCGCCGAGTCCCGCACCGGACAGGGCCTCACCGGCATCGTCGAGTACAGCACCGACCTGTTCGACCGGGCCACCGTGACCGCCCTGGTGGACCGCTTCGTGACGTTGCTCCAGTCCGTCGTGGCTGCACCGGACGCGCCGGTTTCCTCGGCCCAGGTGCTGCCCTTGCGGGAGCGTCGGCTGCTGGAGGAGTGGAATGCCACCGAGCGTGCCGTCCCGGAGCGGACCGTGCCCGAGCTGTTCGAGGAGCGCGTCGCGGAGGATCCCGCTCGCGTCGCCCTCGTCCACGACCGAGGCGAGATCTCCTACGGTGAGCTCAACGAGCGCGCCAACCGGCTGGCCCGGCTGCTGATCGAGCGCGGCGCGGGCCCGGAGGACCTCGTGGCGCTCGCGTTGCCCCGCTCGCCCGAGCTGTACGCCGCCCTGCTGGCCGTGGCCAAAGCGGGGTCGGCCTACGTGCCGCTGGACATCGAGTACCCGCCGGAGCGGCTCGCCGCCATGCTGGACGACGCGCGTCCCCTCGTGGTCGTCACCCGCACCGGCGCCGCACCGGCCCTGCCCGCCGGCACACCGCTGCTCGATCTCGACGACGAGCACATCCAGGCTCGGCTGGCCGCCGCTCCGGCCGACAACCCCGGCGACACCGCGCGCCTGCGCTCGCTGACGGTGCGTCACCCGCTCTATGTCATCTACACTTCCGGCTCCACCGGGCGTCCCAAGGGTGTGGTGGTCGAGCACGGCGGCGTGGCGAGCCTGCGCTCGACCCAGGCCGAGGCACTGGGCGCGGGCCCCGGGGCCCGTGTGATGCAGTTCGCCTCGCCCAGCTTCGACGCCGCCTTCTGGGAGGTGTCGCTCTCTCTGCTCAGCGGCGGCGTCCTGGTCCTGGGGCCCGGCGGCCGGGTGCTGCCCGGACCCGAGCTGACCGAACTGGCCCACCGGCAGCGGATCACCCACATCCAGCTCCCGCCCAGCGCCCTGGCCACGCTGCCCGTGCGGGACGGCCTGCCGGCCGGCACCACCGTGATCGTCGGTGGCGAGAGCTGCCCGCCGGAGACCGCCGACCGCTGGTCCCGCCACCACACCCTGATCAACGGTTACGGGCCGACCGAGGCCACCGTGTGCACCACGCTCAGCGACCCGTTGTCCGGGCCGGCCACCCCGCCGATCGGCCGGCCTGTGGACAACACCCGGGTCCATGTCCTGGACGGGGCGCTGCGGCAGGCCCCGATCGGAGTCGTGGGCGAGCTGTACATCGCCGGGGCCGGGCTGGCGCGGGGCTACCTCGGCCGCCCCGCGCTGACAGCCGAACGCTTCGTCGCCGACCCTTACGGCCCGCCCGGCACCCGTATGTACCGCACCGGCGACTTGGTGCGCCGCCGGGCCGACGGCCAGCTGGAGTTCGTCAGCCGGGCCGACCACCAGGTCAAGGTGCGCGGCTTCCGTGTCGAGCCCGGCGAGATCGAGGCCGTTCTCGTCCGCCACCCCGAGGTGGCGCAGGCCGTGGTGATGCTGCGCGAGGACCGGCCCGGCGACCGCCGCCTGGTCGGCTACGTGGAGCATCGCCCCGGCACCCGGCCCACGCCGGCCGCTCTGCGCGCTCATGTGGCGGCCGCCCTGCCCGACTACATGGTGCCCTCCGCCGTCCTGTGCCTGGACACGCTTCCGCTGACCACCAACGGCAAGGTGGACCGGTCTGCCCTGCCCGCTCCCAGCCCGGTGGCCGCCGTCGGCGGCCGGGCCCCGCAGGACCGCTGGGAGCGGATGCTGTGCACGCTGTTCGCCGAGGTCCTGGGGGTGCCCGAAGTCGCTGCCGACGCGGGGTTCTTCGACCTCGGCGGCGACAGCCTGCTCTCCGTACGCCTGGTCGAGCGGATCAACGCCGAGCTGGGCACGAGCCTGTCCGTGCGCAGTGTCTTCGAACGCCAGCGGCCCGAGGAATTGGCCGCGCTGGTCGCCGGCGGGGAGAGCGCCGAGGGCGAGGTGGACCTGGAGGCCGAGGCGGTTCTCGGCCCGGAGCTGTCGACCGCCGGCTGTGTTCCCCATGACCCGCGACGCGGTGCCGACCCGGAGCACGTCCTGCTCACCGGGGCAACCGGCTTCCTGGGCGCCTTCCTGCTGCGGGCCCTGCTGGACAGCACCCGGGCCACTGTGCACTGCCTGGTGCGGGCCGACAGCGACGAGCGGGCGGGGCAGCGGCTGCGGGAGGCGATGGAACGCTTCGGCCTGTGGGACGCGACCGCCGAACGGCGCGTCGCGCCGCTCGCCGGTGATCTGGAGCACCCGTCGCTCGGCCTGTCCGCCGAGCGCTTCGAAGCGCTCGCCGAACTGGTCGACGTCATCCACCACAACGGCGCCCGCGTTCACCTGGTGCAGGGTTACGGGCTGCTCAAGCCCGCCAACGTGGACGGCACCCGGGAGATCCTGAGGCTGGCTGCCACCCGCCGGGTCAAGGCGGTCCATTACGTCTCCACCGGCAGCGCCGTCATGGGCACGGGCGCCAACCCGGAACTGCTGCCCGAGGACCGCAGGCTGCCCGCCTGCGAAGTGATGCGCAACGGCTACGCGGCCACCAAGTGGGTCGCCGAACGGCTCGTCGAGCAGGCACGGGAGCGCGGGGTACCGGTCGCCGTCTACCGGCCGGGCCGGGTCAGCGGCGACAGCCGTACCGGCGCGGGCGGCACCGACGACGCGTTCTGGCACTTCGTCCGGGCCGCACTCCGTCTCGGGGCGTTGCCCGACCCGGAGGAACCCGGCGGCTTCGGCTCGGCCGTGGACCTGGTGCCGGTCGACTACGTGGCCGCCGCCCAGGTCGCGCTGGCCGCCCGCGTGGGTGTCGTGGACGGCGCCTACCACCTCGTCAACCGCCGCCGGACACCGGTCTCCCTGGTATGGGAGGCGCTGCGCGAGCGCGGCCACCGGCTGCGGACGGTGCCGGCGGACGAGTGGGCGCGGCTGCTGGCCGACGCCGCCGCGCGGCCTGACGCCGACGGTTCGGTGACCTCGGTGGCGGCTTTGACCGCCGCGGCCTCGGAACTGCCTGACACCGCCCGGATCGGCTTCGACGACCGGGCCGCCGTGGCCGGGCTGGCGGGCACGGGGATCACCTGCCCCGAGGTCGCTGCGGACGTCATCGGCCGCTGCCTGGACCACCTGACCCGCCGCGGCTTCCTGCCCGCGGCTCCGACCAGCTGAAAGGACGGTTGCCTTGAGCCCCTTCGACGACCCCGACGCCCTGTACTGCGTCCTCGTGGATGCCCAAGGACGGCACAGCCTGTGGCCGACCGCGCCGGGCGTGCCGGCCGCGCCCGACGGCTGGACCCTGGTGGTGCAGGGCGCCCCCCGCGAGAGGTGCATCGCGTACATCGATGAACGGTGGGACTCGCATCGCTGAGCCGTCCACGGCCGGGCACAGCAGTGAACCCCCGTGCACAGCACGGGGGTTCACTGCTGTTGGTGCTCAGTCGATCGAGACTTCGGTGCCGAGGTCCAGCTCCGCGGCCCGGCGGGCGACGGCGAAGCCCGAGACCACGTCCTGCGCGGCCAGGCCCAGCGACTTGTAGAGGGTGATGTCGTCGCAGGCCGTGCGGCCTTCGACGGTGCCGAGCAGGACCTCGCCGAGCTCGGCGAGGATGTGGTCCTCGCCGACGAGGCCCTCGTCGCGGGGAGCGCGCAGGTCGAGGGACTCCTTCCCGGCCGACTCCCGGCTGTCCACGAAGACCCGGGCGGCGGCGACCGCGCGCGAGCTCAGCTCGCGGCAGTCGATGAAGGACGCGCCGATCGCGTTGACATGCACGCCCGGGGCGAGCATGTCGGCCTCCACGAGAGGGCCCCGGGTCGCGGTCGTGGTACATACCAGGTCGGCGTCCTTCAGAGCCGCGCCGACGGAGTCGGCCACCTCCACCTCCACGCCGAGACTTCCGGCGGCCCAGTCACGGAACGCCGCCGCGTTGTTCGGGGTGCGGCTCCAGACCCGGACCCGGCGCAGCGGCCGGACCAGCGACATGGCCTCCAGATGGCTGCGGGCCTGGACGCCCGAGCCGAGGATCGCCAGGTTGCCGGCGTTCTCGCGGGCCAGCTCCCGGGTGGCGACGGCGCTGACGGCCGCGGTACGGACGGCGGTGACGGCGCTGGCGTTCATCAGCGCGAGTGGGCTGCCGGTGTCCGGGTCGAAGACGAGCACCACGCCGAGGTGCAGCTCCAGCCCGCGGGCCGGGTTGTCGGGCTTGAGAACCATGGCTTTGACGCCGAAACCGCGCGGCGCGCCGTCCTCGCCTGCGACGTGGCAGGGCATCGTACCCAGCAGCGCCGAGTCGGACGCGGGCCGCAGGATGGTGCGAAGAGGTTGGGTGATGGTGCCGGAACTGTAGTCGCGCATGGCGCCGGCCATGAGGCCGATGGCCTGATCCATGGGGTAGGCGCGGCGCACCGCGTCGTGGTCGAGGATGCGCATGAGATGTCCTCCTGAAGCTGGTCGTGCCGGTGCCGGCGGGCATCAGCGGTTGACGAAGACGGACCAGAGCATCCGGATCGGCCGGGTGCGGGAGATGAACTCCAACTCGTGCAGGGCCGCGGCTTGTTCGGTGGTGAGGGCGAGATCGGTGTCCAGATCCCGGGCCGCGCGCGCGGCGGTGCTGGTGGATGTCGTCAGCACCAGTTCCTGCGCGGTGTACGGCCCCGGCAGCAGCTCCGCGACGAGCGCCACCGGGGCCGGGTGGGTGGCGACTCGGGGCCTGGGCGGGACCCGGTGCCCGCGAGCCCGCGCGATTCCGTAGTGGGGGGTGTCGAAGACGAAGGCACCGGCGAGGTCGAGCGCGGGGTTCATGTAGAAGGCGTTGATGCCGGCGTAGGCGTTGGCAACGACGAGCCTTCCGACCTCGCCGGTGGCCAGCGCCTCACCGGCCTCCTCGTAGCTGTCGTAGAGCTGCACGTCGGCGGTGGCCTCGGTGGGGTCGCTGTCCGGGTCGAGCACGGCCCGTAGATGGACGGCGGCCTGCTCGCTGCTGGTGCCGGCCGGGCCCAGCGTGCCGATGACCGGGCTGTCCGGCCGGACGGTCGCGGCCTCCAGAGCGAGCCAGTTGGAGCGCTCCAGGATCATGAGGTCTCCTCGGTCGGATGCGGGACGGGGGCCGGGTTCAGCGGGACACGGGTGAGCCAGCCCCGGTCGTCGTCCAGTTCGCCGCGTACCAGCGCGGTGTAGCGCTCGGACAGGAGCCGGGTCACGGGGCCGGGCACGCCGTCGCCGATAGGGCGCCCGGCGAGTTCGACGACGGGAGCGATCCCCAGACCGGTACCGGTGAGGAACAGCTCGTCGGCCAGGAGGAGTTCGGAGCGCTGCACGCCGCGGACCTCGTACCCGAGGCGGAGGTCCCCGGTGAGCGTCCGCACCGTGTCGCGGGTGATGCCTTCGAGGATGTCCGCGGTGGCGGACGGGGTCACCAGCCGGTTTCCGAAGACGGCGAAGACGTTCGCGGTGGTCGCCTCGGCGACCTGGCCGCGTTCGTTGCAGAGGATCGCGTCGTCGAGGCCGGCGGCGCGGGCCTCGTCGAGGGCGAGTGCGCTGTTGACGTAGCCGCCGCAGACCTTGGCACGCACGGGCAGGACGCCGTCGGCCGGGCGCCTCCAGCTGCTCAGCGCGCAGCGCATCCCGCCGGGCGGGGCATAGTGGCCCATCAGGAAGGTCGAGATGGATACGGCGTCGCTCACTCCGGCCAGGCCCACGCCGGGCCGGGTGCCGGCGAGCATGGAGAGCTTGTAGGCCAGGGGGCGGATGTAGGTGTCGGCGGGGGTGGCGTTGCGGCGCAGCAGCTCCACCGTGGCGCGGGCAAGGTCGTCCACGTCGTACGGCAGGTCGATGCGCAGCAGCCGGCAGGAGCGCAGCAGGCGCCGGTAGTGGTCGTGCAGCCGGAAGACGGCCAGTTCCCGGCCGCCGGGCAGGACATGGGCGCGGATGCCTTCGAAGACCCCTGTGCCGTACTGCAGGGCCTGGGCGGTGAGGGGGACGCGGGCTTGGGCGGTGGACATGAAGGAGCCCTCGTGCCAGCTCCAGGTGGTGGCGGGGCCACCGGTACGTGCCCGGGCGGGGGCGGGTGTGGTCGTCATCTCAGGACCTGGCCACCGCGAGTGCGAGGGCTGCCGCGGACTCGGCGTCGCGTCGGCCGGTGCGCCGGTCGACGACGCGGGCCGCCTTCCAGCTGACCATCGCGCCGGTGCCGGTGACGCTGCCCATGGTCCCGAGCTCGACGTCCAAGGCGACACCGAGCCGCTCGCGGACCGCTGCCAGGGCCATCTCGTCCGTGCGCGGGGCGGCACCGTCCAGGGTCTCGAAGCGCAGGGTGAGCCGGTCGGTACCGTCGTCGCCGGAGTCGAGCACCACCTGGTAGTCGAGGTAGCCGCCGAACGGGGCGAGCAACAGGTTCTCCAGGTCGTAGCCGGTGATGCGGTGGCCGCCGACGTTCAACTCGTCGCGGGTACGGCCCAGGACCTCCAGCACGGGAGCGGGCAGCGTGCGGCCCGGGGCGGCGGCCCGCATCCGCACCAGGTCACCGGTGCGGTAGCGGACGAGTGGCTTGAGGCCCTGATAGAGCGACGTGACGACCAGTTCGCCGAGCAGGACGCCCTCGGCGTCGGGTTCCACGGGGGCGTCGCCGGCCGGGTCGATCACCTCGTAGTGGTTGATCACCGGCATCGCGTAGAGGCTGCCGTCGGCCGCCGCCGCACCCAGTACGGACGCCTCCTGCGAGCCGTACAGCGCGTTGTACGCGCGGGCGCCCCACAGGTCGCCGACAGCCGCCAGCAGAGCTGGGGAGGCCAGCTCACCGGTGAGCATCAGCACCTCGACCGGCAGGTCCCGTGCCGGGTCCAGACCCGCGGCCACGGCCTTCTTGGCGAGGGTGAGGGCCATGCCGGGCGTGCAGAACAGCCCGGTGAGCGGGATCTCGCGGATGGCCGCCAGGGCGCGGTCGAAGCCGACCATCGGCGAGTGCGGCCACATCTTGGCGACGGCGAGACCGAGGTTGCGGCACACCTCGCCGAAGGTGTCCCCGAAGGCGTGCATCTCGGTCGGGCCGCAGACGCCGATGAACTGGTCCTCGCCGTACGGGCGCAGGATCGTCTCGTAGTGCGAGGTCAGCACGGCGTTGTTGTGCAGTGAGTCGGTGTTGTCCCTCGGGCAGGGGGTGACCGCGCCGGTGGTGCCGGTGGTCTCGTAGAAGATCCAGGCCTTGCTCAGCGGCCGGGACAGCACGTCCTGCTGGGCGGCGCGCAGGTCGTCCTTCAGGGTGAAGGGGAAGGCGGCCAGGTCCTCGGCGGAGAGGCTCGCCAGGTGCGTGGGCGCATCGGCCAGGTGCCTGCGGTAGAAGGGGGAGTGCTCGCGGACGTGGTCCAGGGTGGCGCGGAACGCGTCCAACTGGTGGGCGGCAAGTCGCTCCTCGCTCCAGCGGCCCGCGGCGAAGTCCCGCTGCCTGCGGATGATGCCGCGGCCGACGGAGGCCGCCTCGTCGTCGTACAGGGTGAACATGGTGTGCTCCTCTGTTCCTGTGCTCGCCCCGGTGGCCGAGGCAGAGGCCGGTCAGGCGGGGTCGTGGATGTCGGCGATCACCCAGTCGCTGATCTCACGCCAGCGCCGTGCCGACTCCTGGTGGAAGGGGTGGTCGAGGTAGCGGTCGAGGGCCGCCTCGTCCTCGACCACGCCCACCGCCGCGAAGTCGTAGGCGATGTCCCGGTCGCTGAGATTGCGGCCGGTGACCCAGGAGTGCAGGCCCGGTACCTCGGTGCCGACCTGATGCGAGGACTCCTCGGCGGCGAGGGCGCGCGGGTCGGACCAGTCGCAGCCGGTTTTGAACTTGAACAGCACGATGTGCCGGATCACGGTGTCCCTCCGGGTGGGCGATCGGCGGAAGTCTTCGAGCCGGGCGGGAGGCTCGGTGGGCGGACGACGAAGGGGCCTGGTGCGGCCCGCACCAGGCCTCGGTCCCTGCGAGACGGTCAGCCTGCGAAGGCGGTCGCCCGGAGTGCCAGAACGACCTCGGTCATGGCTGCACGCGAGCGTGCCAGTGCCTGCGTGAGCTGGAAGAAGCCGTGGAAGACACCGGGGTAGTGCAGGCAGTCGACCTTGACTCCGGCCAGCCGCAGCCGCTCGGCGTACTCGCGGCCCTCGTCGCGCAGCGCGTCGTGCTCGGCGGTGACCACGATCGTCGGCGGCAGCCCGGACAGGTCTGCGGCGAACGCGGGCGACGCCAGCGGGTCGGAGGGGTCCGCCGCACCGAGGTAGTTCTTCCAGAACCAGGCGATCTCCTGCGGGGCGAGCATCACGGTGCTCTCCGTGCGCATCGAGGCGAACTGCGGGCTGTGGCCGGTCATGGGGCAGACCAGCACCTGTCCGCTGAGCACGGGCCCCAGCCGTTCCCTGGCCAGCAAGGCGACGGCGGCGGCCAGGGTGGCGCCGGAGCTCTCCCCGCCGACCGCGGCGCGGGCCGGGTCGGCGCCGATCGCGGCGGCGTTGTCCACGGCCCAGACGGTGGCCGCGTAGGCGTCCTCCAGCGGGGCCGGGAAGGGGTGTTCGGGAGCGAGCCGGTACTCCACGGACACCACCACGCAGTTGGCCTCGGCGGCAAGGTGGCGGGCGGCTCCGTCGGTGGAGTTCAGGTCGCCGAGCGTGAAGCCACCGCCGTGGAACCAGACCAGGAGCGGCAGTTTCCGCTCCGGTCCGGGGCGGTAGATCCGCACCGGCACCGGCCCGTCCGGGCCGGGCACCGTGCGGTCGCTGATCTCGTTCAGCTCGGGACCCGGGGCCGGCGGTGCCGCACCGAGGATCGCGCGGGCCGTCTCCACGGGCAGGGTGTCGAGCGTCATGGTCTTTGCGGCGGCCACTGCCTGCAGCATTGCCGCGGCGTCCGGGTCCATGGTCACGGTGTTTCCTTTCCGCGTATCGGCCGTTCGCCGGTACGCAACTCAGGCCAGGAACTTGGCGATGCGCGTGGCGACTTCCTCGCGGCGCTCCAGTTGCGGTACGTGTCCGGCTCGCTCGACCAGCTCGACTTCCGCGCCGGCAATGCCCGCCGCCAGGTCTTGGGCGTACACCGGGGGGACGAGCTTGTCCTCGGCTCCCCACAGGACGAGCGTCTCGGCCTTGATCCGGCGCAGCCGCTTGACCAGACCGCGTTCGGCTATGGGCCAGATGAAGTGGCTGGTGCTGGCGACGGTGCTGAACACCGCGACGGTGGCGTCGATGTCGGCTGTCGGGTCCTTCATCCCGGCGACGATCGCGGCGACAACGGGGTGCTCCAGGTCGTGGTAGAGCAGACCGGGCAGCTCGTGGCCGGGCACGATGGCGTGGTCACGGACGGGCGCGTCGTCGCGCCACAGGCCGAGGGCGTCGATGAGGACGAGCTTGCGGACCCGCTCGGGGTACACGGCCGCGAACTCGGCCGCCACCATGCCGCCGAAGGAGTGGCCGACGATGTCGAACTTCTCCAGGCCGAGCCGCTCGAACAGGTCGTGGTAGTAGAGCAGCAGGTCCCACAGGTGGTCGAGGTGGACCAGGTCCTGGGGCTCGGCGCTGCCGGGGCTGGCCGGCGCGTAGACCTTGTGGTCGGCGGCCAGGTCGTCCAGGAAGCCCTCCCAGGACTGGCCGAACAGGCCGTGCAGGAAGACGACCGGGGTGCCGTCGCCACCCACGAGGACCGTGTTGTCGGCCAGCCCGCCGGGCATCGGGATGCTCACAGGGGTGAAGGTGCTCATGCCGGAACCTCCGGGGAGACGCTGGACTGCGGGACGGTGGGGCCGGAGTTCCGGGTCGCGCCGGTCGGCCACCAGTGGTCCTGGTATCCGTGGCCGTCCCAGATGTGACTGATCTTGGGCATCACCTGTTCGGCGAACAGGCGGATGTTGCGCTCGGTCTGCTCCCTGGTCATGGTCGCCAGCTGGAGGATGACCATCAGGTGGCCGACGCGGAGGCTCTTGACCGCCTCGGTCAGCTTGTCGACGACGGTGGCGGGGGAGCCACCGATGACCATCGCCTCTTCCTCGACATGCTGCTTCCAGGTCATGTCGCGGCCGGCCGGGACGCCGAACGGCGCGTTCTTCTTGCTCTGTCCGGGCTTGCCGAGGAACGACTGGAGGGCGGCCTTCTTGAAGTAGCCGGGGACGAAGGCGTGGTGCGGGGCCACGTACATCGCCTTGTCGTAGAAGTCGCGGATGTGCGGCATGTAGATCTTCTCGGCCTCGGCGTCGGTGTCGGCGACCACGACGACCTGGGCGAAGCCCGCACGGTAGGGGTTGTCGTCCAGTCCAGCCTGCTCGACGGTCTGCCAGAAGCCGTCCATCAGCTGCTTGCCGTACTTGTGTCCGCCCCAGCTGAGGTACGTGTAGACGTAGTCGTTGTCCGTGGCGAACTTCCAGGTCTCCGGAGAGCCGCCGCCGCCCAGCCAGATCGGCGGGTGCGGGTCCTGCTGGTAGGGCTGCGGCCAAGGGTTGACGTAACGCAACTTGTTGTACTTGCCGTTGAAGGGGAAGGGGCCGGACTCCGTCCAGGCGCGCTTGATGAGGTCGTGGGCCTCGTGGTAGCGCGAGCGCACTTCGGTGGGGGTGATGCCGTGCACGATGGTCGTGTCCATCGGGGAGCCGACCGGCATGCCGGCGATGATGCGGCCGCCGCTCATGCAGTCGAGTGTGGCGAGCTCCTCTGCGACCCGGGTCGGCGGGTTGTACTGGACGAGGGTGTTGCCCAGCAGCATGATCGCCGCGTCGGACTTCTTACGGGCCAGGATCGAGGCCGCCAGATTCGGCGAGCCGGAGAAGCTGTAGCCGTTGGAGTGGTGCTCGTTGACGCCGACTCCGTCGAATCCGAGGTCGTCGGCGAGTTCCAGCTCGTCGATGTTCCAGTTCAGGTACTGGTGCACCTTGCGCGGGTCGCACAGCTCCTTGTTGGGGGCGGTGGCCCAAATGCTCTCGTAACGCTCCCGGAAATCGTCGGGAAGCTCCCGATAGCCTTGCAGGTGGAAAAAGATGGACTTCATGACCTGTCTTTCTTCGATAGGGCGGACGGCCGGGGACATCCCGAAGGCGCTGGGTTCTCCGGTCCGGCGGTCAGACGGCGGCGCCGCGGCGCTGTGCGGCGAATTCGGCGACCTGACGGCCGACGGCTTCCAGCTGGGCGGCCGTCTTCGGGTCAGCCACCGATCCGTCGGGGCCGAACACCGGCCCGCTGGTGTTCACGGCCACGCCCAGCGGGGTGGGCCAGCCGCGCAGGGCGTGGACGATGGAACGCAGGCCGGTGAGGACGGGGGCGGCCTGGGAGCCTCCGGCCGTCACCACACACCCGACCGCGCGCCCGTCGAGATAGGGGCGGGCGTCGTCCCGGAGGTCCTCGATGTAGTCGAGAGCGTTCTTGACAAGGCCGGATACGCCGCCGTGATAGGCGGGCGAGCCCAGGATCAGGCCGTCGGCGGCGGCGACTGCGGCGAGCAGCCGGCGGGCGGCGGGCGTGCGTTCGCTCGACGTCGGGTCGAACAGGGGGAGCCGTAGCTCCTCGGCACCGAGCAGAAGGGTGTCCGCACCCGTGCGGGCCGCCCCGTCGAGCGAGGCCCGCAGGGCGCGCTCGGTCGATGACCCCGACCGGTGCGTTCCGCCCAGGCCCAGCACGAACGGGCGCCTCGGGTCCCGGGGACTCTCCGCGACACCGGCCACGCCTCGTCTGGTTGTCGCGGATGTTCCCGTGCCGATCGTGGTCACTTCACCACCTCCATGGCTTTTGGCGACGGCAGGGAATGTAGGAGGAGGCAGTTAGCGCGTGGTTACGTCGCCCCGGCGCGTTCTCACCCGGCCGTTCCCCGGTCCCTTCAAACGCCGCGCACAGGCCGTGCATAACCGGTCTCTAACCCGCCCTTTTCTAAGGTGCGCGTCTATCCGGCCGGCGTTCGGGCGGACAAGTACCCGAATCGGCGCCGGAACCAGGATCGTCGTAACCGGGCCTCACAGATGAGTTATTCGAGGGAGGGCGTTATCGTGCTGCCGGAACACATGGCATGGCGGGACCGGATGTCGGACGCGCTGGGCGGGCACCCGGACGGGGAGCCGGAAGCGGCCCTGACGGTGACGTGCGCGATCGGCCCGGACCCGGTAGCCGCCGTCGCCGTGCTCGCGGCGCTCCTGCACCGCTGCACCGGCGACCCCGAACAGGTGATCGCCCTGCGCCGGGCCGGACTTTCGGAGCTGGTGCTGGCCGTACCCGTCGACGCCGCGGCACCGGTCGAGGAACTCGCCACGAAGGTCCGGGAGTTGGTGGCGGCCGGCGCCGGCAGCGACGTGGTGCCCCAGGCGTGCGTGACCGACGCGCCCGCTTCCGGACCGTTGGCGCCGGGCGCGGACCTGGTGCTCTGCACGACCGACGGCACCCTGACCGCAGGCGGTTTCCTCGCCGGCACCGAGCTGCGCACGGCGGCGACATGGCTGGGCCGGCTCGCCGAGGCCGCCGAGGCTGTCCCCGCCACTCCCGTGGGCGCGCTGCCCCTGCTGGACGAGACCGAGCGCCGCGCACGTCTGGCGGCAGCCTCCTGCGCCGGGCAGCCCGAGGTGACACCGGACGGTGTGTCCGACGTCGCCCGAGCCCCGTACTTCCACGAGGCCGTGGCCGCCGCTGCCCGGCGTGACCCGGAGTCGCTCGCCGTCGCCGACCCCCGCCTGCGGCTGACCTACGGGGAACTCGACGCGCTGGCCGGGCGCCTGGCCGGGCGTCTGGCCGGGGCGGGCGTGGTGGCCGGCGACCGAGTTGCGCTCCTGCTGCCCCGTAGCGCCCGCCATCTTCTCGCCCAGCTCGCCGTCCTGAAGCTCGGCGCCACCGTCGTGCTCCTCGACCCCTCCCAGCCCGCCGAGCGGCTGTCCCGGCTGATCGCCGACAGCGCTCCCGCCGCGGTCGTCACCGCGGGCGGAGCGGCCCCGCACCACTGCGTCGAGGTGAGCCTCGAAGACGACACTTGGCAGCAGGCCGAGCCGTACACCGGTGAGGCTGCCATCACCGACGACTCGATCTGCCACCTGGTCTTCACCTCCGGCTCCACCGGCACCCCGAAGGCCGTCGCCCAGCGGCACGGAGCGTTGCGCGCCCTGGTGCGCACCTTGGCCGAGCAGACCGGCATCGATGCGTCGGCCCGCGGCACCTGGCTCTCCCCGCCCGGCGTCGGGCTGCTCGTGGTCGACTGCTTCCCGTTGCTGGCAGCCGGGGCGACGGTGCTGATCCCGGATCCGGACGTCGCGGGCCACCCGGAGACGTTGCGCGACTGGCTGCTGACCGAGAAGGTCACCCATACCTTGGTGCTGACCGCGTTCGCCGAGCGGCTGTGGCCCCTGTCGTGGCCCGCCGACGGCGCTCTGCGCAGCATGAGGCTCGCCGGCGAGCGGCTGAGCTCCTGGCCTCCCGACGAACTGCCGTACGAGGTGCTGAACGTCTACGGTTCCTCCGAGGCGACCGTCGTCGCCACCGGCAACCTCACCCGCACCGCCCGCAGCCTCACCCCCGCCGAGCGGGCCCGCCGGCTGCCCCCGATCGGCACCCCCGCACCCGGAGTGCATGCCTACGTGCTGGACGCCGGACACGGCCCGGTGCCCTACGGCGTGCCTGGCGAACTGTTCGTCTCCGGCGTGTCGCTGGCCGCCGGATACCCCGACGACCCGGCCGCGCACGCCGAGAGGTACCTGCCCAACACCGTCCCGGGCGACCCCGACCCGCTGCTCTACCGCACCGGAGACACCGCCCGCCAGTGGCCGGACGGCACCCTGGAGATCGTCGGCCGCGCCGACCACGAGGTGAAGATCCGCGGCTTCCGCGTGCACCCCGGCGAGGTCGAGTCGGCCCTCGCCGCGCTGCCCGAGGTCGGGTCGGCCGTGGTCACGGCCCGCGAAGACATTCCTGGTGAGCGGCGCCTCGTCGCCTACATCGAGCCCGTGCCCGGAGCCGCGCCGCGCGGTTGCGAACTGCGCGCACTGCTCGCCGACCGGCTGCCGCAGTACATGGTCCCCTCGGCCTGGGTGGTCCTCGATGAGCTGCCGCTGTCCCGCAACGGCAAGGTCGACCGCGCGGCGCTGCCCGCCCCCGGCCGCGAACGCCCGGACATCAGCGCCGAGTTCACCGCCCCGCGCGACGAGACCGAGCGCGCGCTCGCCGCCCTCTGGCGCGACGTCCTGGGCCTGGACGAGGTCGGTGTGCTGGACGACTTCTTCGAGCTCGGCGGAGACTCGCTCGCCGCGATCCGCCTGGTCACCCGCGTCTCCCAGGAGACGGGCGTACCCTTCGCCCTGTCGCACCTGGCCGCTGCCACGCACGTGCGGGCCGCCGCCGCCCGCCTGGCCGAGCTCGGCGACTCCCACGGCCCCGACGAGCTGCCCGTGCTCGCCCCGGCCGGTGACGCCCAGGCGCCCTTCCCCCTCACCGAGGTGCAGCAGGCGTTCTGGATCGGCCGCGGCTCGGCCGTCGACTTCGGCAACGTCGGATGTCACGGATACTTCGAGTGGGAGCGCGAGCAGCTCGACCCCGACCGCTTCCGCCGGGCCTGGCAGCGGCTGATGGAGCGGCACGACATGCTGGGCGCGGTGATCCTGCCCGACGGCACCCAGCAGGTGCCGCCAGGGCTGGACGGGGACGGCATCACTGTTCTCGACCTGCGGGGCAGCGACCTGGAGCAGGCCGAGGCCGAAGTGCTGCGGGTCCGTGAGGAGATGGCGCACCAGGTCCTGGACGCCCACCGCCGGCCGCTGTACGACGTACGGCTGTCGCTGATGCCCGACGGCCGGGTCCGTCTGCACATGGGCATCGACCTGCTCATCATGGATGCCTGGAGCTGGTTCCAGGTGCTGCTGCCCGACCTGATCGACTTCTACGAGCACCCTGAAGTCGAACCCGAGCCGCTGGAGGTCACCTTCCGCGACTACGTCGTCAGCTCCCTGCCCGCCCTGGAGGAGTCCGAGCGCTACCGCGTCGCACGCGAGTACTGGCTGTCTCGGGTGCCCGACCTGCCCCCGGCCCCCGACCTGCCGATGCTCGCCGAGCCCGAGGGCGAGGTCCGCTTCGAGCGTTTCGCCCACTCGGTGGACGCCGAGCGCTGGCAGCTGCTCAAGGACCGCGCGCAGCGCTCCGGGATCACCCCCTCCGGTGTGCTGACCGCCGTCTTCTGCGAGGTGGTCCGAGCCTGGTCCGCCAATGACCGCTTCACCATCAACTTCCCGCTGTTCGACCGGCTCCCGGTCCACCCGCAGATCGACCGGCTGCTCGGCGACTTCTCCAACACCCTCATGGTCGCCGTGGAGAAGACCGACGGCACCTTCCTGGAGCGGGCCCGCTCCATCCAGCAGCAGCTGTGGCGCGACCTGGAGCACCGCCACTTCAACGGCGTCGACGTGCTGCGGCAGATCAGCCGGTTCCAGGGCGCCTCCCTGCGCCCGGTCATGCCGATCGTCGTCACCAGCCTCCTCGGCCACCCGCCCAGGCAGCAGGCGTCCGCGCTCGGCCGGGAGACCTACGGCGTCTCGCAGACCCCCCAGGTACTGCTGGACGTGCAGATCCGCGAGATCGACCGCGCCCTGCACTTCAAGTGGGACCACCTCGCGGCCCACTTCCCGGCCGGGATGATCGAGACCATGTTCGGCGCGTACGTCGCTCTCGTCGACCGGCTCATCGACGACGAGGCCGCCTGGGGCCACGAGAGGTTCGCCCTCGTCCCCGAGGCTCAGCTCCGCCGCCGCGCCGAGGTCAACGCCACGGACGCCGAAGTCCCCGACGGGCTGCTGCACGAACTGCTCGCCCGGCGCGCCGAGGCCGACCCGGCAGCGCCCGCCGTCATCACCAGCGGCCGCACCCTCTCCTTCGGTGAGCTGTACACGGCCGCCAACCGCATCGGGCACGGTCTGCGCACGGCGGGAACCCAACCCGGCGAGCTGGTCGCGGTGGTCATGGAGAAGGGCTGGGAACAGTACCCGGCCGTCTACGGCGCCCTGACCGCCGGCGGCGGTTACCTTCCCGTCGACCCCGGTCTGCCCCGCGAGCGCCTCGCGCACATCCTCGCCACCGCCGGCGTGCGCACCGTGCTCACCCAGCCCCGGCTTGCCACCCGGCCCGGCTGGCCCGAGGGCGTGACGGTGCTCGCCCTCGACCCGGAGCTGTCCGCGTTCCCGGCGGACGCCTCGCCGCTGGAGAGCGTCCAGCGGCCGACGGACCCGGCGTACACGATTTTCACCTCGGGCTCGACCGGCATCCCCAAGGGTGTCGTCGTCGACCACCGGGCCATCCTCAACATGATCAGCGACGTCAACACCCGCTTCGACGTCGGACCGGCCGACCGCGCCTTCGCCGTCTCCGCGCTGCACTTCGACATCTCCGTCTACGACGTCTTCGGCGTGCTCGCGGCCGGCGGCGCGGCGGTCGTCCCCGGCCCCTCCGAGTACCCCGATCCCGGGCATTGGGCCGACCTGGTCGAGCGCACCGGGGCCACCTTGTGGAACTCCGTGCCCGCGCTGATGGAGATGCTGGTCGACCGGGTCGAGCAGTCGGCCGGACCGGACCGGCACGCGCTGCGCTCGCTGCGCAACGTGATGATGGGCGGCGACTTCATCCCGCTGCCGCTGCCCGGTCGCCTGCGGGCGCTCGCCCCCGACGTGTCCGTGCTGAGCGTCGGCGGGCCCACCGAGACGGCCTGCTTCTCGATCCTGTATCCCATCGACGCCGACGCGATCGACCCGCGCTGGGCGAGCATCCCGTACGGGTTCCCGATGACCAACCAGCGCTACCACATCCTCGACGACCGGCTCGCCCCCCGGCCCGACTGGGTGCCCGGCAGGATGGTGGTCTCCAGCGAGGTCGGTCTCGCCCACGGCTACCTCGGCGACGAGGAGCAGACCCGCCGCAGCTTCCTGACCCTGCCGTCGGGCGAACGCGCCTACGACACCGGTGACCTCGGCCGGTACCGCGCGGACGGCGCCATCGAGATCCTGGGCCGCCGGGACTTCCAGGTGAAGATCAACGGCTACCGGATCGAGCTCGGTGAGGTCGAGGCCGCCCTGGAACGTCACCCCACGGTCCGCTCGGCCGTCGTCACCGCGCCCGGCGGGGGCGGCGCCCGCCGCCTCGTCGCCTTTGTGGTGCCCGCCGCGGACGCCGCCGCGGTGGACACCACCGCCCTGCGCTCCTTTGCCGGGACGTGGCTGCCGCCGTACATGGTGCCCGGCGACATACGGGTTCTTGATCGGCTTCCGTTGACCGGGAACGGCAAGACGGACCGCCGCACGCTGGCGCGGATCGCCACGGAGGAGGGCCCCGAGAACGCTGTCGCCGACGTGTCGGCGCCCGACGGTCCGCTCGAACGCTACGTCGCGAGCGTCTACGCGCAGGTGCTGGGTCTGGAACGAGTGGAAACCGGAGACGACTTCTTCCACCTCGGTGGCGACTCGCTGACCGGCACCCGGCTGGCCGGCCGGCTCACCGGGGCCATGGGCACCGAGATCACCCTGCGGGAGGTGTTCGGCATGCCGACCCCGGCGTCGCTGGCGGCCGTCATCGCGGCCAGGCCCGGCCAGGGCGAGAGCGCGGTGTTGCTGGCCGAGGCACTGATGGAACTGGATGCCGTCGAGGCCCGGACGGGCTGACCCGCGGCGGAGGGCACGCACGCGGCCGGGGCCAGGGGACTCCTCAGAGCCCCCTGGCCCCGGCTGTTCAGGGGCGCTGTACCGCCGTGCTCAGGCGAGTGCCCTGCCGAACCGTGCGAGATCGGCGGCGACTTCCGCCGCCGGCTCCGCGGGACGCTCGGTGAGGTAGAAGTGCCCGCCGTCGAACATGCGGTGCCGGAACGGCCCCGCGGTCAGCTCTGCCCAGGCCGTGAGGCCGGCCACGGAGGTCTCCTGGTCCGCGCGCCCGCCGTACGCGGCGACCGGCACCTCCAACGGCGGCTCCGGGCGGTGGCGATAGGTCTCCACCACGGCGAAGTCGGCTCGCAGGGTGGGCAGGAACATCTTCAGCAGCTCGGGCTGATCCAGCAGTTCGCGGGGGAGGCCCCCGTAGTGCGGCAGTCGTGCGGCGAAGGCGTCGTCGTCCAGGCTGTGCATCACCGCACGGCCGGTCCGGGGCCGGTGCGGGGCGTCGAGCCCGGACACCAGCAGGCTGTCGGGCATCCGGGCGCCGCGCGCCCGCAGCAGCCGGGCCAGCTCGAAGGCGACCAGCGCGCCCATGCTGTGCCCGAAGAACGCCAGCCGTTGTCCGGGCGCCGGGTCCAGATGCGGGGCCAGGCCCTCGGCGAGGTCGAGCAGCAGAGGTTCCAGCGAGGCGTGCGCAGGCTCGCTCCAGCGCCGTTCCCGGCCCGGAAGCCGCACTATGCGCAGCTCCGCGCAGGGGAGAAGCAGTTCGGCGAGGTGCCGGTAGGCGGCGGCGCCTGCGCCCGCATGGGGGAAGCACAGCAGCCGCACGGGTGCACCGGCCTGCGGGCGGGGCACGAGCGTCCAGGGATCTTGTACGAGGGGCGACATGGGGACTCCGATGCGTCGGACGGTTGGAGCCGATCCGTACGCCGGCGCGGTTCGCTCCCGGTTATCCGCGCGGCCCGGTCCCGGCCGCCTGCGCACGTAACCACGGTTTATCCGCCCGTAACTACGGTGCGGCGCATGGCCGAGGGGCCGCGTCCTCGCCCTTCGCCCACGGCGGTGCGTCACCGTGCCACACCTTTACGATCACGTAGGGAGACCGATAGACGTGCTCATCATCTCTTTGGACGCCATGAACGCCGATCAGCAGAGCAGGGCGGCCGCCCGGCTGGTGGACGCCGGATCGCAGATCCGGGCGCACACGCCCCGGTTGTTCTCGACCACCGGTGACCGCGCCATGGTGGTCGCCGCGCTCGGCGACCTGGCCGAGTCCGCCGGACTCACCGACATCCCGGCGGCCTACCCGCACTCGGCCCGGTTCCCCGGGCAGGGCACCACACAGGTGCGGCTCGGCCGGGCCGGTGCGACGGCGTCGGTCGGCGGCACAGGCTTCACGGTGATCGCCGGGCCCTGCTCGGTGGAACACCGGGAGCAGATGCTCCAGGCCGCCACCGCCGTGCGGGAGGCGGGCGCCCACGCACTGCGCGGCGGTGCGTACAAGCCGCGCACCAACCCGTATTCCTTCCAGGGCCTCGGCCCGGTCGGCCTGGAGCTGCTGGCCGAGGCTCGCGATGCCACCGGCCTGCCGGTCGTCAGCGAGATCGTCGATGTCCGGGACGTCGAACTGATGGCGGCCCACGTCGACGTCTTCCAGGTCGGCGCACGGAACATGCAGAACTACACCCTGCTGCGCGAACTGGGGCGCGCCGGACGCCCGGTGCTGCTCAAGCGGGGCCTGGCGGCGACCGTGGAGGAGACCCTCATGGCCGCCGAGTACGTCCTCGACGAGGGCAACGGCGATGTCGTGCTGTGCGAGCGTGGCATCCGTACGTTCGAGTCCTCCTACCGCTTCACACTCGACCTGGCGGCGCTGACGGTGTTCAAGGAGCGCACCCACCTGCCGGTCATCGTCGACCCCAGTCACGCGGCGGGTCTCACCGACCGGGTGATCCCGCTGGCGCTCGCCGCAGCCGCGGCCGGCGCCGACGGGCTGATCGTGGAGAGCCACCCCAACCCGGCGGAGGCGCTGTGCGACGCGGGCCAGGCGCTGCCGACCAGAGCGCTGGGCGAACTGATGGGCCGGCTGGAGTTCGCGGTCGCCGCAGCGGGACGGGCCCTGGCCCCGCCCCCGGCCGGTGACGTCGCCGGGAGGGTTGCCCACGGGACCCCGGTGCTCGCGGGTGACGCTGCGCGCTGACGGGCCGTAGTGCCCGTACACGGGACGGCCCGGAGGCGGAGAAGGACCACCTTCTCTCGCGTCCGGGCCTGTCCGGTCCGCCGGGGGAGGAGTCGGTCAGCCGACGGCCCGGTGCACCCGTCCGTGCTGCCGCACGAAGTTGCCGAACAGGGTCATGCCCTGCTCGGTGCAGACACTCTCCGGATGGAACTGCACTGATTCCAGAGGTAGTTCACGGTGCCTGAGACCCATGACCAGACCGTCGTCCAGCGAGCGCGCGGTGACCTCCAGACAGTCCGGCACCGACGCCTCCTCAACGACGAGCGAGTGATAGCGGGCCACCCGCACCAACTGCGGCACGCCCTTGAACATGCCGATGCCGTCGTGCTCCAGCGCGCTGGTCTTGCCGTGCATGGGGCGCGCCCGGCGCACCTCGCCCCCGTAGGCCAGCCCCAGGGCCTGGTGGCCGAGACAGACGCCGAGGACCGGGATGCGGCCCGCGAACTGCTGGATCAGCTCCACATGCCCGGAGACCGCCGGATGGCCGGGGCCCGGGCCGAGCACCAGCAGATCCGGGTCCATCGCCTCGACCGCCGCGTGGTCCAGATCGCCGGAGCGCACCACGACCGGACCGGCGTCCAGTTCGAGCAGGTAGTGCCGGATGATGTGGACGAAGCTGTCGTAGGCGTCGACGACGAGGCTTTTCACGACAGGAGTTCCTTTCCGGTGACGGCCCAGTAGGCGGCGCTCATCTTGGCGAGGGTCTCGCGCCACTCCCGGCCGGGCACCGAGTCGGCGACGATGCCGGCCGAGGCGCGGGTGCGGTAGCGGCCGTCGGCGTGCAGGAGGGTGCGGATGCACAGCGCCAGGTTGACGGAGCCGTCGAAGTCCAGGAGACCGACCGAACCCGCGTACCAGCCGCGGCGGCTGGACTCCATCGACTCGATGATCTCCATGGCGCGCAGCTTGGGCGCGCCGGTCATGGTGCCGGAGGGGAACAGGGCGCGTACGACGTCGTAGCCGTCCGCCTCGCCGACCCGCCCGGTCACCGTCGAGACCAGGTGCAGGACGTGGGAGTAGCGCTCGACGCTGAACATCCCGCTCTCGGCGAGCGTGCCGCGGTCGCAGACCTGTCCGATGTCGTTGCGGCACAGGTCGACCAGCATGATGTGCTCGGCGATCTCCTTGGGGTCGGCGAGCAGCCCTGCGGCGGCCGTGTCCGGGGCGGTGCCGCTGCCCGGCCGGTGCGGCAGGGTGCCGGCGATGGGCCGCATCACCAGCTCGCCGTCTTCCACCCGCGCGAACAGTTCCGGGCTCGCGCCGATCATCAACTGACCGGCGACCGGGGCGAGATAGCTGTACGGCGACGGGTTCGACGCCCGCAGCCGACGGTAGACGTCCAGCGGTTCGACCGTGCTGGTCACGGTCAGCTCGTGGCCGATCTGGATCTGGTAGACGTCGCCGGCCGCGATGTGCCCGAGGCAGGTGTCCACCCGCTGGAGGTAGTCCTCGCGCGTGGTGTCGTCCCGGCATGTGAAGCCCGGCACCTCGGGCAGCGGCGCCCGCGCGTCGGCGTCGGGCTGCGGCAGCGTCTGCAGCAGGTCCTGGATCTCCTCGCAGGAGGGGCCGGACCAGGCGTCCGATCGGTGCAGGAACAGCTCGCTGACGCCGGTGGCGAGGTCGGTCCGGATCCGCCCCTGGTGCAGCACCAGACAGATGTCGGGGACCTCGGCGTCATCGGGGGCGACCGCGATCAGCCGGGGCAGCTTCTCGACGTAGTGGATCGTGTCGTAGCCGAAGAAGGACAGGAAGCCGAACTGCTGCGGTGCGTCACCGCTGGGCGCCGCGAAGCGATCCTGGACGGCGCGCAGCATGTCCCAGAGCAGATCGGGGCGTTCCAGTACCCGGTCGGTCCCCTCCTCCTGCAGGAAGCCGTCCGCCGCGGCAAGGGCGGCTGCGGCCACAGCGGGCTCGCCGTCGAGGCGCACTGCACCGCGCCGTACGGTGACGGTCAGCAGGGGCCGGAATCCGAGCATCGCGTAGCGGCAGTCGGCGGCCGGGCCGCCGCGCGATTCGAGGAGGAACGCGCCCTCGGGGCCGAACTTCTCGGTCAGCCGCTGCCAGGCGGCCACCAGATCGACGGCGGAGGCGGGGGACCGCTCGGTGGACACGGTGATCCGGGGCGGCGCGGTGGCCGGCGCGGATGCGGGCATGGGTCACCACCTTCGTGGTTCGGGCACGGTCCGCCGGGCAGGGCGGCCGCGCGCAGGGGGAACGGGCACGGGGCCGAGGCGGGAAGCAGCTGTGGCAGGCTGCCCTCCGCCCCGGCCCCGTCGCAGGCGCCGGGTGGTCAGCTCGTGTGGACGTAGCGCCGGGCGACGCGCTGGGCGGTCTCCACGTCCGGGTCGTGCTCGACGCGGGTGTCCTTGACCCGGGCGGCCTTCCAGCTGACGTAGGCGCCGGTCTGGGTGATGGGGTCGAGGTCGGGATCCACGACGACCTTGGCGGGAACGTTGAGCCGCTCGCGAATGCGCTGGATCATGCCTTCGGCGATCACCTCGGTCGGACCGCTGATCGCCTCCAGCATCTCCAGGTGGACGGTGACCTCGTCGCCGCCGTCGGCGTCCTTGCCGATGACGACCTGGTAGCCGAGGCAGCCTCCGACACCGTCGAGCAGGGCGGCCTCGATCTCCGCCGGACGGAACTTGCCCTCGCCCAGGGCGATGCGGTCCGGCACCCTGCCGATGACCTGGATCTCGGGTCCGGGCAGCCCGCAGCCGCAGGTGTTGGGTCCGATCGTGGCCAGGTCGTTGGTGCGGTAGCGCACCAACGGCTTGATGTCGTCGACCAGCATGGTCAGCACCAGCTCGCCGGTTCCCTCCTGGCCCAGGCTCTCGCCGGTGTCCGGGTCGACCACCTCCGCGAGGTAGTTCGGCCTGGACAGGTGCATTCGGCCGCGGGAGCAACCGGTCGCGACGACCATCAGCTCCTGGGTGCCGTAGAGGGCGGGCAGTGCGTCAGCGCCCCAGATGGATTGCACGTTGGCCGAGAACTCGGGGGTGCAGATCTCGCCGAGCACCAGGAACAGCTTGACGTTGAAGTCCTTGCGCGGGTCGAAGCCGTTGTGCACGGCGGCCTTGGCGAGGTTGGCGCACGCGGCCGGGGAGCACATGATCACGTCGATCTCCAGGTCCCGCATCAGCTCCAGGGCCTTGCGGTAGCCGACGCGCTGGGACTCGGGCCAGATCTTGGCGTGGCACGCCCCGATCCGGGTGACGACGTCACCGAAGGTGTCGCCGAAGGAGTACAGCTCGGAGGGGCCCATCAGCCCGATCACCGGCTTGCGGTCGCCGAAGTAGTGCGTGAACAGGTTGCGCAGTGACTTCTCCAGATGGATGTTGCTGCACGCGATGTCCTTGGGCCCGCGCGGGCACGGCGTGGCCGGGCCCGTGGTGCCGGTGGTCTCGTAGTAGATCAGGGCGTCGCGCATGTCGCCGCTGAGCATGTCGTGCAGCTCGCGACGGAGATCGGCTTTGGTGGTGAACGGCAGCACGCCCATGTCGTCGGGGGTGACCCGCTCGATGTCGATGTCCCGCAGGTGGCGGCCGTAGAACGGAGAGTTCTCGGTGACGTGCCGCAGTACGGTCGTAAGCCGCTCGGCGTTCCAGCGCTTCCACTCCTCGTCTGTCACCTCACCGCTGTAGTAGCGCTCGTTGAAGCTCTGGAATTCGCCCAGCGACGCCCGGGCCTCGTGCGTGTTCAATCTGTGCGTCCTTTCACTGGGACCGGCCGGAGGCCGTGCGGATGGGGTGTCGGGGCGGGTGCGGTGCTCAGGTCCCGGCCCGCTGGCGTTCGTTGAGCGTCTGAGGGGAGAGGGCGTCGTGTCCGGTGAGCGCGCGGTGCTCGCGCAGCAGACGGATCATGTCCACCATGCGGTCGAGCATGGCGCGGACCATGTCCAGCCCCTCGGCGTCGCCGCTTTCGACCTCGCCGCTGTAGACGATCGGCGGCATGCCGCTGCCGACCAAGATCATCCGGTTGAGCAGGGCGTTCTTCACGAGGTGCGAGTACACCTCGGTGTGGCTGTAGCGGCGGCCGGTGACGATGACTCCCGCCACCTTGTTGGCCAGCGGGCGCGTGAAGCGCAAGTGGCCCACGCCGGCCCGCTCGATGAAGCCCTGCATGAGCGCGGCCGTGCCGAAGCCGTGCACCGGGGTGGCGTAGAGGATGCCGTCCGCCGCGATCATCCGCTGCACGATCGAGGCGACGTCGTCGTCGAGTGCGCACGGCAGGGGCCGGACGTTGCAGTCCCCGCACGGGCCGCACGGGGTCACCCGTGCTCGTCCGAGGTGGACCACGTCGAGTACGGCTCCTCGGGCGACGAGGATCTTCGCGGCGTGGTCCAGGACATCTGCCGTGTTGCCACTGGGGTGCTCGGAGCCGCTGACGGCCAGCACCGTGATCGGCTTCTCCTTCGTCTCCTTCACACGAGGTCTCCTGGTCTGTCCGGCGATCCCCTTCGCTCTGACGGGATCTGACGCGGGCGACGCTAGGCAGCACCGGTTCCCCGGTGGTTACGCGTCGTGGACGGGGCCGGCGCCGCGGGCCGGCCCGGGGGCGGCCGGCCCGGAGCGGACGCTGCCCGCCAGCTCGACCCGGGAGCGCACCCCGAGCTTGCGGAAGACGCTGCGCAGATGGAAGTTGACGGTGTGCGGTGAGCGGAACAGGCGCTCGCCGATCTCCCGGTTGGTCAGGCCCCGCGCGGCCAGTTCGGCGATGGAGCGCTCCGTCTCGGTGAGGGAGGCCCAGCCCGTGCGCCGTGGGGCGGACTCCGGGTTGGGGAGGCGCCGCCCGCCGGCTCTGGGACGCGTGACGACCGAGACGGGGGCGAACGGCGGGTCGTCTGCCTCACCCGGATGCCGGCGCGAAGGTGCGGCGTCGCGGCGGGCACCGGGCGCTGTGTGGTGGCGTAAGGACTCCTTCAGGGTGGTGTGCGCGGCCTCGTCCGGTCCGGCCCGCCGACCCCGTGGGCCCGGGCCGTCGTGGGCGGTGGCATTGATCGTGACGCTGTCCTCGGCGCGGTCGGCAGCCACCGCTCGGGTACAGTCCACCGAACACGCCCGGTCAGGGCCCGCCAAGGCCGGCGACGACGCCCGGACCTGGTCGGCGGAGGGCCATCCCGGCCGGCCTGCCGGGGAATTCGCCGGACCCCCTGCGGGAGGCAGCGGCTGGGCCGAGAGGCACACGGCGGGTGCGCCGTCCTCCGCGGCGGCCAGGTACCTCCGGCCCGCTTCCAGGTGCATCAGCCGCAGGATCGGCACGGGCATCGCCTCCTGCAGGGCCTGACGCACCAGATCATGCCGGAATCGCAGGCTGTACTCGTCGTGCTCCTCCAACAGTCCGATGTCCAACGCATCCTGCAAGCCCTGGCAGACGTGCACCACGGCCAGGCCGGTCATCCGCACCACATCGCCGGGGACGAACGTGTTGCCCAGCACGGCCGCCGCACGCAGGGTGCGCAGGGCTTCGCAGCCGACGGCCAGCAGTTGTCGCCTCACAAGTTCGTGCACTCGCCGAGGCAGCCGCCGGGAGACCAGACGGACGATGCCGGACTCGACCGAGGTGCCCTTCTCCTCGACGAGGCCGAAGACCAACTCGCTGAGCAGCCCGGGATTGCCGCCGGCACCCTCAGCCAGGGCCAGTACGTCCCGCCCCGGGGTGGCACCGAGGCCGTCGCGCACCAGATCCGTCACAGCGTCTTCGTCCAGCCGGCCGAGCGCGATCCGTTGGGCGCTCCGGTGCTCGTCGGCCCCGCCGGCAAGCGGGTACGCGTCGGTGCCCCGGCGAGCCAGCAGCCACAGGGCCGGCTGTGAGGCGTACCGCACGAGCAGCGACTCGAGAGACGCTCCCGGTGCCAGGTCCGTGCAGCGCACGTCGTCGAGAGCGACCAAACAGGGAGAGGGGTCGTCGTCGAGGAGCGCCCGCACATCGGCGGCCAGGGAGGACTGCGGGTTCCAGGAGGCACCGGTCCAGTGCGGGACCGTCGGTACGAGGCTCCTCGGCCCGGCTGGTCCGAGCCGTGTCGCCCACCGAGCCGCCTCCGCCAGGAAGTGACTCTTGCCGCTCCCCGAGACTCCCTCCACGAGGACGACTGCGCTGCGCCCGGCTATGACCTGCTCCAATGCCTGAGCGAACACCGACAGTTCTTCGTCCCTGCCATATGTTCTGGGTAACCGTGAAGGCACGCGAAACGTATTGATCATGGGTGATGGCTCCAGTGGTGCTCTTCGGGTCGGCCGCCGGAACTTCCGGCCCTCGCCCGAGGGGACGGACTCAGGGGTTCTCAGACCCCATGGCGAGAACGAGCGTGGTGAACGTCATCAGCGCTTGTGGTACGAGCCGGGCGCACCAGGTGCGCCAGCGGGTATGCGGAGAAGGTCCGTGCTGACCAGCCGACAGTCAGACCTGCCACCCGGTCCCGACAGGACCCGGTCCGCCGCATGAGTCGTCTGGTGAACCAGCAGATGTGAGCGCGTTCTGCCGACGCGGACTCCGCAGGGAGGCGCCGGCTCCTGCCAGGTGCGGCACAGCAGACCCGTACGAACGATCAGTGCCTCGCCCAGCGCCCGGCAACGCGTGCTCGGCCCGGGACACAGTGGCGCTGCAGACCGGGTACTGGTGCTGCGGCCAGAGCAATCCTGGGGCGACCGACCGGTGTCCGGAGCGGAAGTCGAGCAGCTCATCCACGTGAAGCCCTTGGGTTCGACGCCGTCACCATGGGAAATTCGCGTCAGGGATCGCTGCGGCGGGCAATCAAGACCCCACCCGGCGGGGACGCCGGCGGGGGCCACGGACCCCTGTGCGATAGGGCCGTGGCCTGCACCGCAGCGAAGATGTCCGTGACGGCCGCCAGCCGCCGCCATCGCGCCCCTGGCGCGAAAGGAGTGCCGGCATTCAGCCGAGATGCCATCGGCGGGCAGATTGGAGGACGCCGCCCGCGAGATCGATCAGACTCTGCTGCGCCTGCTCGCCGCGGGACTGAAGGATGAAGCCATCGCCCGGTGCTCAGCCTCGATCCTCCAGTTGCCGTCCGCGTTCACGGTGAACGTGATGTCGCCCCGCACGCGATGGCTGCTGTCACTCGTCTTGAGGCGGACCGACCGGCCCTCCGCCGAGACGTGCTCGGTCGTGGCGTTGGCGTGTGCGGGAACCGTTCCCAGCCGCAGGGAGCCCAGCCCTGCCCCCGTCGCGATCAGCAGCGCCAGCCCCCGGCGAGTCCGGGCCTGGCCGGACATCCTGGTGTTGTCGAGTCGCATCCTTCTGTCCTTCTCCCTCGCGTGGCCCCGTGTCTGAAGCGAGTGCCGGGCCGGCGGAGATGCCTTCACAGCCGCTCCTCGGCCCGGCACCGCTCAAGCATCAGCCCTGTCGGTATGTCAAGGCTTGGTGGAGGACTGAGGCTCGCCTGAGGACGAGCTGAGGACGGGCTGCGGGTGCTTTGCTCAGTCGGCGAGCCGGATTGATCGGGGTGCGTGTGAATGCGTTGCGGCAAACCGGATCTCGTTCGAGTATGAAGCTTCCCCTTGATCGCGGACACGTGGACACCTGGACACCTGGAGACTGGGACGTGTGAGCCCAGAGGAAGCAGTGCCGGGTGGCAAGTAAGTACACGAAGCGGTACTCGGAGGAGTTCAAGCGGGACGCGGTCGCGCTCGTGGCGCCGTCGGGCCGCACGGTGACCGAGGCCGCCCGGGAACTGGGTATCAGCTCGGAGAGCCTGCGGGGCTGGGTGAAGAAGGCGTACGGCACCGGGCAGACCGGAGCGGGGACGTCGGTGGCCGCCGGTAGCGGGCCGGACACGGCCGAGCGGGAGGAGCTCAAGCGGCTGCGCAAACTCGCCGCCGCAGGCAGGCCAGGACAATCGCGGCCCTGACGACGAGTGGACCGAGGGCCGCCGCTACATGGGACTCGACCTGCCCGCCAAGGCCCGCCGCCACCCGATCGAGTCAGAAAACGACGACACCGTCCTCCCGACCGAACTGTCTGCATAGCCTCAAAACGAGATCACCGAGTGACCGTTGATACACCACTCCCGCGGACGTGACCGCGTCGACGGAGACCAAGGTATGTGCTGAGCCCCCTGGCGCGCGTTCAGGCAGCGCAGCCGGACACCGGGCTGCCCGGATCCCGTGTCGTACGGTCTGGTGTGGCGGCCGCCCATCGTCCGCAACAGATCTCACCGAGCCCGACGGTGCCGCCGGGTTCGGTCGAGAGGTCTCAACCAAGACCGGGGATCAGGCCGCGACGAGCTCCTGCTCGCGGTCCGGCGTCTTGACCTTGGGCTTCTTGTTCGGCAGCGAGAGCCGGAAGACCTTGTGCCACGCGGAGAACACCTGCTTGGGCAGCGGCCCGGTGACGTACTCCAGCTCGTACTTCTCGAACAGCGCGCGCACCTTCACCGCGACCTCGGCGTACCGGTTGCTCGGCAGGTCCGGGAACAGATGGTGCTCGATCTGGTGCGAGAGGTTGCCGGTCATGAAGTGCATGGCCTTGCTGCCGCTGATGTTCGCCGAGCCCATCATCTGGCGCAGGTACCACTGGCCGCGCGTCTCGCCGTTGATCGACCGGCGCTCGAAGACCTGCACGCCCTCGGGGAAGTGCCCGCACATGATCACCGAGTGGGACCAGAGGTTGCGGACCAGGTTCGCGGTGAACGTGGCGGCGAGCGTGGTGAGGAACGACGGGCCCGACAGCAGCGGGTGGATCACGTAGTCCTTGAGCACCTGCTTACGGATCTTGCGGCCCACGGCCTTGGCTCGCGCTCGGAACTCCGGGTTCTTGCGGCGGCGCTTGTGCAGGTTCTTGCCGAGCTCGAGGTCGTACGCTGCGATGCCGTACTCGAAGAAGCAGGCGTTGATGAAGTTCCACAGCGGCTGCCCGAGGTGGATCGGGTGCCACCTCTGGTCCTCGTCGACGCGCATGATGCCGTAGCCGAGGTCGTTGTCCTTGCCGATCACATTGGTGTACGTGTGGTGCAGCTCGTTGTGCGAGTGCTTCCACTGGTCGGACGGCGAGACGTGATCCCACTCCCAGGTGGTGGAGTGGATCTTCGGGTCCCGCATCCAGTCCCACTGGCCGTGCAGAACGTTGTGACCGATCTCCATGTTGTCCATGATCTTCGCCACGGACAGACCGGCGGTGCCGATCAGCCACGCGGGCGGGAAGAACGAGAACAGCAGCACGCCCCTGCTGACCAGCTCGAGCTTGCGCTGCGCCGAGATGACCTTGCGAATGTAGGCGGCGTCTTTCTCGCCGCGACTGGCGAGCACCTCGTCGCGGATCGCGTCCAGCTCGCGGCCGAGCTCCTCGATCTGCTCCGCGGTCAGGTGCGCGGTGGGGTCGATGGCGGTCAAGGTGTTCCTACCGTTCGATGTCGCAGGGGCCCGCGGCGGCGGACACACAGGTCTGGATGAGGACGCCCGGTTCGGCCTCGGTGATGTCGCCGGTGCGCAGGTCGCGGACCGCACCCGCCTTGAGCGGGGTGACACAGCCGAAGCAGATGCCCATGCGGCACCCGGAGGGCATGAGCACGCCGGCCTCTTCGCCGACGTCCAGCAACGGCGTGGCGCCGTCCGCGTCGACGGTCTTGCCGGTGGTGCTGAACGTGACCTCGCCGCCGTCGCCGGCGACGACGATGCTCGGGCGGAAGCGTTCGGTGTGCAGGCGCTCTGGGACGCCGTGCTCGGTCCAGTGCTCTTCGGCGGCGTCGAGCAGGCCCGCGGGCCCGCAGGCCCAGGTCTCGCGCTCGGCCCAGTCGGGTACGAGTTCGTCGAGCCGGGCGATGTCGAGCATGCCGTCTGTGTCGGTGTGCACCTCGGTGAGCTGCAGCTTCTTGTCCGCGACCAGGTCGTGCAGTTCGTCGCGGAAGATCACGTCGTGCGGCTGCGGCGCGCAGTGGACCATGACGACGTCGTCGAATTCGGTGTCGCGCAGCATGCCCATGACGGGCGTGATGCCGCTGCCGGCCGTCAGGTAGAGCACCTTGGCGGGCTTGGCCTGCGGCAGCACGAAGTCACCGGCCGCCTGGTCGAGCTGGATCAGCGTGCCCGGTTGCACCTTGCGGACCAGATGGTTGCTGACCTTGCCGTCCGGGATCGCTTTCACGGTGATCGAGACGCGGCCGTCCTTGCGGTTGGCCGGCGAGGTGAGCGAGTAGGCACGCCACAGGCGCACCCCGTCGACATCGACTCCGATCCGCACGTACTGACCGGCCGTGTGGCCGCGCCAGCCCCGCCCAGGTCTGATCACGATGGTCGCGGCGTCACCCGTCTCGGGGCGCACGGCCTCGATGCGTCCCCGCAGGTCAGCGCCCGCACGCAGCGGGCTGACCAGGTCGAGGTAGTCAGACGGCAGCAGCGGCGTCGTGACCATCTCCAGTAGTTTCCACGCCCTGCTGCGGAGGGCTGTACTCGTCATGGCTTCAGCTTGCTGCGCCTCAGGGCGTAAAGTCCTGACCGCAGGACGTAAATCTTGCCTGCTGAATTGTTCGCAGGGAATAAAACATGAGCCATGTAATCCGGAGGGCCAGTGAGCTGGCCCTGGATGAGACGACGGTCACAGTACTTCGGGCCGGGCTGAAGGCCACCGCCGACGAGGTCGTCCAGGCGATCATCGACGAGGTCCCTCCCTACGCAGGCGCCCTCTCGGGCCACATGGGCGCCACCATCCGCCGAGCCGTCCGCACCGCCCTCGGGCACTACCTGGACCTCGCGAGCGGGAACGCCACGGGCGTCGACGGCGGTGACGCGGCCTACGAGCTGGGCCGCGGCGAGGTCCGCGACGGCCGTTCGATGGACGCCCTGCTCAGCGCCTACCGCGTCGGTGCCCGGGTGGCCTGGCGATGCCTGGCAGCGGGTGCCGTACCCGCCGGTCTGCCCGCCGCCGAGGTCGCCAAGTTCGCCGAGCTGACCTTCGCCTACATCGACGAGCTCTCCGCCGCGAGCGCCGCGGGCCACGCCGACGAACTGGCCGCCCGGGGCAGGGATCACGAGCGCCACCTCGAGCACCTGGCCCGCGACCTCCTCGCCAGTGCGAGCCCGGACGTACTGCTGGTCTCTGCTCAGCGGGCCGGGTGGCAGCCCCCGGTCTCGCTGACCGCGGTCCTCCTGCCCGCCGCCCAGGCCCGGCCTGCCTACCGCACGCTCGACCCGAGCACCCTCGTCCTCGACGATCTGCCGGACGCCACCGGCGTGCTGCTCGTCCCCGACGCCGACCGATCACACCTCTCGCGGCAGCTGACCGACCGCACCGCCGTGGTCGGCCCGGCCCGGCCATGGACCCGTGCGTCCGCCTCGTACGCACGAGCCGTACGCGCCCGCTCCCTCTCCTCCGATATCCGCGACACCGAGGACCACCTGCCCGAGCTGGTGCTCAGCGCCGACGCGGAGGCGTTCGCAGACCTGCGCGCCCGAGCCCTCGCACCGTTGCAGACCTTGCCTGTCGCGACCGCACGGCGACTGGAGGAGACGTTGCGGGAGTGGCTGCTGCACCAAGGCAGGCGCGACGAGGTGGCGGAGGCATTGTTCGTCCATCCCCAGACAGTCCGGTACCGGATGTCGCAGCTGCGGGAGCTGTTCCCGGATCTCGCATCGCCACACCGGGTCCTCGAACTGACGCTGGCGCTCGGACTTCGGGTCGGCTGACGCATCCTTCGACCGTCCACGACAGCGTCCGCAAGCAGTCCAGGAATCGCACCTCGCTCTCGGTGCCACCAGCTGGCTCATGCGACCCGGGGAACAGCGGCATCAGCCATCTGAGACCGGGGGCTGATACGAAGACCGGACAAGGCCTCGGGAAGCCCGTCGGGGGCGCTGTCTCAGTCGCTCACCACGACATTGAACTCCTCGGTGTACCGCTCCAGTACTTGCTTCCCACCTGGCGCTACTTCCTCTGGAACCTCAGGCCCCGGTCTCCAGGTGTCCACGGTGAAGGGGAGGGCCCAACAGCCAACGCCACCTACCCCACATGATCAGAACCTCCGAATCGCTCCCGGCTCCGAGCACGCGGGGCAGGTCCGGGATGGCCTTGCCGGGCGCCGGTACGGGCACGGTCCGCAGGCCACTCGACGATCCAAGGAGCCTCCATCCCTGGCTGCATCACCGTTCGCATGGTGTCAAGGCTGCCTGCGGCTGCGCGCACGGGTGAATGCGATGGCTCCACCGCCCACGGCGACGAGGCCGGCTCCTGTTGCCAGGATGTAGGGCGTGACGGCGTTGCGGCCGGTCTTCGCCAGGTGGTTCTCCTTGGCATGTGTGACCGCGGGTGTGATCGACTCCGTGGCGGACCGGACCGGGCTGTTGGACGCCGGCCGCGGAGACCGGCAGGTGGCTTCTGCCAGGGTCACGGTGCCCTCCACTTTCTCGACGCCCAGCCTCAAGGGGTCCACGGATACCTGCAGTCGGAGTGAGGTGGCGGCGGCCGTGCTGCTGGTCAGCTCCTTGTGGGACAGGGAAAGCCGGACTGTGCCCACGCCCGGGGTCTCGATGGTGACGGTGCGGTCGGGCGCCAGCGAGACCTGCTCACCCAGGGCGGTGATGGGGCCCAGCACCTCGGACTCGGCGGAAGGTTCCTCTCCGGAGACGCAGATTGCCGCTGCTGTCACCTCTTCGACCTCGAGCAGAGACAGCACGGGCAGCCCGGGCAGATGGACCCGGGCCCGCACGAGGTGGGATGAGCCTTCCGCTCGGCCCTTGGTGACGTCGGCTCTGGCCATGGCGGCGTCCGCCTGCAGTAGTTGGACCGGGCGATCGCCGTTGACATGCTCGAGAGCGACGTCGAGGGTCTTCTTCTCGGCGGTTGCGGGCGCCTGGACCTCGTTGAGCGAGGCCCGCAGGGGTACTGGTCCAGGCAGCCCGATACTGGAGACGTCCAGCGCGGCGCGGAACGCTGCTGCGGTGGCGCTGCTCTTGGACTTGTCGGTGGCGGGCCCTGTGGCGGCTTCGGCCGTGAGAGTCGGGTTGGCCACGAAGAAGCCACAGGCCGCGAGGGCGGCGAGGCAGCGGGTGGATCCAGTCAGAGGCGGAAATCCGGTCAACGTTCGTTTCCTTGCACACGATGAGGTGGTGTGGCGCCGCCGCTGCCTGCCGGGAACCCGGCGGGCGGGCAACAAGGCTCCATCCTGCTGAGACTGGAGCGACAAGTCGGGTGACACGCGGAGGATTCACCGCAAGGTAGATGTCTCGTCCCCCAGTTCGAGCCGTGGATCTTCCCAGTCGGCTCGGTCGCCAGCATCCAGTGACTGATGCCGTCATGATCGCAACGAGTGTCGCTGAACAGTCAGGGGATCGAGCCGGGCCGAACCGGTTGGCTGGTGCCCACACCACGAATGCCTACGTCGTTGTTCTGATCGGGAAGGTCGCCGGTTGGCCTGGGGAATGACCCGGCCGGTGGATGTGAGCGTGGTTCGTCGTGACCGTAGCCACCACCGAACCGTTCGTGCTGATCGATCCGGCCGTCAGCCCGGGCGGGCACGGCACCTCTCTGACGATCCGGCCGTCGTCGAGGCTACGAATGGCCAGCCAGCGCCTGTCGGGGACCTGTTGGGCTCACGGTCCGCACTGGTCAGCCCTGAGGGGCTGAAGAGACTGGTGGCCGGGCTCGTTCGGAAAGAGGAGTTCCTGCTCGATGTGACCAGCCACGGCATCGTCGGAGTCATCCACCTCGACAGGCGGGCCGACCAGGGCCGTCGGCGCGGCATCGTGGCGGCGACCGCCAACTGGTGTTCGAGGTCTGACCACACGGTGTCGACCAGCGAGGCCACGACGGGCGCCCCGGCACCGACTGCGGCGGACAGCCGGTCACGGCACGCCCGGCACGTCTCCAGATGGGCCTCCACGGCCCACACCTCGTCGGCGGCTAGGTCCCCCCCGCCACGCGCATACACCTCGATGATCCGCATCGACGCGTGTTCCACACTCATGCCAGCGCCCTCCGCATCGCGATCCGGGCCTGGCGGGCCCGGGTCTTGACCGTGCCCTCGCGCAGCGCGAGCAGGACCGCGGTCTCCCCGACGGACAGCCCGTCGAGCACCATGGCCTGCAGCACCTGTCTCAGTTCCGGTGCGAGGCATCGCAACGCGTCCCCGACATCACCGCCGACGGCCGCGGCGAGTGCCTCCTCCTCGGCGGCGGGCGCCGCGTCGGCCAAGGCTGCGGCCGGCGGCTCCGCGTGATGAGCCCGGCGGCGGAACGCGTCGACGAGACGGCGCGCCGCGATTGTCCACAGCCACCCGGTGGCCGTCCCTCCGACCGCGGCCCCGGCGAACGCACCCGCCGCACGCCACACCGCCAAGTAGGTCTCCTATATGACCTCGGCGACGATCTGCTCGTCCCCGCACCGGCGACGCGGCCGCACCGCCATCCACGGCGACGTCCGCCGGTACAACTCCTCGAACGCGGCACGGTCGCCTGACGCCACCAACCGGACGGGACGCTCCTCGTCCAACTCGTGCAGCGCTGCTCTGACTGATCTCACACCCGCTCGACGCCCGAGCCGGTTCGCCGGTTTTCTCCCCGAAGTGATCCCCGTCACATGAAGTAGGGGTGCTGGTCCACTCGAGCGAGCACCGCGCTCGGGACGTCGTTGCCCGGCCCGTCGCCTCGGCCGGCTGCCAGCGCTGTCCAGGCAGGTTTCACGCTGGTGAGCGAGTGATCGGATGCCTGGATGTCCCGGACACGCCGACGTCGCTCAATCGGTTTTCGCTTCTACGGGTTGCCGAAGAATCGTCCTGAGCTTCGCGGGATCAGTCCTGCGCGGGTCGCTGAGGTAGATCTCATGGTGCAGCCCCGCCTCCCGCAGATTGTTGGCGGGCAGGTACTCGCGGTGCAGCCTGGTCAGAATCGGCGTCTCGTCGTCGTAGGAGCCGATGTGGAGGACCTGGGCGCTGGTGCCCTCGTGCAAGGTCTCCGGCCGGACGTCCGGAACAGCCGGCAGGTTCTTCTTGGCCAGGGCGGTGCGCTTGGTGTCTTCGATCATCTCGCTGGTGATCCAGTCGGGGATATTGATGAGCAGCCGCCATCGCCAGTTCTCCTTGAGCCTGGCCAGGAAGTCGTTCATGTCGTCCGCCCACCACAGCCCCTCCAGCGGGCCCACGACGAAGTCCTTGCCGAGGTTGCCCTTGCTCGCGAACTTGGCGGTGTAAGCGACCGCGTAGAGCGCCTCGACCGCGTGGCGGTACGCGGCGCTGGTGTTCGGGTCGCCGTGTCCATCGATGGCGAGAAAATGAAGCTCCGGGATATCTGCGAGTTCCCAGTCAGTGTTCCGGGGCGCATAGAACTGCTTTAACTCGCGCTTGACGTCGTACTTGGCGGTCATCGGGTCTCTCCTTCGTGGATACCCCGGCCTTCAGGCCGGGGAGGAAACGAAGTTCCTGCGGAGCGGGGCAGGGAAGGCCGGTTCGCCGCCAGGGCGGACCGGCGTTTATCATCGACCGGCCGATACCTGCCATTCACACGGGAACTGATACAATGTGAGGTGTGATGCGGCAGGTCAAGCGGGCG
>NZ_JBYIVZ010000029.1:0-128617 GCF_057710365.1 Streptomyces sp. bgisy027
GGTGGGAGGTGGTGCTGATGGGGGAGGCGGCGGTGTGTGTGCGGGTGCGGGGGCGTCTGTGTTGCGGCCCGGCGGGGGTTGTGTTGGTGGGAGGTGGTGCTGATGGGGGAGACGGTGGAGTGTGTGCGGGTGCCGGGGCGTCTCCATTGCGGCCCGGCCCGGGTCGTACTGCTGAAGGGCGGCTCCGATGAGTGAGACCACGGACCGCCTTCGGGTGCCCGAGCATGTGTACCGTGCGCTCGGCTACCTCTTCCCGCGGCTGATGTTCCTCAACGCGCGCTACGCCCCGCAGGTGCACTGGGGTGACATCGCGGCGGCCCTGGACGGCTTCCCCGCCGACGACCTGGACCTCGCCTCCGCCGGGTTCTGGAACCGCTGGCGCGACCGCTGGACGACCCGGGCCGAGGACTACGTCGTCCTCGCCGAGCAGTCCGGCACGGTGGCCGGGCGCAGCCGGGCGCTGCGCGGCGCCGCGGCGGCCTACCACTGGGCGGAGTTCCAGTACTTCGACGACCGGGCCGTCAAGCAGCAGCTGCGCGGGCGCATCCGGGACTGCTTCCTCGGCAGCCTGGCGGGCACCGACCTGGAGATCACCGAAGGGTCGCTGCCCGGCACCGGCGCGGGCTACTGGGTGCTGCGCACCAAGGCGATGCGCGCATCGGGCGAGCCGCTGCCCGCGGTGGTGCTCTCCAACGGCCTGGACTCCGCCACCGAGGTCGAGATGGTGGCGCTGGCCGAGGCCTACCTGGAGCGTGGCATCGCCGCGGTGCTCTTCGAGGGTCCGGGCCAGGGGCTGCGGCTGGGCCGTACCCCGGTGCTGGTGGAGATGGAGCGGGTGGTCGCCGAGCTGCTGCAGAAGCTGCGCACCGAGCCGGGGATCGCCGCCGACCGGCTGGCCTTCGCCGGCATCAGCTTCGGCGGCTATCTGGCGCTGCGGGTGGCCCGGGACCTCGGCGAGCACTTCCGGTGCGTCGTCAACTTCGGCGGCGGACCCGCGATCGCCAAGTTCGACGGCCTGCCGCGCCGGCTGAAGGACAACTTCCGGTTCGCCTTCGACGTAGCGCCCGGCACCGACCTGCAGCCGCGCTTCGACGAACTGGCGATCGGGCCCGGCCCGGCGCCGGCGACCGAAGTACTGAGCATCTGCGGCGCGCTGGACGACATCTTCCCGGTCGAGGGGCTGTACGACCTCGACCGGGCGTGGTCGGGACGGCACTCGCTGGAGGTGCACCCCAGGGAGGCGCACACCAGCCTCAACCTGATCAACTCCTACACCCTGCGCACCGCCGACCTGGTCGCGGGGCGGCTGGCCGACCGCGCTTGAGCCGACAAGGGGCCTGCCCGCCGGTGATTCCGGAGGGCAGGCCCCTTGCCGGCGTCCGCCGTTGCTGTCAGCGGCCCTCGGCGAGGGCCGCACCGGACGACGCGAGAAGTCCGGGGTGCAGGTCGTGGTCGAGCCCGGCGTGTACGAAGACCCGCTTGAGCAGCGTGACGAAGGTCTGCGCCTCGTCCGGCTCCAGCCCGCCGAGCAGCCGGGCCTCGAAGCCGTTGACCAGGGTCTCCGCCTCCGCGTGCAGGCTGCGGCCGGCCGGGAGCACATGGACCGCGTGGGCGCGGCGGTCGGTCGGATGCCGGCGGCGCTCCACCAGGCCGCGCTGCTCCAGCTCGTCGACCAGGCCGACCATCACGTTGCGGTGCACCTTCAGGGGTCCGGCGAGCTGGTGCTGACTGAGACCGTCCTCCTCGATCAGCAGGTTGAGCAGGCCGAACTGGCGGGGGTGGATGCCCAGCGGTGCGAGCACGTCGACGAGCTGCTCCTGCACGTGGGCGCTGAGGTGGGTCATCACACAGGCGGGATGGTCGAACAGCAATTGAGTACTCACGCTCACCATAGTACCCCCAGAGAATTATCACCTTGAGGGATAGTCACTAAAAGTGCATACTGGTTTCTGTGACCCAAGACATCTCCGCAAGTAGTCCCGCCGCCCCGCCGCAGGAAGTTCCGGGTGGCGGCGCACCCGACCCGAAGCGCCGCATGGCCTTCGCGGTCGTCCTGATCGCCGGGTTCATGGACCTGGTCGACACGACGATCGTCAACGTGACAGTCCCGAGCATCCAGCGGGACCTGCACGCCGACTACGCCCAGATCGAGTGGGTCATAGCGGCGTACGTGCTCTCCTTCGCCGCCCTGCTGATCCTCAGCGGCCGGCTCGGCGACATCTTCGGACGCAAGCGCGTCTTCCTGATCGGCATGGCCGGCTTCACGGTCGCCTCGCTGCTGTGCGGCGTCGCGGTCAACCCCGAGATGCTGATCGTCTCCCGGTTCCTCCAGGGAGCCGCGGCCGGCCTGATGGTCACCCAGATCCTGGCGATCCTGCACGTGGTCTTCCCGCCCGGCGAGCGCGGCAAGGCCGTCGCCATCTTCGGCGCGGTCACCGGCTCCTCCGCGGTCTTCGGCCTCGCCCTCGGCGGCGTGGTCGTGCAGTGGGACCTGTTCGGCTGGGAATGGCGCCCGATCTTCCTGGTGAACGTCCCGGTCGGGATCGCCGCGCTGATCGCCGGCGCCCTGGTGATCCGCGAGTCCCGCGCCCCGCAGCGTCCCAAGCTCGACCTGCTCGGCATGCCGCTCGCCATCGCCGCCGTGGTGCTGCTGGTCTATCCGCTCACCGAGGGCCGCCGCCTGGGCTGGCCGACCTGGATCTACGGCATGATCGCCGGCGCCCTGGTGCTGCTCGCGGTCTTCCTCGCCTACGAGAAGCGCCGCTTCGCCAAAGTCGGCTCGGCACTGGTCGAGTTCGGGGTGTTCCGCTCCCGTTCGTTCTCGATCGGCATGGCCGTGTGGTTCCTGTTCTGGATCGCGGTCGGCGGGTTCTTCTTCGTCTGGACGCTCTTCCTGCAGCAGGGACTCGGCTGGACGCCGATGCATGCCGGTCTGACGGCCGCCACCTTCGCCATCGGCGTCGGCATCGGCGCGGGCAACGCCCCCGACAAGCTGGTCCCCAGGTTCGGCCGCAATGTGCTGGTGGCCGGCGGCATCGTCAACGCGGTCGGCTTCGTCGCCTTCGCCGTCCTGGTCGCCCAGTACGGCCACAGCCTGGCGTCCTGGCAGATCATCCCGGTGCACATCGTCTCCGGCATCGGCTTCGGCCTCATCGTCGCGCCGACCCTGGACCTCCTGCTCGGCCAGGTCCCCGGCGAGCAGGCGGGCAACGCCTCCGGCCTGCTGAACACCGTCCAGCAGCTCGGCATGGCGCTCGGCGTGGCGCTGACCGGCGTGGTCTTCTTCGCCCAGGTCGGCAACGCGGCCGGCGACGCCGCCGACGAGGCCACCCCGGTGCTGAAGTCCGCCCTCAGCGGTGCCGGCATCACCTCCCAGGACGAGCAGCTCGCCGACTTCCGCACCTGCGTGCAGCAGCGCGCCGACTCGGTCGACCCGAGCAAGGTCCCGGCCAGCTGCCTGACGGACGACCCCAAGGCCGCCGGCGCGTTCGGCTCGGCCATCGCCCGCGCCGACTCGGTCAGCCACTCCTCTGCCTTCCGCACCGTCCTGCTGCTGGACGCGGGCATCCTGCTGATCGCGGCGGCGGGTTTCCTGGCCCTCCCCAAGCACTCACGGGCTGCCGGCAAGGCGGCTGAGCCCACCGAGCCCACCGAGGTGACGGCATGAGCAACGAGAAGAACGTCCTGGTCCTCGGCCGCGAGCGCCATCTGGTCGACGCCTCCACCGACATCATCGAGGCCGGCGGCTTCAAGGCGGTCGGTGTGACCCGTGACGAGGAGGCCCTCTCCCTGCTGGACACCGGCCGGTTCATCGCCGTCCTGGTCGGCAGCGGCGTCGAGTGGGAGTCCCGCCCGCCGGTACGCGAGCACGCCGCCGCACACGACACCGTGGTCCTCGAAGCACGGCGCATCCCGATGCAGACCGTCCAGGACCACGTCCGCGACGTGATCGTCCCGCGCCTGCGTCAGATCCCCTGACCACCACCGCACCTGGGCCCCGGATCCGGCCGTTCCCCCGACGGATCCGGGGCCCTTCACACTCTGATCCGGCGTCACCCTCAACCCGCCGCGGGCCGGAGCCGCACGGGGACCGGCCCCATGCGCCGTGCGGCATGACCGGCCCATCCGGCTCAGGACGGCTCCTGCTGCGCAGTCCGCTCACGCGCCGCTCACGCATCCGGCGACCGTGGGGCGTCCCATGGCGGGCCGTGCTGGAGCGCGGAAGGCTGATTTTCTCCTGTGGGTGCACCAGGGGAGTAGCAGCCCTCTCCGCCGGATCGCGAGCTGGGCAAGGTGACGGCCGGTCGGCCGCGAGCCTCCGGCCCACCGCGACGGTGACGTCCTCCCGCTCACGCAAACGGCCCCGGACAAGATCCGACGGTTCCGGCGTCAAGGGACCGGGCCCACGCTCCGCATGCTCCTCACGCGACGTGTGAACAGTGGCCCACCCGTCAGGACGAGAGCTGTGCTCTTCGGCATGCGAGACCTGCAGGTCCCGGCACGACAGGTGCACGCCGAGAGGCTCGGTCCGGCCTGACCCCGGTCCAGGTTCCGTCAGGGACAGGCGCCGTTGAAGATGTCCTCGTAGCTGCGGTAGGTCCCGGCCGCCTTCGTCTTCGCGCCGGAGGCCGGTTCCGGGTACTCGATGACGGGCACGGGCTTGCAGACTGCCCATTTGCGGGTGTCCGGAGAGTCGTCGAAGCCGAAGGTGCCGCTGGCTCCGCGTACGCAGTTGACGCAACTCGCACCGGACTGGGTGCCGAGGATGTTCATGTTGACAACGGTGTTGTAGACGTCGTCATGACTCGGCAGGATCGGGGCACCGCCGGTCTCTGCCTCTCCTTCCTTCCCCGTCCCCGCGCCGCCGTTGATGTCGTCGTACGCTCGGCCGGTGGCCTGGGAGAGCACGGTGAAGGCGTCGTAGTACATGACCGCGTAGCCGTCGTCCAGAGGCTTGTTCCCCCATGGCTGCTTGTGCGCCGGGTCGTTTCGCAGCTTCGCCCGCAGCTTCTCGAACTGCTTCAGGAAGCCGCGAGGCCCGGCCGGGAGCTTCTCGTTCCCCGCCCAGGACCGAGTGTCGACGGAGGCGGCGTCCACGAGGGTGATCCGGGCCTCCCGCAGCTGCTCGGTGATGTCCGTCGTGGTGGACTCGGGATCCATGCCGATCCCCACCTTCAGGATGCGCACCGGCTTCCCGTGGTCGCAGGAGGGTTCGTTCGCCAGCCGGCCCACCAGGTGGGGCAGATCGTGATCGCGTCCCGCGAAGAAGACCGTGTCCGCCTTGGTCAGACAGATGCTCCGGGCGGCGTCGGAGAAGCGCTGGGGGACGCCCTCGTCGTCGCCGGTCAGTCCCAGATAGGACGCCTGCCGCTGCTTCAGCCCGTACTCCTCGCCGAAGTGCGCCAGGAAGACCTCCCGCAGGTCGGCGGAGTAGCTGTCCCGCTCTCGCCGGTCCGACACGAGGAAGCCCGTACCGTTCCCCGGGTTCTTCTCGAGGTACTCCCGCAGCGCCTCGGCGAACAGCTTGTTCGACGGGGACGTCTTGAAGAGGTACCCGGCCTCCATGGTGGTCGAGGTGAGGATGGGGCCGATCGCCGGGATCCGGTGAGCGGAGAGTGCCCTGGCCGCGGCGAGCGTGTCCGGAGTGCTGCTCGGCATGCCGAACACGCCGACCAGCGGCGCCTCGTCGTCGGTCATCCCGGTGAGCCGGTCGACGACGGGCTCCCAGTGGTCCAGGTCCTTCCCGTCGTTGGCCAGCAGCAGCTGGTAGCGCGGCCCCGCCTGCGCGTTGGCCCGCAGCTGGGCGGCGTGGGCACCCGCCAGCGAGCGGGCGATCTGCTCCGTGCTCATGGCGCTGGTGGCATCGGTGGTGAACGGCATCATGAGGGCGACCCGCACGTAGGGGATGCGGGCCTGCCCGTTCTCCGGGGACTTCCAGCCCTTCTCCACCCGGGCGTTCTCGTCCGCCACGGCGCGTATCAGGCCCTCCAGCTCCGGATCGCCCTCGAGCACTCCGGCGGTCACGCCCACGCATTCGTCCCCGGCCGCCTCCAGGCCGCCGCCGCACTCCTCGGGCAGCAGCCGTACGACCACGAAGGCGACCGCCGCGAGCAGCACGACGCCCACCGCGAGGACGACCGCCTTGTCGGCCGGTCCCAGAGCACGGTTCCTGAAGCGATTCAGCACGGTCCTCACTCCTCGTCGTCTCGGGTAGAGCCGTACTTCGGGTAGGGCCTTCGCTCGCGTGCCGCGGCCGGCCAGGTCCGAGCGGCATCGTTGAGCACGGCGCGCCCAGAGGGATGCCGCATCGACAGGAACGCCAGCTCGGAGCCGAGGTCGTCACACAGGTCGGGCAGGGGTTCCGCGTAGGTCTCGGAGAGGTACCACAGCGTGTGCAGCAGCCTGTTGACGGACCTGCGTACGTCGTCGGTCTCGGCGTAGCGGTGGTCATGGGCACCGCGGGCGATCTCGGCGCGGTCGTCGGGCCATCCGTCCGACGGGGGCCGGGGGGCCTCGGCGGTGTACCGGAGGGTGTCCAGCCAGCGGCCCGCCTCCCAGGTGCCGAAGTACTCGGTCAGCGCGCTCACCACCGGATCCGCGCCCCCCGTCGCCAGGCTGTGCCGGAGCACGTCGGGCTCGTGCCCGGCTCCCCGCGCCGCGTGGTGCTCGCGCAGAAGAGCGTGCAGATCCTCCCAGCGCCGTCCAGGCGGGGCCGCCGCGGAGGTCGTACGGGCCGCATGGACCAGCAGGGCGCGCAGGAACGGGTCGGAGACGAAACCTGTGGCGGGGGCGGAGCCGGCCGTCCCGGCCGTCCAGTGCTCCTCCAGGTACTGGACGGCGGACGAGAGCCCGGCGCCCGGGAAGCCGCCCCCGGCCGGTGCGGACGCCGGCACCAGCGCCTGTGCGGCCTCCCGGTCGCGGGCCAGGGCCAGCGGTATCAGATGGGCGCGCAGCTGGGGCTGCGGAATCAGCTGCTCCAGCAGCACCTCGGCGACCGGTCGTCCCTCCTCGGCCGACAGGTCGAGCAACTCCTCCGGTGCGACGGCGTGTTGTCCACTGGCGCGTACGACCGCCTCGCACAGCAGACTGCTGCCCTGCGGGTGCCCCTGGGTCAGGGCGTGCAGTGCCGACGGCAGATGGTGGTGGAGTGGGCCCTCGGCCGGGTCGAGCATCAGCAACAGGTCGTCGTGGGTCAGCGGTGCCAGGGGGATCACGAGCAGTCCCGCCGAAGGCGAGCCGGGGACGGTGCGCTCCCAGCCGGAGGCGTGGATCAGCTCGGGCAGCTCGCGGCGCGTCGCGTCCGGGTAGAGGTCCGCGCCGTCGCCCAGCCGGGTCGCGACGACGACCAGCGGGTCGCGGGCGGCGGACTCGGGCGCGGCACGGTGTTCGAGCAGCAGACCGAGCACGCGCTGTCCGGCGGCGGTGTGCGCGTTGTCCAGCAGGACCAGGGGGCGCGGTGTCCGGTTGATCCGCTGCCACCGGCCGTGGGCGTCGGTGAGGTCTTCGAGGAACGCGGCGATCAGGGTGTGTTCGACCGCGTGCTGGAAGTCGCCGCCCTGGTGGAAGCGCAGGCTCAGCCGGATCAGGGCGGCCTCACCGTCCTCGGCGCCCGGGAAACGGCTCCGGTACCACTGGTGCACAAACCGTTCGGCGCGGCTCCGGGTGTGCCGGCTGAAGTACTGCTGGACGACCGCCTCGGTGACAGGAGCCAGGTCGTGCCGGCGCCGGTCCGGGTCGGCGAGGCGCTCGCTGACGTCGTAGGTCCATTGGCTGCCGTCCGCGTCGGCCGTGCCCTTCTCGAGACCGCAGGCCACGAGGAGGCGCGCGAACCGGTCGCGGGCCAGGGCCTGTTCGACCTCGCTGCCGCGGTGCCAGCTGGAGACGGCGAACAGTCCCGGCAGCAGACGGGAGAACCGGAGCCGTCCGGCACCCGGGACCATGGGCGCCAGCCGGCACACCAGTTGCTCCAGGATCTCGACCACGGCCGACGTGTTGGCCGCCGTGGAACCGGACCACCGCGCCTGTTCGATCCGGGCGGCATCGACCCTGCCGAGCGGAACGCGCCCGCGGTAGGCCTCCTCCAGCCAGTCCAGGACCGCTGTCCTGCCCATGCCGTGGCGGCCGGTCAGCAGCGTCACGGGGAGGTCGCCGCGGTGTTCCTGGGGGACGAGTTGCCGTCGGTCGGCCGCCAGGCCGACCAGACGGGGCACCAACGCGCGCAGGATGGAGTCCCGTGCGTACAAGGGCATCCGCATCGCCCTCTCCCCCGTTCTGACATCGTCTCCGGTGACGTCGTCGTGCTGTGTGCTCCGGGTGGCTCAGCTTCCGAGCAGCCTTCCCAGCGCCTGGCCGACAGCGTCCAGCAGGAACTGTCTGCCGACCGTGTCGGGGGCGCCCCCCAGCAGGCGCCGCATCCCCTCCATCAGCCCGCGTTGCCGGTCCGGCCCAGGGCTGTCGTCGCTGTCGCCGTTGCCGCCGCGCGCCAGGACATCCGCGCTGCGCAGCAGGGCTGCGCGGGACTCCGGTTCGAGGTTCAGCCCCGGTGCCAGCTCCGCGATGAGCCGGGCGAGGTCGGCGGGTGCCAGCGCGGTGTGCACCTCGATGCTGTTGTGCACGCTGTTGTCGGAGTCGCCCTGGGTGATGTGCCCGATTCTCTCGGCCTCTATATGGGTGTGCTGGGCGGGCCGACGGCGCTCGTGCTGCTGTGCCACGTACGCGACGATGTCGGAGGAGCCGCTGAGCACGGCGCTCACCCCCTGCGAGGTGAGGGCCACGTGTGAGCCGACGTCGTTGTGGAACGGCGGCCCCTCACAGGTGATCAGTTCCTCCTCGGCCAGATAGGTGAGGGCCCGGGCGACCTCGCTCCGGGAGAGGGGTTCACCGAGGAAGAAGACGTCCGGCGAATCGAGGAATCCGCTGATCCGCAGCGGCTGCCGGTGCGGGTTGGCGTGAATCCAGTGCAGTACGGCGCGTGCCGCGTGACGGCCCCGCTGGACCGAGTTCGCGCGCAGGGCCTGCAGCCGGCGGGCCCGCTCCGCCCCCGCGCTCCGGAGCGTCACCACGGGAGCACCCGTGTCCGTGCCGTGTCCACCGTGGGAGCTGATCAGCTCCTCGGCGCTGAGATGGCCGACGATGGCCCGGACCGCGCTCATGGGAATGCTCTGCAGAGAGCCGAACTCCGCGCAGGAGACCTGGTGGCCCGACTCCCCCTCCGCCCTGTCCCAGATCCACAGCAGGAGGCGGGGACCGTACCTTTCCACGTACGCGGCGAAGTCGTCGTGGTCTCTGAACGCGGGCACTGAGGCTGACAATGACGGATCCTGTTCGTCGTCGCACCGACGGCTCAGCTGCGGCACCTACCCTGCTTTCACTCCGGTAATCAGGTCGAGTCACCTGACGCAGAGGTACAACGCCGACTGAATAAACCCGAGTTGGGCGTGAGCAGTATGGGGCGGTCCTGGGCGGGAGCCGTCAAACCGCCAGAGCCATAGGCCTGATGACAGACCGATTCACTGGGGACGAACTCCCCGAGGCTGTTCGCGACGAGCAGGGCCGGCGGCGTATGCCCAGGTCGAGCGTCAGGGCGTACGGCGTCAGGACCTTGAGGTCAGGGCTGGGTGGTGTCCACGATGAAGCGGCGATTGAGAGTGATCTCGCGCGAGAGCAGGCCCGGGTCGGCGGTCACTGTCAGCTCGTACTCCCCGTCCCGCAACGCCCCCACATCGAGCACCCTGTGGCCTCCGACCCACAGGGTGGGGACGATCTCGCCGTTCAGCCTGACCTCGACATTGCGCAGCGCCTCATTGGCCAGAGTCCCGTCGTCGTTGCGATCGACGACGTCCACCGTGAGCGTGGTCTCGGAGAGCTCGGCGGCGTTCAGCACGCCGTCGCGGGGGATGCCGCGTATCCGGAGTTCCGGCTGGTTCACCGCGTTGGCAACCGCGATGCAGCCGATCGCCAGGGCGGCGGCGACAGCGGCAACCAGAAGTGTGAGGAGGACCCTTCGCAGGGACCGGGTTCGCACGGGGTCCGACGCCTTCAGGGCCAGCCGCATGGACACATCCTTCGAGGAGTTGCTGCTGTGGGCCGTCGGCCACGGACTCGCACTCGCGGGTTTCGGCGACCCTGATGGTGCCACCTCAACCGTCACGGAATCCAGTTCGCCCGCACCCTCGATGCATGAGTCCTCCGTTCTCAGAGGGCGCTTGGCGCAGGGAAATGGCGCAGGGAAATGGCGCAGGGAAATGCTCTGGATCTCCCAGGGGGTGCTTCGAACATCCTGTGCGGTGCCTGCGGTGCCTGCGGTGCCTGCGGTGCCCGGTGCGTGCTCTCGGCATGCCGGACGAAGGCCCCCGTACGGGACGTACTCGGCCATCATGAGTTGAGGTACTGCCGCAAGTGCCAAGACGGTCGCAGTCAGCCCGCCACCGCAGCCACACCTGAGACCAGGCATGGGAGTCCTCTCTTCGACAGCTCTCGGCCGTTGAAGCCACGGCTGGACACACGGGGCAGCGCCGGGGTTGCGGGGCGAGGAGGCTACGGGATGGTCCCGACGCCGTACGCGCGCGTTCCGCTCCTCCGCGCCCCTCACGACGTGCCCGACCCGGCAGCGTCGCGGGCCGGAAGGCTGCCGTACACCGCACAGGCAGGCGCAACCCCGCCGATGGCACGATTCCGCTCATGAGCGGTGTCCGGGAAGTGACCTGTCGTTCTCACCTGAAGCGCCCCGTGCGGCGGCTCGTCGCCCTCGCGGCGGCCGGGGCGAGCCTGGCCGGGACGGGGCTGGCCGTGGTGCGCGTGGCGTACGGGGACGGGCTGGTGGACGTGTGGGTCTACGTGGGCCTGTTCGTCGCGCTGCTGGGCGTCGCGTGCCTGCACGGGGCTGTCGTCCAGATGAGCGCCGACGCGTACGGAGTGCACTCCCGCACGCTGCTGCGCCGCCGCAGCGTGCCATGGCGCGACATCGCCGACCTGCGCGTGTACGTGCAGTACGGGCGCCACGGCCAGGAGATCCACCGGGTCGAGCTGGTGCTGCGCGGCGGACCCACGCGCCGCCTGCCCCTGCCGGCCGCCGTGTCCTCGGACGACCGGCCCGACTTCGACGCCAAGCTGGACGCTCTCCGCGCGCTGCACCGCCTGTACGGCAGCCCGGAGTCGAGCCACGTCGCCGTCATCTCGAAGCGCACCGCCGGACGCGGTACGGCCGTGCCGCTGACCCTGTGCGTGCTGCTGCTGGCGGGCGCCGGCCTGGCCGCCTGGTTCGTGCCGGCCACCGAGTCGGTGAAACAGGCGTGGACGTCGGCTGCCCCGTGCACCGCCGAAGCGGCCGCCGCGGAAGGGCCGGGATCCCCCGCGCCCGAGCGAAGCCGAGAGCCTGACGGAGAGTGCCTGACCACCTTGTCGGCCGTGATCACGCGGGCCGAGGTCGGCAAGGGAAGGCAGCGCAGTTGGCTGTACTTCGCCGAGAGCCGGCCGCTGGAGCGGCTCTCGGTCTCGCAGGAGGGCGCCCGGGGATTCCGGCCCGGCGACCGCGTCGAACTCACCGTCTGGCGCGGCGGGGTGAGGGAGGTCACCGGGGAACACCACGTCTGGCGCGAGCACTTCAACAGCGGCGGAGAGGTCGCCGTCATCGCCGCCGGGTGCGCCCTGGCCGCAGGCTACCCCGCCTCCTTGGTAGTGCTGCGCCGACGCGGCCGCCGGCAGCCCGCCGACGAGGTCCTGCCGTCGGCGCTTCCGTTCGCGGGCGCCCTGGTCGCCACGGCCCTGTGGCTGCTGCCGCTCTGCTACCTCCACCCCACGAACCCGCCGGCCTCCCCCTGGGACCTCACCTGGGCGGTCGCGGGCTCCCTGGCCACGCTGGGCCTGTTCACCTGGGCCTGGCGCGCGACCCGCATCCGTACGCCCCGGAGGGCCGCGGTGCCCCGAACTTCCCCGGAGTCCTCCGACGGGGACGAGGAGGTCTTCCTGTCCGCCCGCTTCCTGGAGTCCACCGACTACAACCCGAACAACTTCGGTACCCACGTCGTCCTCGGCGGCGGCCCGCCCGCCGTCACACCCCACCCCGGCCCGGGCCGGTTCGCGGCGAAGCGGATTCCAGTGGAGCGGCTCACCGTCAAGGACATACGGCTCCCCCGCGGCGGCGACGGTGACGGCGTCCCCAGAAGCTGGCAGATCGCCGAACTCGACGACGCGGGCCGACCGGTCCACCTCACGGCCGCCCCGGCCGACCTGGCCCGCATCATCCAGGCGCTGAGCCCGGCGAGAAAGCCCGCGAACGTCACACGCCCCGACCTATGACCGCTGCATCCCAGGGGGCGGCCCACTCCGACCGCCGAGGTCGAGGCGGATCACGGCGAGCGCCTCGGCGATCTCGACGGTCATCTCGTCCTCCGGGCCGAACACCATGCACATGTCCTGGTGGAGTGGTTCGAGGACCTGCCGCGCCTCGGCGGTCCGGCCCTGGGCGAGCAGCAGCATCCCGATGTTGTGCCGCAGCTCCACGGCTTCCTCGCTCACATCGCTGTCGACGGCCCGCACGACGTTCAGCACGCCCTGGAGCGCGGCGAGCGCGTCGGTGACCTGGCCGAGTCCGGCGCGGCAGCGGGCCGCCTGGGCGCGGCAGGCGCGGGCCTGCTCGCCGTTGGGCCCGGCGATACGGGCGTAGGCGTCGGCGAGGGCGTCGAACTCGGGCAGGGCGGCCCGGTAGTCGCCGCCGAGGAGGCGGATCGCCGCTCGCTGGCGGCGCGCCACACCAGGGGAGCGCAGATCCCCGACCTCCACCGCTTCGTGGACGACATCGAGACCATGCCGCAGAAGGTGCGCAAGCCGGGGGTGACTGGGTGAGGAGCACTCCCACCACCTCGGTCGAGGAGCTCCTGCTGACGGCAGATCAGCTGCTTGCCGCCCGTACGGGTGCCACGGCCGCCGGCCGGCACCGCGGAGCCTCCCTCGCTCTGCGGACCGCCCTGGAGCTCTCCATCGACCGCGTGCTCGACGCCGCGGTGCCAGGGCTCGCCGACACCACGATGCGGGCCAAGATGCTGTGCCTCCACTGCTGCACCGCGGCGGAGACCGCTCGCCGCACCAACGCCGTCTGGGCGCACCTCTGCCTGGGATGCCACTACCACCAGTACGAGATCGGCCCCACGCACGACCAGGTTCGCGCCTGGCGGACGGAGGTCGGCGAGCTGGTCGGGACGTTGACCATCTGACTGTTTGTTACCAGCAGGTCTCTGATAGTTATTTCGACGGGGCCGGGCGTATGCCCGTCGCAGCGTCCTCCGGGGTGCTGCAAGGGGAGGGGACATGTACATGGGCACCACCACGCGCGAAGAGATCATCGTCCTCGAGCAGAAGGCGGTGGACCGCGCCTACGACTGCTATGCCGCGCGGCTGGCCGAAATGACCGGGGGCTCGGTCGCCATGGCCTCCGCAAGCGGCAAGGACAGCGTCGCCAACCGGATCGTGGCCGAGGAGCGGGCCGCGGCATACGACGGACTCGGCAACGAGTCGCTGGTCATCGGCCGCGTCGACGCACCGGACGAGGACGAGCCCGGCAGGGGGCCGAAGACCTGGTACGTCGGCCGACGTGCCGTTTCCGACGTCCGTACCCGCGACACCATCGTCGTACTGTGGACCAGTCGGCTGGCCAAGAAGTGGTTCGAGGCGCTGCCCGATGCCCCGGGCGAGGTGCTCCTGCGGCGGCGACTGCGCTGTGTACAGCGCGTCGTCGAGGACTACTTCGACGAGATCACTGCCACCGCCCCCGTCCCGCAGCCACGGCCGGGAGCAGACGACGCCCAGCGGGAGGCCCAGCCCGCGGAGCCGGCCACCGTCACGCAGAAGGAGGGAGCACCGAGCCCGCCCGTCCCGACGCCCGCCGACATCGCCCGCGTCCAGCGCCAGAAGCCGCTGCAGCCCGACGACTTCCTCCTGCGTGAGCTTCAGCGCTCGCGCAGCGGCAGCATGCGGGACATCGTCGAGACCATCCGCCGCGACCAGATGGCCCTGGTCACCGGCTCGCCCTCGGACATCCTCGTGGTGCAGGGCGGCCCGGGTACCGGCAAGTCGGCGGTCGGTCTGCACCGCGTGACCTGGCTCGTCAACAACGGCCACTTCAAAGCCCAGGACGTCCTCGTCGTCGGCCCCCATCAGCGGTTCCTGGACTACGTGAGCCAGGTGCTGCCCACGCTCGGCACCCGGAACGTCAACGCCGTGCAGGTGACCCGTCTGTGGGACGGCGAGGTCCTCGGCACCGACACCCCCCAGGCGCGGGTGGTGAAGTCCGACGAGCGTATGGCGGCCGTCCTGCGGCGGCGCGTCGAGATCGAGTGCCGTCCCGAGGCCGTCGACGAGTTCACCGCCACTGCCTCTTACGAGGGGGCCAAGCCTGAGCTCACCGTCACCGTCGGCAGCACGACCCTGCGTGTCCCGCGCTCCGAAATGCTGTCGCTCCTCGAAGACGTGCGCCAAGGCGACGGCTCCTACCGTGAGCGCCGCGACCGCTTCCGCGGGCTGCTCGTCGACCGCCTGCTGCGGGAACTCGTCGCCGTCGCCCCTCGCCGCAGCCGCGACGACACTATCCGCCGCGACCTGGAACGCAACCGTCAGGTCGAGCGCCTCATCGAACGTGTCTGGCCTTCGCCCGGCGCCAGGGAAGCCCTCCGCACCCTCTACGACTCGGAAGACCTCCTGCGCACCTGCGCCGAGGGCATTCTCGACGCCTCAGAGCAGGCCGCTCTGCGTCGCCCTCGGGCCGACACGGCCGACGCCGATCCCTGGACGCTCGACGACCGGGTCTGCCTCGAAGAACTCCGGTATCTCATCACCGGGGAGACCCCGCAGCGGTACGGGCACATCGTGGTCGACGAGGCACAGGACCTGACACCCATGCAGGCCCGCTCCCTGCGCCGGCGCTCCGCCGCGCAGGGCTCCATGACCATCCTCGGTGACCTCGCCCAGGCCACCGGCCCCCACACCCACACCGACTGGGACCGCCTCGGCACCCTCCTGTCCGACCACGGCGACTGGCGCGTGGCCGAGCTGAACACCAGCTACCGCGTGCCCGCCGAAATCATGGAGTTCGTCGCCCCCCTGGCCCGTACCGTCGCCCCCACGCTGCCGTACCCGCAGGCCGTGCGTGCGGCGGGCGAGGACGCTGTACGGACGGTCGCAACCGAGCCGTGGAAGCTGCTCGACGACACTGTGACGGAAGCCACCCGCCTCATCGGCACCAGCGACGGACACACCCTGCGCTCCGTGGCGGTCATCGTCCCCGACGACTCCGGCTGGCTCGACGAGATCAGCCGCCAGCTGGACCTGGCCGAGGGCATCACCGAACAGGGACGCGAGGCGGTGTCCGTGCTGGCTGCCGCCCAGGCCAAGGGCATGGAGTACGACCACGTCCTCGTCGTCGAACCCGCCACCATCGCCGACCGAGGCCCGGCCGGACTGCGCCAGCTGTACGTCGCGCTCACCCGCAGCACCCAGAGCCTGACCGTCCTGCACACGCCCCCGCTCCCGGAGGCCCTCACGAACACCGACGGCAGCAGTACCGAACCAGCACCCACCGAAGGCGAACCAGGCATGGCAGACGCTGACGTCCCCGACATCGGTACGGACGTCCGAGTCCGCGTGACCGGCCGGGCACCCGGTGGCCGGTACCGGGTCAAGGCCCTGTCGCCCGCGATCGACGTCCCTCTGGTCCTGACCGTCCGCCACGGCTCGGTCCCCCCGCGTCCCGGCGCGGTACTGGACTGCTGGGTGTTCGCTCACGAGACGAACCACTGCCTGCTCACCGCGGACCAGCGTGGCCGCCAGCCCATCTCGCCGAGAATGGCGGAACGCTACCTGGCGGCGCTCAGCGTTCTCGACGAACTGACCAACGGTGACGGAACCGTTCCGGAGAACGCCCGTGACCGTCTGTCCGAGCTCAAGGGCATGGCCAACCGCGTCCTCCGCCGCGACCAGGCGGACTGGGTGGACGTGCGTCGCGTGCTCGGATCCCCGGACAAGCACCGCCTCAGCCTCCTGCGCGACCTCGCGGCGCACACCAACCGCACGCTCAAGGACGGCGAACTGGACCTGAACCCCCTCCAGACGGACCTGGCACGCGCCGGCTGGGCCCAGGCCCTGCACGAAGCCCGGGAGGCCCTCCAGCGCCGGGTCGCCACGGACGAACCCGAAACCGACGACGCACCCTCCACCGCCGAACAGCAGCCCGAGCAGAAGGAAACCGAGCCCGTGACCCCCGCCGAAGACCTGCCCGCCACGCCCGCGCCAGCGCAGGAGCTTCTGGACTCACTGCAGAGCGCGGCGACCGCCGACCGCACGTGCAGAAAGCACGAGGCGGTACGGCATGCTCTCAAGGCCGCCCTGCTCTGGGAGGACTTGCAGCCGACCGACTCCCCGGTCGTCGACGTCAGCCGGATCGCGGACGACGGCCACTTCCTCTACGAGGTCCTCGGTGCCGGCCGCTCCACCTACGCCGACCTCCGCGCGGGAGCCACCCGCCTCCTGGAGATCAACCACACCCTGCCCGCTCCTGCCGACCGCCTCTACCTGGTGCTCTGCGAACCGCCCGCCGAGGACTGGTCGGCCGACACCGTGTTCGGTGTGTTCGGGGTTCAGGTCCTGTGGCGCACCCCCGACAGTTGGGGCGGCCACGACGCGGAAACCGCCCTGGGCTCCGGAGAAGCGTAACCACTTTCGACAGAAGCGCGATTCTTCCGTGCCCGCTCGTGCGCTCCTTGGGTGCCCGAAGCGGAGCCAGAGCCCGATGGCCCGGAGAAGACCGGGCCGGAGCCCGTGCCGGATGACGCTTATCTGCTGGAGAGACTTCGGGCGATCAACTCTCCGTCCGCTCACGCAAACGGCCCCGGACGAGGAGTCCGAGGCCGAGCAGGAGCCCTCCCTGGGGGAGAAACCCCAAGTCAGAGCGGTAAAGCGTTGTGCCCCCGGCAGGATTCGAACCTGCGACACCCGTTTTAGGAGTTCGATCCGCGCCCGCCCCTGGAGCCGTCGACGGCCGGTCCGACGGTCACCCCGAGGGTGCTGCTGTATGCCGCCGTCCGGCCTCGTTGATGTCAGCCGTGGATGTCAGACGCGCCTGGGCACGATGCTCACCGCGCGGTAGTCGTACCCGTCCTGCTTGAAGCCGGGCGCCTCCCAGACGAGATCGACTTGCTGCCCTGGTGACAGCGTGCGAAAGCCGGGCGCTTGAATGTCGGAGTAATGGCCGAAGCACCCTCCTGGAGTCTCGGGCGAGTCAAGGACACCCCAACCCTCCTCGTCACGCCACTCACGCACAGTCGCGGTCACGGCCGCGGTGACCTTCCGGGTCTCCTTACGGCGACTCATCTGCCCTCCCCTTACTAATCCCACAAGATCGAAAAGGCTCGACAGAGGGTGACCCCACGGAGTGGATGGCGTCAAGGGCCGCGCTGTGGGGGTGCGCGATTACCGGTTAATCGGGATCTCGTAGACGATCTCGCAGTGGGCGGCGGGCACGACGATGTCGGCCGTCTCGACCGGCCTGCCCTGGTCGCTGTAGTAGGTCCGCCGGATGTGGGTGACCAACGCGGCCTTCTGGATGCCGAGCAGCGATGCCTCCTCGGCGGTCGCCATTCGCGGCTCCGGCTGCTCCACGGCGTGGCTGACGGTGACGCCGATTGCGGCCATGCGGTTCACGACTCCGGCCCCGGCGTGGGGTCCGCCCTCGGGGAGGACGACGAGAGAGCCCGCGGTGAGGTCGTACGGCTCCCAACTCGCGGACAGTTGAACGGGCTTGCCGTCCGCCAGGAACTCGTACGTCGTCCGGACGCACAACTCGCCCTCGGTGATCCCGAGTCGCGCTGCGATTTCGGCAGGCGCCGGCACCTTGGCGGCCGTTCGGCTCTCCCAATCGCCCTGTCGGCCAACGGCGTTCATGTCGGCCCGGGACGGCGATCCGCTGGGCTGCTCCCGCGCCGACGATCGCCCGACCCGCACTCGCTGCCGCGGCTCGGCGACGTACCTGCCTGAACCGGCCCGCCCCTCCAGTACCCCCTGAGAGATCAGCAACTCCTGAGCCCTGCGGACCACGTTCTCGCCCACGCCGTACTCCTGGCCGATCTGGGCCCGGGAGGGCAGTCGGTCGCCCGGCTCCCATACGCGCTCCGCGATGCGCTGTCACCAGAGTGCGGCCCCTCCCGAAGGGCAGGCCCCGCCGCCGTTTACCGCCCTCTGTCGCTTCTCCTACGGCTACCGACCCCTCGACCATCGTGCTCGGCTGGGCCCCCGCAGTCCCGGACCACCAGCGGCCCCTCAAGGGCGAGGACGTTGCCCTGGTCCGTCCCTATGTACTGGCTTGGGAGGCACGGGTGCGGGCGTCGCGGCGGCCTGTGGTCGTCGCTCCCCATCTGTCGGGCGATGCCTGGTCGACGCTCGTAGGGGTCCGCTGATGCCGCCACGCCCCATGGACGACCCTGCTTACGCCTACCGCTCCGCTGCCTGCTGCATCGGTACGCACCTCGTGTGCGCGGAGTCTTCTCCGGCCACGGCGCCGGCCGACGTGCCGGTGATCTACGAGGCGTGCGGCTGTCCGTGCCACTCGGAGCGCGACCGCTCCGACTCCGAGGCGGTGGCCCGGTGAAGGGACGAGTTCCAGGCGACGCCCTGGTCGTCAACATCGAAGTCACCTCGACCACAGTGCAGCGCGGCGACATCATCGACCTCGGGGGCCGAGCCTGCCGGGTGCGGGAGCTGTTCCAACTCCCACAGGGTGCGAAGCAACTCATCTTCGAGTCAGGGGAACTCCTCACCATCCACACGTGGACCCGCCTCGCCGTCCTGCGCACCCTGAGGGGACGGTGACCGGAACAGTGCCTCGGACTACGTCTTCGCCACCCGCACCGGCCGTCCCGTCGAGCCGCGCAACCTCTACCGCTCATTCACGCGCGTCACCGAATCCGCCGGCCTCCGCGTCATCCGTCTCCACGACGCCCGCCACGGAACCGCGACCCTCCTCACGGCCGCCGGAGTCGCACCCCGTGTCGTGATGGAGATCCTGGGCCACTCGCAGATCAGCATCACGATGGATGTCTACACGCACGTCGTGCAGGACACGCAGCGCGAGGCCATGAGCCACATGGACCGGCTGCTCAGGAAGAGGCGCCCCGATCGCGGGTGACCGCCCGCGTTGATGTCAGAAGTGGATGTCAAAGGCCCCGGACCATGATCGGTCCGGGGCCTTTGCGCTGGTGCCCCCGGCAGGATTCGAACCTGCGACACCCGCTTTAGGAGAGCGGTGCTCTATCCCCTGAGCTACGAAGGCGGAAGGTGCCCTGACAGCGTAGCGGATTCGTTCCTCGGGGTTCGCCTTGGTTGTCGGTGATCGGTGAGGGGCTTGGTGATCTTCGGGGGTGGAGGGGGAGGAGGGGTGGTCGCCGTGGCGTGCCCGTCGCGGCTGGGGCCGCTTGACCTCAAGCAAACTTGAGATTTTACGTTGCTTCTGCGGGGTCGGATCACAGGAGCCCCGCGATCACCCCTGACCGTCATCCCGGAATCGAGGTACACCCATGTCCGCGTCCCCGCTCAAGATCGGCGTACTCGTAGGCAGTGTTCGGCCCGGGCGGTTCGCCGATCGGGTTTCCCGGTGGTTCCTGTCGGAGATCGGGCGGCGGGAGGACATGGAGACGCATGTCATCGATCTGTCCGAGCCCGACCTCGCCTCCGAGCTCAAGCTCACCCTGGAGCGGTCCGACGGGTCCGGTGACGCTCCGACCCTCGCCGAGCGCATCGGTGGGCTCGACGGGTTCGTCGTCGTCACGCCCGAGTACAACCACGGGTACCCGGCCTCGCTCAAGCTCGCCATCGACTACGTCTACCGGGAGTGGCGGGCCAAGCCCGTCGGCTTCGTCTCCTACGGCGGCATGGCCGGCGGTCAGCGCGCCGTCGAGCAGCTGCGTCAGGTCTTCGCCGAGCTGCACGCCGTCACCCTGCGCGACACGGTCAGCTTTCACATGGCCTGGGAGCAGTTCGACGAGGACGGGCATCCCCATGATCAGGACGGCACCGCCAAGGCCGCCTCCGTGCTGCTGGACCAGCTCGCCTGGTGGGGGCTCACCCTGCGCGAGGGCCGCGCCGTCAGGCCGTACGACGGCTGAGGCGGCGGGTGGCATGCGGTGACTCACCAGGGCTTCCGCATCCGACGGCGTTCACCGTCCCATCCGCCTTCTCGGCAGCCACCGTCCCATCCGGCCTCGCGGGCCTGTGCGAAGCCACGTCTCTGCACGCCCTCGCAGTGTCGCCGTCGCTCTCGTCGTGTCGCTCTCGCCCTGTCGCTCTCGCCGTGTCGCCCTCGCCCTGTCGCCCTCGGCCCTGTCGCCCTCCGCCCGGCGTCAGCCCAACCCCGTCACCCCACCCCCACCCCACCGAACCGCCCCGCCACCCGAAGATCCCCCTCCACCCGCCCTGCCGTCTCCAGCAGCTCGGGCAGCACCTCCCGTACGCACTCCGCCATCGATCGTCGCGCCGCATGCATGGCCACGTTCAGGGCCGCGACCACTCGGCCCGTGCGGTCGCGGACCGGGACTGCCACTGAGCGCAGGCCCGCTTCGAGTTCCTCGTCGACCAGGGCGTATCCGTGAGTGCGGACGTGGGAAAGGGTCGTCTCCAGGGTCGCGGGGTCGGTGATGGTGCGCGGCGTCAGGGGGCGCAGGTCGTGCAGGGCCGCGGTCAACTGGCCGTCGGCGTCCGGGAGATCCGCGAGCAGTACCCGGCCCATCGACGTCGCGTACGCCGGCAGTCGCGTGCCGATCGTGATGTTGACGCTCATCACGCGGCTGGTGGCGGCCCGGGCGATGTACTGGATCTCCTCGGCCGACGGCGTCAGCACCGCCAGGGACGCCGACTCGTGGACCCGGTCGGCGAGTTCGGCCAGGTGCGGGGTCGCGATCTGGGCCAGGGACGTGCGGGACAGAGGCGGGTAGCCGAGGGACAGGACCCGGGGGGTCAGGGAGAAGGCGCGGGTGCCCGACGGGCGTACCAGCCCCAGGTGTTCGTAAGTGATCAGCGCGCGTCGGGCCGTCGCCCGCGCCAGCCCCGTCGCGTTCGCCACGTCCGTGAGGGTCAGCTCCGCCCTGCCCTCCCCGAACGCGGTCAGTACGGTCAGCCCGCGCGCCAGCGACTCGACGAACTCCCTGCCCAGTTCCTGTTTGGAGGCGCCGGTCCAGGTCGCGAGGCCCGCCGGAGCGGTCGCGGGGCGCGGCTCCGGCGCCTCGCGCAGCTCCCGCTCCATGTCCGCCACCGCCGTCCGCAGGCGGGGCAGGAGCGTGTCGCGCAGGTCGGCGGCGGTGTGCCGGCTGGTGTGGCTCACGACGTTCGCCACGCAGGCGATACGGCCGCCCGCCCGTGGATCCCGTACCGGTACGGACACCGCGACCAGCCCCGGTTCGATCAACTGGTCGTCCAGCGCCCAGCCGTCCTTGCGCGCCCGCGCCGCCCGGCGTTCGAAGTCCTCGTCGGAGGACGTGTGCGACTGCCACGGCGCGGCCGGGAAGCCGCGGTCGTCCGGGTCCGCCGCCCTGCGCTCGCGCCACGCCCGCCACCGCTCGTCCGTCCATTCCGTCGCGAACAGCGGGCCCGGCGAGGTGCGTTCGGCCGGGAGGAGGTCGCCGATGCGGAAGCTGAGGGACATCGCGCGGCGGCGGGTCGCCTGGTGGATGAACCGGATGCCGTCGCGGTCGGCGACCGCCAGGGACACGGACTCGTCGAGCTCGTCGGCGAGCGCGTCCGCGTGCGAGGCGAGGAGGGAGGGCAGGGCCAGGGCCGCCAGGTAGGCGTTGCCGAGTTCCATCACGCGCGGGGCCAGCATGATGTCGCGGCCGTCGAGGCGGACGTATCCCATGCGCGCGAGCGTGGACGTGATCCGGTCCACCGTCGAGCGCGCCAGGCCGGTGCCGCGCTCCAGGCCGCTCGCGCTCAGCGTCCCGCCGGCCTCGGTCAGCCGCCGCAGTACCGTCACACCCCGGATCAGCGGCGTGACCGCCTCCGCGGGCACGGCACGGTCGTCGTCCAGGGTCGTCTTCGCGGGCATCGGCTCTCCGTACGGCGTTCGCGGCAGCCTCAACCGTAATCCGCCCCGCGCACGCACGCGGCGACCCGGGCACACACCCGAGCACCGATATCCGCGCCGAGCCCCCGTGGATACTCCGGCGCCGAGCCCCCGTGGATACTCCGGCCGAACCCTCAACTCCCCCCCATCACCCCCGCCCCACCCCGACCCGCACCCGATAACTCCCCGCCAGATCCACCCCCAGCACCGTCACCTTCACCCCCCGCCCCTCGTCCCGGAACTCCTCCCCGGGGCCGAACGTCGCGTCCGACAGTTCCGCGTGGACGTTCGGGCTGCGGGTGCAGCCGCCGCTGTCCTCGTGGGAGTCCTGGACCTTGACCGGGCCCATCCCGGTGTCCACGTCCGCGTCGACCTTGTAGATCAGGACGCCGGGGCGGCACACGGACTCGTCGTTGCCCTCGCGGGTGCGCAGTTCCAGGGCGTAGCCGCTGCGGCGGCTCAGCGGCACGAAGATCAGCTTCGGGCCGCCTTCGCGGGCCAGCGGGGTCAGGGCGTACTCCGCGGTCCCCGGGTTCGCGGCGCACCGTACCTGCGCGCCGTCCAGCCAGCCCAGCTTCCACTTGTGCCAGCCCAGCATGTCGTTGTTGGCCCCCCAGTCCTCGCTCATGATGTCCCAGTGACCGACCGCGCCCCCGCCCTCGGCGGTGTAGAGGTCGGGCAGGCCGAAGACATGGCCGTTCTCGTGGGGGAGGACCCGGTAGCCGGTGCGGTGGTAGGTGCCGGAGCCGTCGTCCTGGCGGGAGTAGACGAAGGACGCGTTGGCCACCGAGACGCCGTCGGCGACCGGGGCCTCGGTGTTGCCCGCGAAGGTCACCGACAGGACCGTGTCCAGGGCCGACGGGCCGGCGTTCGGGGTGACCAGGACGTTCAGGAAGTCGTACTCCCGGAAGTCCACCTTCGGATCGGCGGCGACCACCAAGTCCTGGACCAGCCGCCGGTACCCGGGATCGAAGGGGGCGCCGCGCTCTATGCCGTAGGCCCGGAAGGACTTGGGCATCCGCAGCCAGCCGGATATCGGGGTCTCGGGGCGGTAGTCGAGGCGGCCGTAGGAACTGGTGCGGAACCAGTCCTGGGTCTGGGGGAAGAACTCGTCGAAGCGGTCGAGCGCGCGGCCCGGACCGGGCGCGTCGGGGAAGTCGACCATGACGGTGAGGGCGCGGACGGTGCCGGTGGAGCGGGAGTAGCCGCGCGCGGTCGGCATTCCTTCGGACATCTGGATGGTGGGCCGGCCGGTGATCATGCAGGGGCGCAGGGCGGAGGGGTGCTCCGGCGAGATCGGGCCCGCCCCGGCCACCGTCGAGTTACCCGCCGTGAGGTGCCCGGTGCCTGCCGAGGTGCTGACCGCGAAGGTCAGGGCGGTCACGGAGGCGAGGGCGGCGACACGGCGGGGGCGTATCCGACGGCTCGGCTGCATGCATGGGCCCTTCAGTCCATGGCAGCCCGCCGGCCTGCGTGCTGCACCCTCTCGATCACCCTGTGTCGAGGGGTGCTTGGGCGCGCGCTGGAGGAGACCGAACGTGGGTTTCTTCCCGGGAAACGCATACTCGATCGCATGTGACTCAGGTCACATGGAATCTTTTCCCGGTCGGGAAATAACCGGGGATCGTCTCCCCGTTTAGCCATGTGTCCGAGCGAAACGGGGACGGCGTCCCCGGATCGTCACCCGGCGGCAACGACCGCCACCCCAGCAGCATCAGGAGTACGCCGTGCAGACCGTGACCCCCGTAGCGCGCAAGGCGCCCCGGCCGCGTGCCGACGCCCTGCGCAACCGGGAGCGGATCGTCACCGCCGCCCGGGAGATGTTCGTCGAGTTCGGCCCCGACGTGCCGCTCGACGAGATCGCCCGCCGGGCCGGCGTCGGCAACGCCACGGTGTACCGCAACTTCCCCGACCGCGACGCACTCGTCCGCGAGGTCGTCTGCTCCGTCATCAACCGTACGGTGGCGGCGGCCGAGCTCGCGCTCACGCAGACCGGGGATGCCTTCGAGGCCCTGGAGCGCTTCGTGCACGCCGCCGCCGACGAGCGGATCAGCGCGCTGTGCCCGATGGTCCAGAGCACCTTCGACCAGAACCACCCGGACCTGGAGGCCTCGCGCGAGCGGTGCGAGCGCCTCGTCGGAGAGATCATGGACCGCGCCAAGGCGGCCGGCCAGCTCCGCTCCGACGTGGACGTCGGCGACGTCATGATCGCCGCGGCCCAGCTCAGCCGGCCCCCGGCCGGTACCGGGTGCCAGTTGGCCGACCGCTATGTCCACCGTCATCTTCAGCTGTTCCTGGACGGACTGCGGGCCCCGGCCCGTTCGGTCCTGCCGGGCACGGCGCTGACCATGGAGGACATGCGCAAGGCCTGACCCGACCGCTCAGTTCAGAGCGCCACGGCAGTCACCACACCGTACGTATTCGAAGCAACTGTACGTATTCAACCGACGTATTCGAATCGACCGACGTATTCGAATCACCCGAACCTGAATCTCACCGGCCGTCACAGCCGACGAGCCGTCCCCTTTCCTTTCGCTTTTTCCGTCACGAAGTCCCGAAGTGGGTATCCCCATGTCTGAAACAGCCGCGAAGGCTCCCGGCAGCGCCCTCGGCGCCGCCGTCGACCCCAACCGCTGGAAAGCGCTCGCGTTCATCGCGATAGCCCAGCTGATGGTCGTCCTGGATGCGACCATCGTGAACATCGCACTGCCCTCCGCCCAGCAGGACCTGGGCATCTCCGACGGCAACCGGCAGTGGGTCGTCACGGCCTACGCCCTCGCCTTCGGCGGTCTGCTGCTCTTCGGCGGTCGTATCGCCGACCTCTGGGGCCGCAAGCGCGCCTTCGTCGTCGGTCTGGGCGGCTTCGCCGCGGCCTCCGCGCTGGGCGGCGCCGCCACCAACGAGGCCATGATGTTCGGCGCCCGTGCCCTCCAGGGTGCGTTCGGCGCGCTGCTCGCCCCGGCCGCGCTCTCCCTGCTCGCCGTGATGTTCACGGACGCCAAGGAGCGCGCGAAGGCCTTCGGTATCTACGGCGCCATCGCCGGTGGTGGCGGTGCGGTCGGTCTGATCCTCGGCGGATTCCTCACCGAGTACCTGGACTGGCGCTGGACGTTCTTCGTCAACATCCCGTTCGCCATCGTCGCCGCGGCCGGTGCCTGGTACGTCATCCGTGAGCCCGAGGGCGGCCGCAACCGCTCCGCGCTCGACATCCCCGGCGTGATCCTGTCCACCCTCGGTCTGGTCTCGCTGGTCTACGGCTTCACGCGTGCCGAGTCCGAGGGCTGGAGCGACTCGCTGACCATCGGCATGTTCGTCGCCTCCGGCGTGCTGCTGCTGGCGTTCGTCCTGGTCGAGTCCAAGGTCAAGGCCCCGCTGCTGCCGCTGCGCGTGGTCACCGAGCGCAACCGCGGCGGTGTCTACCTCTCGCTCGGCCTCGCGATCATCGCGATGTTCGGCCTGTTCCTCTTCCTCACCTACTACCTCCAGATCGTCAAGGGCTACTCGCCGGTGAAGACCGGCTTCGCCTTCCTGCCGATGATCGCGGGCATGATCACGGGTTCCACGCAGATCGGCACCCGTCTGATGACCCGGGTCGCGCCGCGGCTGCTGATGGGCCCCGGCTTCCTGGTCGCCGCGCTCGGCATGCTGCTGCTGACGCAGCTGGAGATCGGCTCCTCCTACGCCGCGCTCCTGCTGCCCGCGATGCTGCTGCTCGGCCTCGGCATGGGTACCGCGTTCATGCCGGCCATGTCCCTGGCCACCCAGGGCGTCAAGCCGCAGGACGCCGGTGTCGCCTCCGCGATGGTCAACACCTCGCAGCAGGTGGGCGGCGCCATCGGTACGGCCCTGCTGAACACGATCGCCGCCTCGGCGACCACGTCCTACATCGCCGACCACATCGCCGGCGCCTCCAACAAGTCCCAGCAGCAGCTGGTCCAGCTGGAGGGCATGGTGCAGGGCTACACCAGCGCCATCTGGTTCGCCGTCGGCATCCTGGTCGTGGCCGCGGGCATCGCGCTGACCCTCGTCAACGCCGGCCGCCCGGGCGGCTCGACGGTGGCCTCCTCCGAGGAGGGCGCCCAGGACGAGGTGGCGGTGCCGGTCGTCGCGCACTAGTCGCGCGACGACGACCGTCCGGTCGTACCCCCTTGGGACCAGGCGTACGTACGGGGATGGGGACGCTCCGTACGTACGGCCTCCAGGACCTGCCCAGGCCCCACTGAATGAGCGGTTCAGCGGAGCCAGGGCAGGTCCGCACCCGCTTCCGTCGGCTGCAGGCCCTCGGCGACGATCCGCATGATCTCGCCGAGGGCCTTCTGCTGTTCCTCGGTGAGGCGGTCGAACATCGCCTGCCGCACGGCCTCCACATGGCCCGGCGCGGTCTCCTGCAGCACCGTCGTGCCGGCGTCGGTCAGCACGGCGAACTGGCCCCGCTTGTCGTCGGGGCAGTCCTCGCGCCTGACCCAGCCGTTCTTCTCCAGCCGGGCGATGGCGTGCGAGAGACGGGAGCGGGTGATCTTGGCGTACATCGCCAGCTCGGTCATCCGCAGCCGGCGGCGCGGCGACTCGGCGAGCTTGACCAGCAGGCCGTAGTAGATGTGCGGCATGCCCGCGTCCCGCTGGAGCTGGCGGTCCAGGTGGTCCTCCAGCAGCGTGACCGCGTCCAGATAGGTGCGCCAGACCCGCTGCTGCTCGTCGGTGAGCCAGCGGGTCTCCCGCGTGGGCGCGGACGGGGCGGGTGCGGGCGCGGACGGGGGCGGCGCGGGGGTCGATGCCGTGTTCATGTACTCCACTGTACGAGAGCTCTCCTTGAAATTTTAACTACCTGGCCGTACGGTTTTCCCGTAAGGAATGTTTAGACTTAAAGCACCTGAAGGCCTCAGGTCTCCGGAGGGAGCCGTCGTCATGTCCGCCGCCGCACAGGAGCGCATGCCCGCCCTCTATCTCAGCCACGGCGCCCCACCGCTCGCGGACGACCCGGTCTGGCCCGGCGAGCTCGCGGCCTGGGCCGCCGGGCTGCCGCGCCCCAAGGCGATCCTCATGGTCTCCGCCCACTGGGAGGAGGCCCCCCTCGCCATCGGTGCCACCGAGCGCGTTCCTCTCGTCCACGACTTCTGGGGATTCCCGGAGCACTACTACCGGGTGACCTATCCGGCCCCCGGCGCACCCGAACTCGCCGCGTCCGTGCGCAGACTGCTGCGTGCCCCCGGCACCCCGGTGCAGGACATCCCGGACCGCGGCCTCGACCACGGTGCCTACGTGCCCCTCGTCGAGATGTACCCCGAGGCGGACATTCCCGTCCTCCAGGTCTCCATGCCGACCCTCGACCCCGTCGAGCTGATGGAGATCGGGCGCAAGCTGGCGCCGCTGCGCGACGAGGGTGTGCTGATCGTCGGCTCCGGCTTCTTCACCCACAACCTGGCCGCACTGCGCCAGGGCGGCATCCCCGCCTGGTCCGTGGAGTTCGACGACTGGGGCCGCGGGGCGCTGGAGAGCCGTGACTGGGACGCCCTGCTGGACTTCCTGCACAAGGCCCCGGCCGGCCGCTACGCCCACCCGCGCACCGAGCACTTCGCCCCGCTCTTCGTGACGATGGGCGCGGCGGACGCGGCCGGCGAGCAGGCGGCGCAGAAGTCGGTGATCGACGGGTTCTGGATGGGGCTGGCGAAGCGCTCGGTGCAGTTCGGCTGAGAGCCCGTCGCAGCCGCCTGTGCCGATGGGCTCAGAGGTCCTTCTCGTACCAGGCCACGTCCCAGTAGCGGCCGAACTTGCGGCCCACCTCGCGATACGTGCCGACGTGCCGGAAGCCGAACCGCTCGTGCAGCCGGACGGACGCCTCGTTCGGCTGGGCGATGCCCGCGTAGGCGCGGTGCAGGTCCTCGCCGGCGAGCGCGTCGAACAGGGACGTGTAGAGCAGGGTGCCGACGCCGCGCCGGCCGGCCTCCGGCGCGAGGTAGATCGTCACTTCGACGGAGGTCGCGTACGCGGGCTTCGGCCGGTGCGGGCTCGATGTGGCGTAGCCGAGAATCCGCTGTGAGTCGCCCGTGGAGTCCGGCTCCGTGGCAACCATCAGGCGGTACGGGCCGTCTTCAGGGTGGGAGAGCAACCAAGGGCGGCGCTCTTCCGGCGTGAAGACCGCGGTGTCGAAGGTGATGGGCGTCTCGCGTACGTAGTGGTTGTAGATGGCGACGAGGGCATCGAGGTCACTCTCGACTCCCGGCCTGACCTGCACTTCTGTACACCCCGACGGCATCGGTCCTCCCCTGTGGCCCGGCAGGATACTGCAAGATCAGAAAAATAGGGGGGCGGGTTGGGAATTCTGTCCTGATTCCAGTCGTTGTTTCCATCGAACGGCGGGCACTCGACAAGAGTCCCGAACGTTCAACGAACCACCGCCCGCCCTCCCCTTCTCTCGAGTGCGCTCGAGCGGGGGGACCCCACCGCAAGGGAGCACGCATGGCAACCCGTGCCGTCGCCCGTCGTCAGTCCGCCACCGGCGGGACCGCCGACGCGGCAAGCAGTGTTCGCGCCCATGGCGGCGAGATCGCGGACCGCGACCTGGTCGGCATGTACCTCGACGAGATCGCGCGTACGCCGCTTCTCGACGCAGCCAAAGAGGTCGAGTTGTCGCAGATCATCGAGGCGGGTGTGTTCGCCAGGCAGGTCCTCGACGGGTACGAGGAGGCCAAGGCCGACGCCACCCGCGACGAGCTCGAAGCCCTCGTCGCCGACGGAGAGCGCGCCAAGGACATCTTCATCCGTTCCAACCTCCGCCTGGTCGTCGCGGTGGCCCGGCGCTACCCGCGCAGCGGCCTGCCCCTGCTCGACCTGATCCAGGAGGGCAACGCCGGCCTGGTGCGCGCGGTGGAGAAGTTCGACTACCGCAAGGGCTTCAAGTTCTCGACGTACGCGACCTGGTGGATCCGTCAGGCCATCACGCGCTCGATAGCCGACCAGTCCCGCACCATCCGCCTCCCCGTCCACCTGGTCGAGGAGTTGGGCCGTATCCGGCGCGTCCAGCGCGAGTTCAACCGCGAGCACGGCCGCGACCCCGAGCACACCGAGATCGCCGCCGAGCTCGGCTCGACGCCGGAGCGCGTCGCGGACGTCCTCGACTGGGCCCGTGACCCGGTGTCCCTCAACATGTCGGTGGACGACGAGGGGGAGACGCAGTTCGGTGACCTCCTGGAGGACACCTCGGCGGTCTCGCCCGAGCAGTCGGTCCTCACCCTCCTGCGCAGCGAGGAGTTGGACGACCTGATCGGCCGCCTCGACCAGCGCACGGCGTCCATCATCAAGATGCGCTACGGCATCGAGGACGGCCGCGAGCGCACCCTGACCGAGGTCGGCAAGGAGCACGGCCTGACCCGCGAACGGATCCGGCAGATCGAGAAGCACGCCCTGCTGGAGCTGAAGAAGCTGGCGCGCAGCACCGGCTTCGACGCGGCGGCCTGACTCTCGGGCACAGGCGGGGGCGTACGCCCGGTGGCCAAAGACCGCGCAAACATGGCGATGTAACGCCGCTTCAATGCAGGGGCCACCGGGAACAAGACCTGCGGGCAAGGGAGTTCGGACCCGAGGCGACCGCCTCGGGCCCCGGACGCAGACCGACCGACGAACCTCACCACCACCGGACCAAGTCCCGACGCACTCCCCCCGGCGCCGGGACTTTCCCCGAGCCGGGCTTCGGCGCCCATCCCCCCTGGGTGCCGGGGCCCGGCTCCTTCTGCTTCCGCACGTCCGGACGGGCGGGTCACCCCGTACCTGAACCACGGGGTGGCCCGCCCGGATGGCAGATTGTGCCACATGGGCATAGCCTGCCGAACGTGACCAGCCCCACCCCCGCACAGCCCTCGGCCACCTCGTCGCCCTCCCTGATGGAGCGGCGCAAGGCTGCCACCCGTATGGAGATCGCCCGCGCCGCGGCCGCGCTCTTCGTGCGACGGGGACTGCGGGCCACCCGAGCCGAGGACATCGCCCAGGCCGCCGGCATCGCGCCGCGCACGTTCTACCGCTACTTCGCCACCAAGGAGGAGGCGGTGTCCCCGCTCTACGCGGTGGGCGCCGACCGCTGGGCCCAGGCGGTCCGCAACGCCCCCGCCGAGCTGCCCGTCCCTCAGGCCCTGGAGCACGCCCTGCGCCACACCCTCACCCCCGGCGCGGGCGTCTCGGCGGCCTCCTGGGAGTGGGCCCGCACCCTGGTCCGCCTCGCCATCTCGAACCCCGCCCTGCGCAAGGTCTGGGCCGAGGTGTGCCACGAGTCGGAGGCGAAACTGGCCGAGGCTTTGGCGCAAAGAAGCGGTACCGACAACGTTGCCGCTCACCATTTCGCCGCGGCGGTGGCGGCGGCGTCGGTCCGCGTGGCCGTAGAGACCTGGGCAACGGGTGACGCCCCCGCGGACGGCCCCCAGGGCCCGGCGGCGCAGGCTCTGCGCAACTTGGACGCCCTGCGGAACTTTCCGTGGGAGGACATCACGGCGGTCTGAGGGGGCCGAGGTGTCCGGCTGCGGGTCCGTGGGGGCTGATCGCGCAGTTCCCCGCGCCCTTGAAGGCAGGCGTTGCAGCGGGCCTGCGCCAAGCCGTGACCGTCGCCGTCGCGACCGTTCGCGCAGTTCCCCGCGCCCCTGGAGGCAGGCGTTGCAGCGGGCCTGCGCCAAGCCGTGACCGTCGCCGCCACAACCGTTCGCGCAGTTCCCCGCGCCCCTGGAGGCAGGGCGTTGCAGCCGCGTACGGCGGTGAGGGGACGTGCCGGGGGGTGTCCGCCCGCAGCGGCGGGCGTCAACGAACAGCGCCCTTCTCATGCCGGGCAACCGCCCGACCGAGGACGGAGACCCCCCGGCACGGCCCCGACCCACCCCACACCCGCAGGCGCTACGCGTACCCCCACCACCCCGCACAGGCCGCCGCAGGCATCACCCCCCGGCCCGACTCAACCGCCCGCCCAACTCCCGCACACACCGCACCAGTTCCTCCGGCGAGTCCACCACGAACTCGCAGCCCACCATCGCCAGCCGCACCGCCATCCACTCCACCGCGTCCCCCACGGCCCCCCGAAGCCGGCACCGCTCCCCGCCGTCCACGGCCTCCGGCACCCCCACCCACCCAGGCACCCGAGCCGCCACGAACTCCACCGGCGCATCGAACGTCACCGAGAACTCGTACGCCTCCTGCCGCCGCCACACCGACTGCCGCAGATATTCCGCCGCATTCCCCGTAGGCAACTCCCGCGGAGCGAACCGCGCCCCGGTGGCGAACGGCTCACTCACCCGGTCCACCCGGAACGTCCGCCAGTCCCCCCGATCGAGGTCGTACGCCACGAGATACCAACGCCGCCCGGTCGACACCAGCCGATACGGCTCGGTCAGACGCCGCGACTCCGTCCCGTCCTTCGCCCGGTACGCGAACCGCAACCGCTCCCGCCCCGCCACGGTCGACGCCATCACGGTCAGCGTCTCGGGCGCGATACTCGCCCCGTCCCCACTGGTCAGCGCCGTCGTCGCGGCCTGAAGCGTGCTCACCCGGTGCCGCAGCCGCGACGGCAGCACCTGCTCCAGTTTCGCCAGCGCCCGCACCGACGCCTCCTCCACCCCCTCGACCGCGTGCCCGGCCCCGGCCCGCAGCCCGACCGCGATCGCCACCGCCTCCTCGTCGTCCAGCACGAGCGGCGGCATCGCCTTGCCCGCGACGAGCCGGTAGCCACCGTCGGCCCCCATGGTCGCCTGCACGGGATATCCGAGGTCCCGCAGCCGGTCGATGTCACGCCGCACCGTGCGCCGGGACACCCCGAGCCGGTCGGCGAGCTCACCGCCGGGCCACTCGCGGGGCGTCTGGAGGAGGGAGAGGAGTGTCAGGAGCCGTGCCGGAGTGTCCGTCGTCATGATTTCGAGGATGCCGTAGAACTAGGACATGATCTGACCTAATGGGGCCATAGCTTTGAGCCATGACCGCAACCGAGACAGAACCGGCGCGAGTGACCAGCGACCAGCCGCAGCCCACCAGCAAGCGCACCCCCCAGCCCACCGCGGCCACCGCGGCCCCCGCAGCCACCGCGGCCACCGCGGCCACCGCGGCCCCCGCAGCCACCGCGGCCACCGCGGCCACCGCGGCCACCGCGGCCACCGCGGCCACCGACCGCCGTCGATGGTTCGCCCTGGCGATCGTGATGACCGCGGCCTTCATGGACCTCGTCGACGTCACGATCGTCAACATCGCCATTCCGTCGATCCAGCGGGAGGCCGGCGCGTCGTTCAGCCAGATCCAGTGGATCACCGCCGGCTACGCGCTCGCCTTCGCCGCCGGTCTGATCACCGGCGGCCGTCTGGGTGACATACACGGCCGGAAGAAGCTGTTCCTGATCGGTATCGGCGGCTTCACGCTGGCCTCGGCCCTGTGCGGCTTCGCCGCCAACCCCGAGATGCTGGTCGCCTCCCGCATCCTCCAGGGCGCGATGGCGGCACTGATGGTCCCGCAGGTCCTGTCGATCGTGCACGCCACGTTCCCGGCGCACGAGCGCGGCAAGGTCTTCGGGCTGTTCGGCGCGGTCGTCGGACTCGGCGCGGTCACCGGTCCGCTGCTCGGCGCGCTGCTGACGGAGTGGAACCTGTTCGGTCTCGAATGGCGCCCGATCTTCCTGATCAACCTGCCCGTCGGCATCGCGGGTCTGATCCTGGGCGGCCGTTTCATCACCGAGTCCAAGGCGCCGAAGGCGCTGAAGCTGGACCTCGTCGGCGTCGCGCTGGTCACCGTCGGTCTGCTGATGCTGCTCTACCCCCTGACCCGTGGCCGTGAGCTGGGCTGGCCGGTGTGGGGGTACGTGTCGATGGCGGGCGCGTTCGTCGTCCTCGCGGTGCTGGTGGCCTTCGAGCGTCGGAAGGCGGCCCGCGATGGTTCGCCGCTCGTCGAACTGTCGCTGTTCAAGGTGAAGAGCTTCGCGGCCGGCATCGCCGTACAGACCGTGTTCGGTGTGGCGCTCGGCATCTTCTTCCTGGTCTGGACGCTGTACATGCAGTTCGGTCTGGGCTGGAGCCCGCTGAAGGCCGGTCTGACCGGCATCCCGTTCTCGATCGCGGTCTCGACGGCGGCCGGTCTGTCCGTGCAGCAGCTGGTCCCGCGTTTCGGCCGCAAGGTGCTCCAGGCGGGCGCGCTGGTCATGGCGCTCGGCGTCCTGCTCTACATCTGGGAGGCGAACCGTTACGGCCTGTCCATCGCCCCCTGGCAGATGGCCCTGCCGCTGGTTGTGATGGGCGTCGGCATGGGTCTGATCGTGGCGCCGCTGACGGACGCGATCCTCTCCGAGGTGCCGCGCGAGCACTCCGGTTCGGCGTCGGGCCTCATCAACACCGTTCAGCAGATGGGCAACGCGCTCGGCCTCGGTCTGGTCTCGGTGGTCTTCTACGGGGTCGTCGACGACCGGCTGGCGGAGGCCAGGGAGCGCACAGCGGCCGGCCTGGCCTTCGCGGACGGCTTCCAGCACGCGCTGTGGTGGGTCGCCGCGGTGCTGGGCGTCATCTTCCTGCTGATGTCGGCGCTGCCCAAGCGGCCGGCGCAGCACGTCGAGGGGGCCGACGACCCGGGGCCGGCGACGGACAAGGAGCCCGCGCTCGCGGGCTGAGAGCGGGGGAGGGGCCCGGCACTTCGGTGCCGGGCCCCTTGTCGTTTCCGTGTTCCCCGTACTGAAGGCCCAGTCATGCCCGATTGGGCCCGAACCTGTTTACTTTCCGGAAATCCGGGCGTAGCCTCCTCGCGAAACCACAAGTTCGGGCACAGTTCGGAGGCAAACGGACATGTACGCACCGGAGCGGCAGCAGGAGATTCTCCGGCTGGCCCGCGACGGCGGCCGGGTGGACGTCCTGTCGCTGGCCGAGGAGTTCCAGGTGACGGCGGAGACCATCCGCCGGGACCTGAAGGCCCTCGACCGCGCCGGGCTCGTGCGCCGGGTGCACGGTGGTGCCATCCCCGTCGGGCGCCTGGACTTCGAGCCGGACCTCGCCGAGCGGGAGGGCACGGCGGCCGACGAGAAGGACCGTATCGCCAAGGCGGCCCTCGCCGAGCTGCCCGCCGAGGGCACGATGATCCTCGACGCCGGCACGACGGTGGCCCGCATGGCCGCCGCGCTGCCGCTGGAGGCGTCCCTCACCGTCGTCACGCACAGCCTGCCCATCGCGGCCCGCCTAGCGGACCACCCCGGCATCCAGCTCCATCTGATCGGGGGGCGCGTGCGGCACCGTACGCGCGCCGCCGTGGACGCCTGGGCGCTGCGGGCGTACGGCGAGATCCGGGCCGACGTCCTGTTCGTCGCGGCCAACGGCTTCTCCGCCGAGCACGGTCTGACCACCCCCGACCTCGCCGAGGCGGCCGTGAAGCGCGCGGCCGTGGCCGCGGCCCGCCGGGTGGTGCTGCTCGCCGACTCCTCCAAGCACGGCCAGGAGCACTTCGCCCGCTTCGGTGACCTGAGCGACGTGGACCTGCTGATCACCGACAGCGGGCTGAGCCCCGAAGACGCCACCGCCATCGAGCGCGGCGGTACGGAAGTGCTGTGTGTCTAGAAACGAGTGCGCATGATCCTCACCGTCACCCCGAATCCGTCCCTGGACCGCACCTACGAGGTCCCCTCCCTCGACCGCGGCGAGGTCGTCCGCGCCACCGGCGAGCGCATGGACCCGGGCGGCAAGGGCGTGAACGTCTCGCGGGCGGTCGCGGCAGCCGGGCGGCGCACGGTCGCGGTGCTGCCCCTCGGCGGCGCGCCCGGCGCGCTCGTCGCCGACCTGCTCGACGCGCAGGGCATCGAGGTCGCGCCGGTCCCGGTCGCCGGCGCCACCCGCTCGAACATCGCGCTCGCGGAGTCGGACGGCGTACTCACGAAGATCAACGCACCCGGCCCCGAGCTGTCGGCGGCCGAGCAGGAACTCCTTCTGGAGACGGTCCGCGAGCAGTCGCGCGACGCGGACTGGATCGCCTGCTGCGGCAGCCTGCCGCGCGGACTCGCGCCGTCCTGGTACGCCGATGTCGTCGCCCGGGCGCACGCGGGCGGCGCGCGGATAGCGCTGGACACCTCCGGGCCCGCCCTCCTCGAAGCGCTGCGCGCCCGCCCGGACGTGGTGAAGCCGAACGCCGAGGAGCTCGCGCAGGCCGTCGGGCGCCCTCTGGCCACCGTGGGCGACGCGGTGAAGGCCGCCGAGGAACTGCGCGGGATGGGCGCGCGCGCCGTGCTCGCGAGCCTGGGTGCGGACGGACAGCTGCTCGTCGACGACGCGGGCGCCTGGTTCGGCAGCGCGCGGGTGGACGCCGTACGCAGCAATGTCGGCGCGGGCGACTCCTCCCTCGCCGGGTTCCTGATCGCCGGGGGGAGCGGCCCGGAGGCCCTCGCCTCGGCCGTCGCCCATGGCGCAGCGGCCGTACAGCTCCCCGGCAGCGTGATGCCGTCCCCGGCCGACCTGGACCTGGCGGCGGTGACGGTCACGGCCGAGGTGCCGGTGGACCGCGTACTGCAGGAGCCGGTGTCATGACGAACGCGGCGCCAGTCACGGTCTTTGCCGATACGGCCCACGGGTGGCGAAGCTCGGTGTTACTCCCCGCGACCCCGGCCCCCCACCCCACCCACGCCACCCCCCACGGCGTCCCCGTCCCCTTCTCCGCCCACGAGACTCCCCGGGCGATACGCGTGCGAAGGAGCCCGCGATGAGCGACATGATCACCCCGGACCTGGTCGATCTCGACCTGTCCGCCGAGACCAAGGAAGCGGCGGCGCGCGCCCTCGCCGAGCGCATGGTGGCCAAGGGCCGGGTGACCGACCTGGAGGGCTTCCTCGCCGACGTGGCCGCCCGGGAGGCGCAGATGCCCACCGGGCTCGACGGCGGCATCGGCATCCCGCACTGCCGCAGCGAGCACGTCACCGAGCCGACGCTGGCCTTCGGGCGCAGCGCCGCCGGCATCGACTTCGGCGCGACGGACGGCCCGGCCGACCTGATCTTCCTGATCGCCGCTCCGGCGGGCGCCGACGACGCCCATCTGACGATTCTGTCCTCGCTGGCCCGGCAGCTGATGAACACCGAGTTCACTCACGCGCTGCGGTCGGTGGGGGACCCGGCGTCCGCGGCGGCGCTGATCCGGGGCGAGGAGCCCCAGGCGGCCGAGGCCGCGCCTTCCGAAGACTCCGTGGCGTCGTCGGTGGCGGCCTCCGCCGACGCCGCCACGGACACGACGGCCCCGGTGCCGGGAGCGCACACCGAGGGCGTGAACGCCCCGGCGCCGGGCGCCCCGGCCGGGATTCCCGCCGACGACGAGCGCCCCTTCCGGATCGTCGCCGTCACCTCCTGCCCCACCGGCATCGCCCACACCTACATGGCGGCCGAGTCGCTGGAGAACGCGGGCCGTGAGGCAGGCGTCGAACTCGTCGTCGAGACGCAGGGCTCGGCCGGCTTCACCCGGCTCGACCCGGCCGTCATCGCGGCGGCGGACGGCGTGATCCTCGCCCACGACGTGGCCGTACGCGAGAAGGACCGGTTCGCCGGCAAGCCCACCGTCGACGTCGGCGTGAAGGCGGGCATCAACCGTCCGGCAGCCCTCATCGCCGAGGTCCGCGCCAAGGCCGAGCGCGGCGAGGCCACCGCGGCCGCCCGGCCCGGCACTCCGGTGGAGCGCGCGGGCGAGCCCGGCGAGGGCTACGGCACCAAGCTGCGCAAGTGGCTGATGTCCGGCGTGAGTTACATGGTCCCGTTCGTCGCCGCCGGCGGTCTGCTGATCGCCCTCGGCTTCGCGATCGGCGGCTACCAGATCAACGAGGCCAAGTCGGTCACCGAGCACTTCGACTGGGGTCAGGTCGACAGCTGGGGCGCGCTGCTGTTCCAGATCGGCGCGGCGGCCTTCGGCTTCCTCGTCCCGGTCCTCGCCGGATACATCGCCTACGGCATGGCCGACCGGCCGGGTCTCGTGCCCGGCTTCGTCGGCGGCGCGATCTCCGTGACGATCGGCGCCGGGTTCCTCGGCGGTCTGGTCGCCGGCCTGATCGCCGGTGGTGTGGTCCTCGCCATCCAGCGCATCGACATCCCACCGGTGCTGCGCGGCATCATGCCGGTGGTGGTGATCCCGCTGGTCTCCTCGGCGGTCGTCGGCTTCCTGATGTTCGTGGTGATCGGCAAGCCGATCTCCGAGGCGCAGAAGGCCATGACCGACTGGCTGAACGGCCTCTCCGGCACCAACGCCGTCCTCCTCGGCGTCCTGCTCGGCCTGATGATGTGCTTCGACCTCGGCGGCCCGGTCAACAAGGTGGCCTACACCTTCGCGACGGCCGGTATCTCGGTCGCGGCGCCCAGCGACTCCGCGATGAAGATCATGGCCGCCGTCATGGCCGCCGGCATGGTCCCGCCGCTCGGCATGGCCCTGGCCACCACCATCCGCAAGAAGCTGTTCACCACCGCCGAGCGCGAGAACGGCAAGGCCGCCTGGGTGCTGGGCGCCTCCTTCATCTCCGAGGGCGCGATCCCGTTCGCGGCGGCCGACCCGCTGCGCGTGATCCCCGCCTCGATGGCGGGCGGCGCGGTCACCGGCGCGCTGACGATGGCCTTCGGCTCGACCCTGCGCGCCCCGCACGGCGGCATCTGGGTCACCTTCCTGATCGGCAAGCCGTTCCTCTACCTGCTGGCCATCGCGGCCGGTACGGCCGTCACGGCGGGCCTGGTCATCGTGCTGAAGGGCATGCGCCGGACGGCCCCGGACGGCGCACCGGCCGCGAAGTCCCCGGCAGCCGCCACCACGGAGGCCAAGCAGCCGGTGGCGGCGTAACTCGCCGCCGGAGGAGCCGGCCACCTGTCCCTTTCGGGCGCTGTGAGTTGTTCACGGCACCTGCGATATACGTCACGGTCCGGGCCGATAGGCCCGGACCGTGGTGTCTACTGGGGCGCATGCCGGAAAATGTCTCGGTCCTCCAACTGCTGGGCCCCGTCGTCCTCGCCCTGGCGGCCGTGCTCTGGGTGATGGGACTCGTCCGCCTCCTGCGCCGCAACCGCCCCGAGGCGACCGTCTGGCAGGCCGCCCCGATGCTCCCCGGGCTCCCGCACCAGCGGCAGACCGCCCCCGCGCTGGAGGTCGTCGAACTCACCCCGGCGGAACGGGACGCCTTCGCGGGCCTGGTGCGCCGGCTCGGCGACGCCCGCGACGGTCACTGACCGGCCGGCGGCCCCAACCGGCGCTCCACCGATGCCGCTTCGGCGCTACGACACCTGCGCCGCCCGCCGCTCCATCGCGTCCCGCGCCGCGTCCTCGGTGACGTACACCTCGCACATGTGCCGCCCGTCCGGCGTCGCCGTGTGCTCGACCTCCCAGAGGGAGACCTCCTCGCCGTCGCGCAGCAGGAAGGCGTGCTCGTAGAGCGAGAAGCACAGTCCGGCGCGGCCCGCACGGCACGGGCGCCCGAACGCCTGCGTGATCTGGTGCGCGAACGCCGTGGTCAGCAGCGCGGCCGTCTCCGTGCCCGGCCGGTCGGCGTTCTCCGCCCGGCGCAGCAGCCGACGCGCGTGGTCCGCCGAGTCGTCCGGCACGTACGCGTGCCGGGGCGCGGGTATCGGCGACAGCTGCACCGTCACCGGCAGTTCGAAGTCCGGGGCGTCCGGCGGCAGCGGCAGCCGTGCGGTCGCGGCGCGCAGTTCCTCCTCGTCGGCGTACACCTCGTGCTGCGGATCGCGGCCGCGCGCGGTGTTGTGGACGAGCTCCCACAGGGTCAGCGCCGAGCCGTCGGCGAGCAGCCAGGTGTGCCGGTACGTCTCGCGGTGCAGCCCCGCGCTGTGGTGCGCGGAGTGCAGCGAGCTGTCGTGCGCCAGCGCGCAGTCGAGCCGTCGTATCGCCTCGTCGGGCAGCTCGAAGGAATTCAGGGCACGGCCGAGGAGTCGCGCGAGATGCTCCTCCGGAGACTCCGCCGACTCGGGTGGTTCGTACGCTGCCGTCTCGTACGGAACGCTCAAGGTTTCTCCCGGCGTTGCTGCATGTCACCTTGTGGGTGCATACCGTAGCCCCTCGGTCGGACATCATGTCCGGGAACCGAGAAAACGTACGTCCGGCAAAACGCGCGGGCCGCGCGAGAAGTTCCCGCGCGGCCCGACGAACTGTCAAGAATCCCTGCTCGGACGGCACTTCGGTGGATCACACGGAGATCACACGGCGCTGCCCGCGACCCACTCGCTCCACGCCATGTTCCAGCCGTTGAGCCCGTTGTCCGGCGTCACGGTCTTGTCGGGAGAGTTCTTGACGACCACGACGTCGCCGACGGTCGAGCTCTCGAAGAACCACTTCGACGGCGTGTCCCCCTGCCCGCCCTGCACGTCCTGCAGACCGACGCAGCCATGGCTGGTGCCCTGGCGGCCGAAGGGCGGGTTGCCCTTGTTGTACCAGTAGTTGCCGTGGATGAAGGTGCCCGACTGTGTCAGCCGCATCGCGTGCGGCACATCCGGGATGTCGTACGCGTTGGCGAGGCCGACGGTCCTGCTGTCCATCCGCAGCTTCTCGAACTTCTCGGTGATCACCATCTGCCCGTTGTACGTGGTGAACTCCGAGCTGCCCGCGGAGATCGGCACCGACTTGATCGTCTTTCCGTCCCGCACGACCGTCATCGTCTGCGTGTCGACGTCGACCGTGGAGACCTGCGAGCGGCCGATGGTGAAGGTGACCGTCTTCTTCTGCACGCCGTAGACGCCGTTCGCGCCCTCGACGCCGTCCAGGTCGATCTTCATCGTGACCTTGGAGCCGGCCTTCCAGTACTCCTCGGGCCGGAAGTCGAGCCGCTGCTCGCCGAACCAGTGCCCGACCACCTTCTGCCCGCTGCTGGAGGAGACGGTGATGTGCGACTGGACGGCCTTCTTGTCGCCGATCGCCTTGTCGAAGCTGAACGACACCGGCATCCCGACGCCGACCGTGGTGCCGTCGTCGGGCGTGTACGTCCCGATGAAGCTGTTGGCCGAGGAGACCGTGGTGAAGGTGGAGCCGGCGGCGGTGCTGCGTCCCTCGCCGTCCTTCGCGGTGGCGGCTATGCGGTACTTTGTTCCGCGCTCCAGCTGCTCCTTCGGCTTCCAGGTGCCGCCGTCGGCGGACAGGGAGCCCGGCACGGGCTGCCCGCTCTCCGCCACCGTCATCTTCACCTCGGTCAGCTTGCCGTCGCTGACCTTCACGCCGGTCGAGTTGATCGACGCCCCGTTCGAGCCGTCCTTCGCCGAGATCTCGATCGTCGCGGCGGACGACTTGGAGTCCTTGCCGGCCTTGTCGTCGTTGTCGGCGTTGGCGCTGCCGCCGCAGGCGGTGAGCGTCAGGGCGCCGATCATCAGGGCGGCACAGGCCCCCAGTGCGCGCCGCGCTGCTATGTCCGGCGTTGTCACGATCTGCTCCATCTTCATGCGATCTGCGGGATGCGTTCCGTTCCAGGGGGGAAGAGGTGACCGCCCCCGGACCGGGTTCCCAGCGTTCGCGGTGAATGCAGTCACGTGACAGAACCGCGACAATTGCCGACACGGAGCGGCGGGGAGGGGCCGTCGGCCGGCCCCCGCCGCCGCAGATCCCTACGCCTCCCCGTACAACTCCGCGTAGGACGGCCACAGTCCACCCGGTCCGTCCACCGACTCGGCCGCCCGCAGGGCCCGCACGATCGCCCGGGTCACCGCGTCCGCGCCCGCCGCGAGGACCTCGTTCAGCGCGAGCGGATGCCCGGCGTCGAGCGGGTGCTCCCCGGTGGCCATCGCGAACACGGTGTCCCCGTCATTGAGCAGATGCACCGGCCGCACGGCTCGCGCGATGCCGTCGTGCGCCGTGCCGGCCAGCTTCTGCGCCTGCGCCTTCGACAGGTCCGCGTCGGTGGCGACCACGGCCAGCGTCGTGTTCAGCGGGGGCGGCGCGTTCTTCGCTGCGATCTCGGCGAGCCGCAGCCGCGCCGCCCGGTGGACGTCCTCCTCCGGATACCTGATCCGCCCCTGCAACAACTCCGCGTACAGCGCCCCGGTCTCGGGATCCACGGCCGACCCCGCCGCGTTGGCCACGACCAGCGCGGCCACCGTGATCCCCGAGTCGAGGACGGTGCTCGCGGTGCCGATCCCGCCCTTGACCTGCCCGACCGTGGCTCCCGTACCGGCACCCACGCACCCCTCCCGCACTGGCGCGCCGGGTTCACACGCCGCGGCCGCCTCGACCGCCGCCCGTCCGGTGGCCGCGTCCGGCCGGGCCCGGAAGTCGCCGCCCCGCCCCAGGTCGAAGACACAGGCGGCGGGCACCACCGGCACGACATGCGCAGGATCCACCCCCACCCGCACCCCGCGCCGCTGTTCCTCCAGCCAGGCCATCACCCCGGACGCCGCGTCGAGCCCATACGCGCTGCCGCCGGTCAGCACGATCGCCTCGACCTTCTGCACGAGGTTGCGCGGATCGAGGGCGTCGGTCTCCTTGGTGCCGGGCCCGCCACCGCGCACGTCCACGGCGGCGACGGCCCCGCCCTCGGGCGCGAGGACGACGGTCGTGCCGGTGAGCCAGCCGCCCCCGGCCCGCGTCTCGTGCCCCACCCGCAGCCCGGCGACATCTGTCAGAGCGTCAACTGTCATGGGACCAGTCTCGTCCAGCCCTGCCCTGCGCGGCGCTGTACCGGCGGTCAGGCCACCGGTGTTCTCGTCGCCGTCCCGCGGTCCCTGGACGTCCTGCGTGCCGACAGTGTCTCCCCGGTCGCCACCGTGAGCGCCGAGACGATGCCTGCCGCGAGCACCGCCCAGTCGCCCAGGAAGGTGCAGCAGATCACCAGCAGGGCAGCGGTCGGCAGCACCAGTTGCTGGGCGATGCCCACCTTGAAGTGGCGCGAGTGCAGCAGCCAGACCGTGAGCAGGTACAGCGCCGTCGGCAGGGTCACCGCGGCCGACGCGGCCAGCGTCGAGATGTGCGCCTTGCCCACGGTCTGCTCGACCGCCACCTCCAGGCCGGCGCCGATCGCGGCCGCCGAGGCGAAGACCACGTAGTGGCCGTAACCCCACAGGAACGCCTGTTTGTTGGAGCGCAGATGTCCGTGGATCGGCACCACGAAGTAGATCCACCAGGCGGCGAAGATGATCAGCAGGCCACCGGCGGCGATCGGCAGCAGATCGCCCAGGGCGTCGTTCTCGTCGATGCCGGTCTTCACCGCGACCGTGGCCGCCGCGATGGTCTCGCCGAGCACGATGATCGTGAACAGGCCGTACCGCTCGGCGATGTGGTGCGGGTGCCAGGAGGTGGGGTGCTCCCGCTCCGCGAACGGCGGCACGCACATCTCCAGGATCGCCATCACCAGGAACCACCAGGGCCGGACGTCCTCGGGCAGGACCACCAGGCCCACCCAGCCGATCTGACACAGCAGCACGCCGCAGGCGTACCGCAGAGCCATTTTCCGCTCCGGCCCCGAACTCGACCGGGCCACCCGCAGCCACTGCCCCACCAGGGCGAGCCGCATGATCACATAGCCGATCAGCACCGCCAGGTACTCGTGGTCCTCGAACGCCCGGGAGATCCCGGCCGCCAGGACGAGCACACCGGCGATCTGGAGCAGGGTGACGACCCGGTACAGGACGTCGTCGTTGTCGTAGGCCGAGGCGAACCAGGTGAAGTTCATCCAGGCCCACCAGATGGCGAAGAAGACCATCGCGTAGTTGAGGATCCCCTCGCCCGCGTGGCTCTCGGCGACCGCGTGGACCAGCTCCATGCCGGCCTGGGCGATGGCCACGACGAAACACAGGTCGAAGAAGAGTTCCAGCGGAGTGGCGGCCCGGTGGGTCTCACCACGACCACGGGCGCTGAGCCTGCGCAACGGGCGTCGGCGTCCCTGGGGTCGGGGCGAGTCCGGCGCGGGAGTGGAACTGGACGTCATGGGGACAAGCACAGCAGATGGAGCGGGGAATTTCTCCCGTAGAGGATCACCCGCGTACGGGGGACGGCCGTGGTCTGCCCGGTCGCCGTCCGCCCCGCGGCCACTGCCACGGGAGCCGCCGTCGCGAGGGACGTCCCGGCGGGGGCCGTACCCTGGACGCATGAGCACCGCCCCCGACCCCGCCTCCGAGCCGCGCGAGCCGAAGACCGCGATCGTCTTCGACGACCCGCTGGACCAGCAGTCCTCGGACGACACGGACCGTGGGTGGGGCGACCGGCCGGGCGGTGGCGACAGCGCGGCCGACCTGAAGCGGTTCCTCGACGAGAAGCCGCCCCACCACATCTGAGCCGTTACTGCTCGTTGTGCCCCGAGCCGCGCTGGGCGACCAGCGCGTCGCGGATCTCCTTCAGCACCTCCAGCTCGGTCACCTCGATGACCTCGTGCGTGCTCTCCTTCGCCTTGCGGCGTGCCTCCACGCGGGCCAGGTACTTCGCCATGGGCAGGACCATCAGGAAGTAGACGACGGCCGCGGTGATCACGAAGCTGAGCGTCGCGCCGAGCACCGAGCCCCACAGGATCTGGATGCCCTGCTCGCCCTCGCACGACGAGCTCAGGCACGAACTGTAGTGATCGAGGTTCTTGGTGCCGATCGCTCCGACCAGCGGATTGATGACGCCCTTCACCACCGCGTTCACGATGTTGGTGAAGGCGGCACCGATCACCACCGCCACCGCCAGATCGACGACGTTTCCGCGCATCAGGAAGGCCTTGAAGCCCTCCCAGACGCTCGGTCCCTTGTTCTCGCTCACTTCCGAGCCACCCCTCGCACACACAGCTTGTGGAACAGACCGCTCCGCAACCTACGTCAGCGCTCGGCCGTCCTGTCCAATCGGTCCCCTCCATCGAGCGACTTGACAGCGGGTCGCCCTTGATCGGACTCAGCACAGTGTCACCGCCAGGCGGGCCGTCGCGCTCGCTCCCGCGAGGCGGGCGGCCGTGGCACGCGGCACCGACAGCACGACCAGGGCCCCGCTCTCCACGGCGGCGTCCGGCGGCTCCGGCACCTTCGTCACCCGCGCCCCGCGCGCGACCACCCGCGCGTCACCGCCCGTCGCGGTCTCCTGCGCGGCGATCACATCGACGCGGTCGCCGGGCCGCAGCAGCCGCACGGTGGCCCCGTCGGCGATCCGTACCGGCGCGGACACCCGCTCGACCGCCCGGTGCTGCCGCACCGGCTCCGCCGCCGGATGCCCTCGCGCCCCGTCGGCCTCCCGCGGTCCCGCCGCGACGAGCGCCGCCGCGGTCACGGCGAGCCCGGCCGCAAGGGCCCGCCTGCGGTGCCGCACGAGCCGGCGCAGCCGATGCCGCCCGCCCCGCACCCGTACCGGAGCGAAGTGCGGTACCTCACAGGTGGCCGGGGCATCGGTGCCCGGCGGCAGGGGAACGCGCGGGGAAGAGGAGGAGGAAGGGAACGGCGGAGCAACGGACACGGGGACCACCACCTGCGACGACGGAACGGCTTGCCCGTTCACGATGAGCCATCGCGCCGCAGCCCGCCGGAGCCTGTGGACGACCGACCGGCTGTGGAAAACTCGCCCACCCGAACGAGAAGTTCCACCGCTCCGGGACACCCGGTCACAGCCGGGCCGCGCTCCGCGAGACCGGCCGGCCCCAGCCCGTCCCCACTCCTACGGCAACTCGAAGCCCGGATCCATCCCGCCGAGCGCCTTCGTGCACAGGCAGTCCCGGTCCTCGTTCGCCGGCAGCGCAGCCACCGCGTCGAAGAGAACCCCCCGCAGCCGGTCCACGTTCGCCGCGAACACCCGCAGCACCTCGTCGTGGGAGACGCCCTCGCCCGTCTCGGCGCCCGCGTCCAGGTCGGTGACCAGCGTCAATGATGTGTAGCAGAGCTCCAGTTCCCGGGCGAGCGCCGCCTCGGGATGGCCGGTCATGCCGACCACCGACCAGCCCTGCGCCTGGTGCCACAACGATTCGGCACGGGTGGAGAAGCGCGGCCCCTCCACCACGACCAGCGTGCCGCCGTCCACCGGCTCCCAGTCCCGCCCGTGCGCCGCCTTCAGCGCGGCCGCGCGCCCGGTGGGGCAGTACGGGTCGGCCAGCGACACGTGCACCACGTTCGGCACGGTGCCGTCCGGCAGCGGCAGCCCGTCGAAGTACGTCCCCACCCGGGACTTCGTACGGTCGACCAGCTGGTCCGGCACCAGCAGCGTGCCCGGTCCGTACTCGGGCCGCAGGCCGCCCACCGCGCACGGGCCGAGGACCTGGCGCACACCGAGCGAGCGCAGTGCCCAGAGGTTGGCCCGGTAGTTGATCCGGTGCGGCGGCAGATGGTGGCCGCGCCCGTGCCGGGGCAGGAAGGCGACCCGCCGGCCGGCGATCTCGCCGAGGAAGAGGGAGTCGCTGGGCGGCCCGTAAGGGGTCTCCACCTGTATCTCGGTCACGTCGTCGAGGAACGAGTAGAAACCGGAGCCGCCGATCACGCCGAGTTCGACGTTCGCCTTGTTCGCCATGTCCGCACCCTAACCGGACCCGGATATGCCGAGGACCCTGTCGCCGTACGACGACAGGGTCCCGTAAGAAGTAAGCGGTGCGTCCTACGCGGCGGAGCTGCTGGAGCTGCTGGAGGAGCTGCCGGCGCTCGACGGCTTGGAGTCCGAGGAGGACGAGGCCGACGAGGTGGAGGACGACGTCGAGGAGGAGTCGGCCGAGGCGGACGACGACTTCGAGGAAGCCGGCGAGCTGCTCGACGAGGAACCGCGGCTGTCGTTGCGGTAGAAGCCGGAGCCCTTGAAGACGATGCCGACCGCGGAGAAGACCTTCTTGAGGCGTCCCTGGCAGCTGGGGCACTCGGTCAGGGCGTCGTCGGTGAACTTCTGCACCGCCTCGAGGCCCTCGCCGCACTCGGTGCACTGGTACTGGTAGGTCGGCACTGTCTTCCTCCTGGCACTCTCACTCGATGAGTGCTAACGACGGTCCATAGTGACGTATTCCAGCCGCTCAGTCCACTGCCACCGGCACGCGGTGACCCACGCCACGTGCGACCGTACGGCCGGCGGATCGCGCCACGAGCCGTGAACGCAGTGCCAGCAGAGTCGTGAGGGCCAGCAGCGTGCCGCCCATCGGCACCAGGAAACCGGCGCCGCCCCACAGGCGGTCCTCCAGCTGCCCGGCGACCGTCACGGCGGCGGCCTGGCCGAGCGCCACCGCGCCGGTGAGCCAGGTGAACGCCTCGGTGCGGGCACCGGCCGGAACCAGGCTCTCGACCAGGGTGTAGCCGGTGATCAGCGCGGGTGCGATGCACATGCCGACGAGCAGGCCGAGGCCCGCCAGGACGAGCACGGAGTGCGCGGCCCACAGACCGGACGCGGCCAGCGCCAGGGCGGCGTAGCCGATGACGAGGCGACGCTGCGGGGCCACCTTCCAGGCGATCGCGCCGCAGGCGATGCCGGAGAGCATGTTGCCCGCGGCGAAAGCGCCGTAGAGGACGCCGTTGAGCCCGGGTTCGCCGATCGACTCGGTGAAGGCGGCAAGCGAGACCTGCATGCCGCCGAAGACGGAACCGATGCCGAGGAAGGTCACGATCAGCACGCGCACCCCGGGGACGCGCAGCGCGGAGGCGTGCTCCACGCGTGCGTGCCCGGCGGCCGTGACGGAGGGCTGGGTGCTCTTCTGCGCGGCGAACAGCAGACCGCCGAGCAGCGTCAGCGCGGCCTCGGTCACCAGGCCCGCGGCCGGGTCGACGGCGGTGCACAGGGCGGTGGCCAGCAGCGGGCCGACGACGAAGGTCAGCTCGTCGGTGACCGACTCGAAGGCCGCGGCCGTCGTCATCAGGGGCGAGCCCTGGAGCTTCACGCCCCAGCGGGCCCGCACCATGGGGCCGACCTGCGGCACGGAGGCGCCGGTCGGCACGGCGGCCACGAACAGTGCCCACAGGGGCGCGTGGGCCAGTGCCAGCGCGGTCAGGGCCAGACCGGACACGGTGTGCACGAGGACGCCCGGGACCAGGACGGCACGCTGTCCGTAGCGGTCGGCGAGGCGGCCGCTGTAGGGCGCGAACACTGCCATGGAGACGCCGGTGACGGCCGCGGCGGCGCCCGCCGCACCGTAGGAACCGGTGGTGTGCTGGACCAGCAGCACGATGGAGATGGTCAGCATCGCGAACGGCTGGCGTGCCGCGAAGCCGGGGACCAGGAACGTCCAGGCGCCGCGGGTGCGCAGCAGCTGTCCGTATCCGGGGCGGGAGGCGGCCGACGAGTCCTTCGACGCCTCGTGGGTGACCGTGGACGCCACGGCCCGTGCCTTTCTGCCACCTGGTAGCACGGCCCCTGTGGGTGGGGGGCGGCGCCGAGAGCTGTCCTCTTGCGCGGAACTGCGGTAGATACCGGAGCCCACTTCGAGGAAGGACGTCCCGGCCGCCATACGGTCGCGCCAGCTCTGCGTCAGGCAGAGTTGGTTCGATCTGGGGTTACGCCTGCATAGTACAGGGAGCAGGCGCCATTGACCTTGTGAAAATGAGCACTGCGCACCCTCTCGCCTGTGAACAGGCCGCCCTGCGCCCCGAGCCGCCTGCGATCAGTCCGCCCCGTCCGTCCCCAGCCAGCCGGCCAGCTTGCCCCCGGCGCCCACGGCGCGCAACCGGTGCTCGGCGGCGTCGCGCACCGGGTCCGTGGCGACGACGAGCAGTTCGTCCCCGCGCCGCAGCACCGTCGTGGGCATCGGAACGAACGATTTTCCGTCGCGGACGACCAGGGTGACGGCGGCGCCCGGAGGCAGCCGCAGCTCGTTGATCTCGACGCCGTGCATCTTGGAGCCCTCGGGGATCGCGAAGGACAGCAGATGCCCGCGCAGCCGCTCCAGCGGCGCCGACTCGATGCCCAGGTCGGCGGGCGTGGGGCCCTGGCCGAGGTTCAGCTTGCGGGCGAGCCAGGGCAGCGTCGGCCCCTGGATCAGGGTGTAGACGACGACCAGGATGAAGACGATGTTGAAGATGGTCCGGCTGCCCTGCACCCCGCTCACCATCGGGATCGTGGCCAGGATGATGGGCACGGCGCCGCGCAGCCCGGCCCAGGACATCAGGGCCTGCTCCCGCCAGGGCACACGGAACGGCACCAGGCAGGTGATGACGCTCAGCGGGCGCGCCACCATGGTCAACACCAGCCCCATGACGAGTGCCGGCAGGATGTCGTCGCCCAGCTCGTGCGGGGTGACCAGCAGGCCGAGCAGCACGAACATGCCGATCTGGGCGATCCAGCCGACCCCGTCGGCGAACCCGCGGGTGGCGGGCCAGTGCGGCAGCTTCGCGTTGCCTAGCACCATCGCGGCGAGATAGACGGCCAGGAAGCCGCTGCCGTGCGCCATGGCGCCGGCCGCGTAGGCGGTGACGGCGATGGCCATGACGGCGATCGGGTACAGGCCGGAGGCGGGCAGCGCCACATGCCTGAGGCCCCAGGCACCCAGCCAGCCCACCGCGAGGCCGATGGCGGCGCCGATGGCGAGTTCCATCGCTATCTCGCCCGCCAGCGCATACCAGTGCTCGATCGGTCCGTGCTCGGAGAAGGCGACCACCAGGATGACCACGGGGGCGTCGTTGAAGCCGGACTCCGCCTCCAACGTGCCGGTCACGCGCGCGGGCAGCGGGATCTTGCGCAGTACGGAGAACACCGCGGCGGCGTCCGTGGAGGAGACGACCGCCCCGATGATGAGCGCCTGGCGCCACTCCAGTCCGACCAGGTAGTGCGCGGCCGTCGCGGTGACCCCGACGCTCACCGTGACCCCGACCAGCGCCAGCGCGGAGGCGGCCGGCAGGGCCGGCCTGATCTCCTTCCACTTCGTGCCCAGACCGCCCTCGGCCAGGATCACGACCAGCGCCGCGTATCCGATGACCTGGGTGAGCTCGGCGTCGTCGAAGCGGATGCCGCCGATGCCGTCCTGGCCCATGAGCACACCGATGCCCAGGTACACGAGCAGGCTGGGGAGCCCGCTGCGCGAGGAGATCCGAACCGCTGCGACGGCGACGAGCAGGACGAGCGAGCAGACGAGCAGGAGCTGGTTGAGGTCGTGGACAGTCAGCGGCCGTTCCCTTTCCCTGGCCTACGCGCACGCGCGCGGGGCTCATGTACATAGGACACGAAGTGGCGGTTCTCCGCACCCAACTACTTCGTTACCTTACCTAACTCTTGACGATTTCTTGACGGTCCTCGGGGCATGATCGAACGTCCGTCCGTGCTGGTTCCCTACTCCGCGTCAAGTTGGACTTGGCCCTGCGCCTATGGTTGCTCCAGCACTCCAGGACCGCCTGCCGCTCGCGTTAGGACAGCAAGGACAGCGATGCCCCCCAACACCACCGCCTCCACGGGTCGACAGCCCGGCAAGTCCGGCAGGAAGAAGGGGCGCAGAGCCCGCCTGCTCGTCCTCGTGCTGGTGCTGGCCGTCGTAGCGGGCGTGGCCGGCGGGGCGTACTGGTCCATCAGCACCGTCCGCGCGTCGTTCCCGCAGACCAAGGGATCGATCACGCTCAAGGGCCTGTCCGGGCCCGTCGACGTCAAGCGCGACGACTACGGCATCCCGCAGATATACGCGTCCTCCGACGAGGACCTGTTCATGGCGCAGGGCTTCGTCCAGGCCCAGGACCGGTTCTGGGAGATGGACGTGCGCCGGCACATGACGTCCGGGCGGCTGTCGGAGATGTTCGGCAAGAGCCAGGTCGACAACGACGAGTTCCTGCGCACCCTGGGCTGGGACCGGATCGCGAAGCAGGAGTACGACAAGACGCTGTCGGCGTCCACCAAGAAGTACCTCCAGGCCTACGCCGCGGGCGTCAACGCCTATCTGGACGGCAAGGACAACAAGGACATCTCGCTGGAGTACGCGGCCCTCGGTTTCACCAACGACTACAAGCCCGGGAAGTGGACCCCGGTCGACTCGGTCGCCTGGCTGAAGGCGATGGCCTGGGATCTGCGCGGCAACATGCAGGACGAGATCGACCGCGCGCTGATGACCAGCCGCCTCGGTCCCAAGGAGATCGCGGACCTGTACCCGCAGTACCCGTACAGCCGCAACAAGACGATCGTCCAGGCGGGCCAGTACGACGAGGTCACCAAGACCTTCGGCTCGACGGGCTCCGCGTCGGGCACGGGCTCGTCCGCGGGCGGCACCGCGGGCACCGGAACCTCCTCCGCCACCTCGGGCCTTCAGAACCAGCTGGCGGGTCTCCAGGAAGTCCTGGACGACCTCCCCACCGCCGTCGGCGTGAACGGCAACGGCATCGGCTCCAACTCCTGGGTGGTCGGCGGCAAGTACACGATCGCCGGCAAGCCACTGCTGGCCAACGACCCGCACCTGTCGGCCTCGCTGCCGTCCGTCTGGTACCAGATGGGCCTGCACTGCCGCACGGTCTCCAGCAAGTGCCAGTACGACGTCAGCGGCTACACCTTCGCGGGCATGCCCGGCGTCGTCATCGGCCACAACCAGAACATCTCCTGGGGCATGACCAACTCCGGCGTCGACGTCACCGACCTCTACCTGGAGAAGCTCTCCGGCGACGGCTACCTGTACGACGGCAAGACGGTGCCCTTCACCACCCGCCAGGAGACCATCGAGGTCGCCGGCGGCTCACCGAAGAAGATCGTCGTCCGTCAGACCAAGGACGGAATGCCCCTGCTCTCCGACCGCAGCGACGAGCTGGTGAAGGTCGGCCGCAAGGCCACCGTCGACACCGCCGCCCCCGACCGCGGCGACGGCTACGGCATCGCGCTGCGCTGGACCGCGCTTGACCCGGGCACCACCATGGACGCCGTCTTCGCCATGGACAAGGCGAAGAACTGGACCGACTTCCGCGCCGCGGCGGCCCTGTTCGACGTGCCCTCGCAGAACCTGATCTACGCCGACACCGAGAACCACATCGGCTACACGCTGCCCGGCAAGATCCCCACCCGGCCGCAGGGCTACGACGGCTCCGTCCCGGCGCCGGGCTGGGACGCGAAGTCGCGCTGGACGGGCTACATCGACGACGACGAGCTGCCCTACGAGTACGACCCGGCCCGCGGCTACATCGTCACCGCCAACCAGGCCGTGATCGACAAGGCCGAGTACCCGTACACGCTCACCACGGACTGGGGCTACGGCGCCCGCAGCCAGCGCATCAACGACCTGATCCAGTCGAAGATCGACGACGGCGGCAAGATCTCCACCGACGACATGCGCCAGATGCAGCTCGACAACAGCAGCGAGATCGCCAAGCTGCTCGTGCCCAAGCTGCTGAAGATCGACATCGCCGACAAGGACGTCCGCAACGCCGCGGCCATCCGTGAGGCCCAGGACCTCCTGGAGGGCTGGGACTACACCCAGGACGCCGACTCGGCGGCGGCCGCCTACTTCAACTCGGTCTGGCGCAACATCCTCAAGCTCGCCTTCGGCAACAAGCTGCCCAAGGAACTGCGGGTCGAGGGCCAGTGCCTGTGGGTGGACCCGGTGAACACCACCGGCCCCGCCGACGAGACGGAGAAGGTGCGCGAGTGCGGTGAGCGCGAGCCCGACCAGGCGCAGCCGGACGGCGGCGACCGCTGGTTCGAGGTCGTGCGCAGCCTGATGAACGACGAGGACAGCGACTGGTGGACGACGCCCGCCTCACGCGCCCGCCCCGCGGCCGACAACCGCGACGACCTGTTCAAGCGCGCGATGATCGACGCCCGCTGGGAGCTGACCGCCAAGCTCGGCAAGGACATCGACACCTGGAACTGGGGCCGACTGCACCGCCTGTTCCTGAAGAACCAGACCCTCGGCACCGAGGGCCCCGGGTTCCTCCAGTACGCACTCAACCGCGGCCCCTGGAAGCTCAGCGGCGGCGAGGCCACCGTCAACGCCAGCGGCTGGAACGCGGCAGGCGGCTACGGTGTCGTCTGGGTGCCGTCGATGCGGATGGTGGTCAACCTCGGCGACCTCGACAAGTCGAAGTGGATCAACCTCACCGGCGCCTCCGGGCACGCCTACAACGCGCACTACACCGACCAGACGGACAAGTGGGCCGACGGCGAACTGCTCGACTGGTCCTTCTCGGACAAGGCGGTCGAGGACGCCACGGACGCCACGCTCGTCCTCAAGCCCTGACCCGGCTCAGCCGATTCGGGAGGCCGCCACGCACGCGTGGCGGCCTCCCGCGTTCTCCGGACCCGGCGCGTCAGCCGAACCGCCGTACCCCCGAGGGCGTCACCACCGCGTGCACCGGCCGGTCGTGCGGCTCCTCGGGGACGCGCTCGACGACCTCCGTGTCGTACAGCAGCACCACGAGCGGGGGCCGGGCTCCCGCGCGTTCCAGCCGGGCGAGGACACGGTCGTAGGAGCCTCCGCCGCGGCCCAGGCGCATCCCGCGCGCGTCGACCGCGAGGCCGGGCAGCAGCACGACGTCCGCGCCGGTCACGGCGTCCGGGCCGAGACGCTCGCCGCCGGGCTCGAAGAGGGCCATCTTTCCGCCGTGTTGGACGCGCTCCAGGGAGTCCTGCCCGGCGTACGCGCCCCAGTCGAGGTCGTTGTCGGGCAGGAGCGCGGGGAGGAGCACCCGCACGCCCCGCGCGCGCAGCGCGTCCAGCAGCGCGAGAGTGCCGGGTTCGCTCCCGACCGAGACGTATGCCGCCACCGTGCCCGCGTGCGCCAGTTCGGGCAGCTCCAGTGCGCGACCGGCCAGTGCCGTCGCCGATGACCGCACGTCATCCGCCGTCAACCTGCTTCTCACCGTGAGGAACTCTCGCCGCAACGTTCGCTTGTCAGGCTCGGCCGGACGTCCGGTGTGACTCATTGGTTCTCCCGTACCTTCCCAATGTGCTCATATGAGAGCCAAATAACCGGAGCCTCAGATTCCCTACAAAGGCACCGGATAAGGTTGCGGGCATGACTCAGTCTCACCCTCGGATCAGCAAGGCTGTCATCCCCGCAGCGGGTCTGGGCACCCGCTTCCTGCCGGCCACCAAAGCCACTCCCAAGGAGATGCTGCCGGTCGTCGACAAGCCGGCGATCCAGTACGTGGTCGAAGAGGCCGTCTCCGCGGGCCTCGACGACGTCCTCATGATCACGGGCCGCAACAAGCGCCCCCTGGAGGACCACTTCGACCGCAACTACGAGCTGGAGTCCGCCCTTCAGAAGAAGGGCGACGCCGACCGGCTCGCGAAGGTGCAGGAGTCCAGCGACCTCGCCACCATGCACTACGTGCGCCAGGGCGACCCCAGGGGTCTCGGTCACGCCGTCCTGTGCGCCGCCCCGCACGTCGGCCACGAGCCCTTCGCCGTCCTCCTCGGCGACGACCTCATCGACCCGCGCGACCCGCTGCTGAAGCGGATGGTCGAGGTGCAGGAGCAGCACGGCGGCAGCGTCATCGCGCTCATGGAGGTCGCGCCCGAGCAGATCCACCTCTACGGCTGTGCGGCCGTGGACCCCACCGAGGACGGTGACGTGGTCAAGGTGCACGACCTCGTCGAGAAGCCGGCCGCCGCGGACGCCCCGTCCAACTACGCCATCATCGGCCGCTACGTCCTCGACCCGCACATCTTCGAGATACTGCGCAAGACCGAGCCGGGCCGCGGCGGCGAGATCCAGCTCACCGACGCGCTCCAGCAGCTGTCCCAGGACGAGAAGGTCGGCGGCCCCGTGCACGGCGTCGTCTTCAAGGGCCGCAGGTATGACACCGGCGACCGAGGCGACTACCTGCGTGCCATTGTCAGACTCGCGTGCGAACGTGAAGACCTGGGCCCGGACTTCCGGACCTGGCTTCGCAGTTACGTAGCCGAGGAGATGTAGCGAGTTGAGCACCGCCGCCGAGCCCCGCCCCGCCGGTCAGGACCACCTCTGGTCGGTGGACGAGCACCTGGAGGACATCCTCACGACCGTCCGCCCCCTCGAACCCATCGAGCTGCAACTGCTCGACGCCCAGGGCTGCGTGCTGGTCGACGACGTCACGGTGCAGGTCTCCCTGCCGCCGTTCGACAACAGCTCCATGGACGGGTACGCGGTGCGGGTCGCGGATGTCGAGGGCGCCGGCGAGGAGTACCCGGCGGTGCTCGAAGTCGTCGGCGACGTCGCGGCGGGCCAGGCCGATGCGCCCCAGGTGGGCCCCGGCCAGGCCGCCCGCATCATGACCGGCGCCCCGCTGCCGCCCGGCGCCGAGGCGGTCGTCCCGGTGGAGTGGACCGACGGAGGGCTCGGCGAGGGCCCGGTCACCGGGATGCGTGCCAGGAGCGCCGCCCCCGAGGGCGCGAGCGGCCAGGTGCACGTCTACAGGCCGGCGAAGGCACGCGCGCACGTGCGCGCCAAGGGCAGCGACGTCAAGGCCGGCGACAAGGCGCTCGCGGCGGGCACCGTACTCGGGCCGTCGCAGATCGCCCTGCTCGCCGCCATCGGCCGCGGCACGGTACGAGTGCGCCCGCGCCCGAGGGTGGTCGTCATGTCCACCGGCAGCGAACTCGTCCAGCCCGACGAGCAGCTGGCCGAGGGCCAGATCTACGACTCCAACAGCTTCTCCCTGACCGCGGCAGCCCGCGACGCCGGCGCGATCGCCTACCGCGTGGGCGCCGTCGCCGACGACGCCGAGACGCTCCGGTCCACCGTCGAGGACCAGCTCGTGCGCGCCGACCTCATGGTCACCACGGGCGGCGTCAGCGTCGGGGCGTACGACGTGGTCAAGGAGGCGCTGTCGCACGTCGGCGACGAGGACGAGGCAGGCAGCGGCATCGAGTTCCGCAAGCTGGCCATGCAGCCCGGCAAGCCCCAGGGCTTCGGCTCCATCGGCCCCGACCACACCCCGCTGCTCGCTCTGCCGGGCAACCCGGTGTCGTCGTACGTCTCCTTCGAGATCTTCGTGCGCCCGGCGATCCGCGCCCTGATGGGTCTTCAGGACGTGCACCGGCCCCGCACGACCGCGAAGCTCGCCGCCGGCGAGGCGCTGACCTCGCCGAAGGGGCGCAGACAGTTCCTGCGCGGGAGCTACGCCGACGGGGTGGTGCGCCCGGTCGGCGGTGCCGGCTCCCATCTGATCGCGGCCCTCGCGCACGCGGACGCGCTGATCGTGGTCCCCGAGGACACCGAGAGCGTCGAGCCCGGCACCGAGGTCGAGGTGGTCCTGCTCGGCTGAGCGGCCCTGCTTGGCGGTACCGTGTCGCGCACAGCAGGCCCGTGCGCCGCACCGCGACGGGCCCGGACCGGGAGCGTCGCACGAGCATGAACACGCAGGACCGACCCATGCAGGACCGCCTCACGCACATCGACGACGCGGGCGCCGCCCGCATGGTCGACGTCTCCGAGAAGGACGTGACCGCGCGCACCGCCCGCGCCAGCGGACGCGTCCTCGTCTCACCCCGCGTGATCGAGCTGCTGCGCGGCGAGGGGGTCCCCAAGGGCGACGCCCTCGCCACCGCGCGCATCGCGGGCATCATGGGCGCCAAACGCACCCCGGACCTCATCCCGCTGTGCCACCCGCTCGCGCTCTCCGGTGTGAAACTGGACCTGTCGGTCGCGGACGACGCCGTGGAGATCCTGGCCACCGTGAAGACCACGGACCGCACGGGCGTCGAGATGGAGGCGCTCACCGCCGTCTCCGTCGCGGCGCTGACCGTGATCGACATGGTGAAGGCGGTCGACAAGGGAGCGGTCATCACGGACGTACGGGTGGAGGAGAAGACGGGCGGCAAGTCGGGCGACTGGAGCCGGGCATGACACTGGACGCGGCAATCGGCGGCGCACTGCTCGCGCCGTACAGCGCCCTGGTGGTCACCGCCTCCAACCGGGCCGCCGCCGGGATCTACGAGGACAAGGGCGGCCCGCTGATCGCCGAGGGCCTCAAGGGCTTCGGCTTCGCGGTCGACGGACCGCAGGTCGTCCCCGACGGCGACCCGGTCGGCGCCGCCCTGCGCGCCGGTGTCGACGCCGGGTACGACGTCATCGTCACCACCGGCGGCACCGGAATCTCGCCCACCGACCGCACCCCCGAGGCGACCCGTGAGGTGATCGACCACGAGGTGCCGGGCATCGCGGAGGCCATCCGGGCGTTCGGCCGGGAGAAGGTGCCGGCCGCGGCACTTTCCCGGGGCCTGGCCGGCGTGGCGGGGCGCACCCTGATCGTGAACCTGCCGGGCTCCAGCGGCGGGGTGAAGGACGGACTGGCCGTCCTTCAGCCCCTCCTGATCCACGCCGTCGACCAGATCCGCGGCGGCGACCACCCCAGACCGAGCAGCGGGGGTGCGAGCTGAACAGCCCATCCTGGCCCGTCGTGCTGGGGGACGGCGACATCGTCCTCCGGCCGATAAAGATGCGCGACCAGCGGGCCTGGCGCGAGGTCAACCGACGCAACCGGGACTGGCTGCGCCCGTGGGAGGCGACGATTCCGCCGCCCACGCCCAGCGGGCCGATCGCGCACCGGCCGACCTACCGTCAGATGGTCCGCCACCTGCGCTCCGAGGCGGGCGCGGGCCGGATGCTGCCGTTCGTCATCGAGTACCAGGGGCGGCTGGTGGGGCAGTTGACCGTGGCCGGGATCACCTGGGGCTCGATGTGTTCCGGCCATGTCGGCTACTGGGTGGACGAGTCGGTGGCGGGCCGCGGCGTGATGCCGACGGCGGTGGCGCTGGTCGTGGACCACTGTTTCCGGACCGTTGGTCTGCACCGCATCGAGGTCTGCATTCGCCCGGAGAACGGGCCGAGCCGCCGGGTCGTGGAGAAACTCGGATTCCGCGAGGAGGGGCTGCGTCCGCGATATCTCCACATCGACGGAGCCTGGCGCGACCATCTCGTGTTCGCGCTCACCGCGGAAGAGGTCCCGGAAGGGCTGCTGGGCCGCTGGCAGCGGACACGCTCCCAGAAGAGGAATCCCGCATAGCCCGGTAATTGAATGTATGTTCGAAATTGATCGCCGGATGACCGGCTCAGGGCATTAAATTCGCGCGCCTAGCGGGCTGCTGATCGCATCGGTCACAAAAAAAGTTCGAAATATCAGCCAGATCGTGCGACACACCGGCTCAATTGGCGGATGGCCTCACGCAAACCCCTCTACCGTGTGAGACGTGAGCAGCAGCGGCCTCATCTACGCAGTCATTGTCGGGGCCTGGGCCGCCTACTTGGTGCCGATGTGGCTCCGTAGGCAGGACGAGCTGAACGAGGCCCGTCCGACGGAACGCTTCAGCACGGCCATCCGGTTGCTGTCCGGACGGGCGGGGATGGAGCGCCGGTACGCCAAGGACCTGCGCGCGCGCTCCACCGCCGAGGGGGAGCCCAGCGCCGACGACCCGGGCGACGTCACCGAGTCGGTGGACGTCCGGGCCTTCGCCGTACCTCCGACCCGTCCGCAGACCCAGGCGACGGCTCAGGCGCAGGCGTCCGCACGCCCGGATCCGACGCGAGAACCCGCCCGGGAACCGGCGGCCAAGGCGCCGGCCAAGCCGGCGTCCGAGCGCACGGGCCCGGCGGCCAAGCCGTCGCCCGAACGGGCCGGCGGACCCGCGGCGGCCTCCCCGGAGGGGGCACGCAAGCGAGTGCCGGCGGCCCGGCGTCCCCCCTCGGGGGAAGCGGCAGCGGCGGCGGCCGCGGCGCGGGCCCGGCGCACGAAGGCGCTCGCCCGCCGCAGGCGCACCACCGTCGTGCTCTTCCTCGCCTTCACTCTCGGCGCGATCGTCGCCGCGGTCGGCGGACTCGCGTTCCTGTGGGCGCCCGGCATCCCCGCCCTGCTGCTCAGCGGCTACATCGCGTATCTGCGGTCGCAGGAGCGCCGCCGCTTCGCCTACCAGATGGACCGGCGCCAGGCCGAGGCCGCCGCGCAGCGGCTGCGTGAGCACGCACGCCAGTCCCGACGCCGCGGGAGCGCCGACGCCGGGGCCGGCGCCGGCGCCGACGAGCCCGACGAGGGGCCCGAACCAGGCACCGAGACCGGGATGTCCGCGCTCGCCGCGGACCGGCGCGCCCTCGTCGAGCAGACCGATCACGCCGAGTGGGTCGACCAGCAGCGCGAGCGGCAGCGCCGGCCCGGCCACGGGGACAGCTGGGACCCGGTCCCGGTGCCGCTGCCGACGTACGTGACGGCACCCGTCGCGCCCCGCGCCTCCTCCGACGTGGACCTCGGCGCGCCGGACGCCTGGAGCTCGGCACGGTCGAGCCCCGTCGCCCGGGACCGCGAGACGGGCGTCGAGGACACCGACGAGGCCGCGCACGAGGCGCAGCCGGCACGCGGTGACGAAAAGGGCGAGAAGGACGGCCGCGGCGACGCCCTCCCACGCGCCCGCACCCGCTCGCGCGGCGGGAACCCCACGGGTGCCTCCGCCCGCCGGGCACGCGAACGGGGCCGTACGCCACTGTTCGACCAGTACGAGGACGGCGACCGGCCGCGCGCGGCGAACGAGTGACCCGCCCCCGCGGTGAGCAGGCGGCCGACCGGGAACGGATTTCCAAGCAGCGCGATCGGGGTGCTAAAGTTTCACTCGTTGCAAGGGCCTGTGGCGCAGTCCGGTAGCGCACCTCGTTCGCATCGAGGGGGCCAGGGGTTCAAATCCCCTCAGGTCCACAGCAACGACTCCCCAGGGAAACCCGGGAGTTGGCGAGATCCCGTCCGATCGGTTGATCGGGCGGGATTTTTGTTGCGCCCATGAGGCCGGGAGCCCAGTCCTGAGGGGGAGCGTGGAGAAGACGGCCGCACCGTTACCGACCGGGCGCACGGCACTGCTGCGGATCGTGGCCTTCCGGCGGTTCGTGACCGCCAGTCTGATCTCGGCCACCGGGTCCGCGATGGCGCCCCTCGCGCTCGCCTACGCCGTGATCGGCGAGGGCGGCGGAGCCGGGGACCTGGGTGTGGTGCTCGCCACAAACACCGTTCCGACCATCGTCTTCCTCGTCATGGGCGGCGTGCTCGCGGACCGCATGTCCCGCAGTCGCATGCTCTTCCTCGGCAATCTGCTCGCGGCCGCCGCCCAGGGCTCGCTCGCCGTGATCGTCGCCGTGGGGCAGGCGACCACGACCTCGGTCGCCGTCTGCGGCTTCGTCTCGGGGACGGCCGTCGCCTTCACCGTGCCCGCCAACCAGGGGGCCGTGGCGCAGATCGTGCCCGCGGAGCAGTTGCAGCAGGCCAACGCCGTACTGCGGCTGCCCGGCAACGCCGTCAAGGTGCTCGGGCCGGCCGTCGGCGGTGTCGTCGTCGCGGTCAGTGGCCCGGCCTGGGCACTGGCCTGGGACGCGCTCACCTTCGCCGTCGCCGCCGTCCTGCTGCTCGGGCTGCGCCTGGACGCACCCGTCACCGTCACCGGCGCGCTGACCGATCTGCGCGAGGGATGGGCGGGCTTCTGGTCGCGGACCTGGCTGTGGACCTATACGGCAGCCGGAAGCGTCCTCGTCGCCGCCTGGCTCGCCGGTTTCCAGTTGCTGGGCCCCGTCGTCGCGGCGGAGCGGTACGCGGGAGCGCGTGACTGGGGGCTGGTGCAGGGGGCGTTCGCGGCCGGACTGCTGGCCGGGACGGTGGTGTGCCTGCGCTGGCGGCCGTACCGGCTGCTGGCCGTGGCCGTCGCGGGCGGCGCGCCCCTGGCCGCGCCGCTGCTCGCGATGGGGTGGGGACTGCCGCTGCCCTGGGTGCTGTTGGCCGCACTGCTCGCGGGGATCGGCCTCGACGTGGCCATCGTCAACTGGGCGACGGCGTTTCAGCAGCATGTGCCGCAGGGCGAGTTGGGGCGCCTCGGCGCGTTCAACAGTGTCGGCGAGCGGCTGGCGATTCCGCTCGGCTATCTGCTGACCGCGCTCGCGGCCGGACTGTGGGACAACCGGACGGTACTGGTGGCGTGCGCCGGGCTCGTCGTCGCCGCGGTCGTCCTCAACCTGTGCGTGCGGGACGTGTACCGCATCACCGCGCCCGGGATCAACGCGCCCGGGATCAACGCCACCGGGAAGTGACCCCTCACAGCGACTTGGCGAAACACAGGCTCAGGTCGTGGAAGCGGTAGTAGCCGAACTTCCGGCACGGCTCGTAGCCGCTCGACCTGTACAGGGCCACCGCCTCCGGCTGCTTGGCGCCGGTCTCCAGCACCATGCGGACACGGCCCGCCGTCCGGGCGTCGTCCTCCAGCGCCGCCAGGATGCGTCTCGCCAGGCCCCGGCCGCGCATCGCCTCGACGACGTACATGCGCTTGAGCTCGGCGTCCCCGTTCTGGTTGCCCTCGCCGTTGGCGTCCTGGGCCCGCCAGCCACCGGACGCGACCGGGGTGCCCTGCTCGTCGTACGCGATCAGGTACAGGCCGTTCGGCGGGGCGAAGTCGGCCGTGGCCAGGGGCGTGGCGTCGCCGTCGTCGCCGTAGCGGACTGCGTACTCGGCCTGGACCTGGTCGCTGAGCTTGACGGCGTCGGGGTGGTCGAAGGGGACGTGGTGTATATGCATGCTGGATACCGTATATCAATTCAAGATCAAGGGGTTCCGATATCGGACGCCGTCCAGTGTGCCGGTAGGGTGCCGTGGTGCTCACTGTGACCTCTGCGAATGTGAACGGGCTGCGGGCCGCCGCGAAGAAGGGCTTCGTGGAGTGGCTCGCCGGTACCGGCGCCGATGTGCTGTGCCTTCAGGAGGTGCGTGCGGAGCCGGAGCAGCTGCCCGAGCACGTCCGTACGCCGGAGGGCTGGCACGTCGTGCACGCCCCCGCCGCCGCCAAGGGGCGTGCCGGTGTCTCGCTCTGCACCCGCCGGGAGCCGGACCGCGTCCAGGTCGGCTTCGGGTCGAGCGAGTTCGACGGGAGCGGGCGTTATGTCGAGGCCGATCTGCCGGGTGTGACGGTCGCCTCGCTGTACCTCCCCTCCGGCGAGGTCGGCACGGAGCGGCAGGACGAGAAGGTCCGTTTCATGGGCGAGTTCCTCGCCTACCTGAAGGACCTGCGTGAGCGCGCCGCAGCCGACGGCCGTGAGGTGGTCGTGTGTGGCGACTGGAACATCGCGCACGAGAAGGCCGACCTGAAGAACTGGCGCGGCAACACCAGGAACTCCGGCTTCCTGCCGGAGGAGCGGGAGTGGCTGACGCGGGTCTTCGACGCGGCGGACGGGGGGTACGTCGATGTCGTGCGGGCGCTGCATCCGGAGGTGGAGGGGCCGTACTCGTGGTGGTCGTACCGGGGGCAGGCTTTTGACCGCGACACCGGATGGCGCATCGACTATCAGGTCGCCACACCGGGGCTCGCCGCGCGGGCGGTCAAGGGGTACGTCGAGCGCGCGGCGACGCATGCCGAGCGGTGGTCGGATCATGCGCCGGTGACGGTGGTCTACGACCGGTAGGCCGTCGTGCGTCCGCGGTTTCGTCGTGGGGGCGATCGCGCGGTTTCCCGTGCCCTCAGGGGGCGCTAATGCTTGCGGAGTCGACGGTCCAGTGCCAGTGACAGTTCCGCGTCCACCACGCTGCGGGCCAGGGGGCGCAGGCGGTGCAGGTCCTCCTCCTGGGCGTGGCGCAGGACCAGTTCGGCGAACATCTCCGCCAGGGCGTCCACGTGTTCGCGGACCCGTGCGCCGACGGCCAGGACCTCGGCGAGCGGGATGCCCTCGCGCACCAGGGCCGAGGAGACGTCCAGCAGGCGGCGGCTGATGTGGACGATCTCGTCGCCGTCGGTGCCCAGGTAGCCGAGGTCCAGGGCGGCGGCGAGGTTCTCCGGGGTGACCTGGCCCTCGAAGCGGGCGGCGAGTTCCTCGGGGGTGAGGCGGACCGGCTCCTCCTCGGTCGGGGTGACGCCGAGGACGTCGGCGACGTCGCGGCCGTGGTCGAGGGCCTCCGCCAGTTCCGCGATGCCGGTGAGGGTGTGGCCCCGCTCCAGCAGGGCCGCGATGGTGCGCAGCCGGGCCAGGTGGTGCTCGTCGTACCAGGCGATGCGGCCCTCGCGGCGCGGTGGCGGGATCAGCTTGCGTTCTCGGTAGAAGCGCAGGGTGCGCACCGTTATGCCGGCCAGCCGGGCTAGCTCCTCCATGCGGTATTCACGCTTCTCGGTCACCCCGGCACCTTAGATCGTACCGGCGGTAACTTTCCTCGCCCCACCCCCTACCGGTCGGTACGGACCTCCTCTACTCTCCCCATTGCGCCAGTGTTCACTGGCGTGGTTCCGGTTCGAGTGTGGAGGCACAGGCATGGCCGAACGCGAACATGTGCGGGTCGCGGTGGTCGGGTCCGGGTTCGGCGGGCTGGGAGCCGCCGTACGGCTGCGGCGCGAGGGCGTGACCGACTTCGTCGTCCTGGAGCGGGCCGGCAGCGTCGGCGGCACCTGGCGGGACAACAGCTATCCGGGGTGCGCCTGCGACGTGCCGTCCCACCTGTACTCCTTCTCCTTCGCGCCCAACCCCGACTGGCCGCGCACATTCTCCGGGCAGGAGCACATCCGCGCCTACCTGGAGCACGTCACGGACACCTTCGGACTGCGCCCGCACATCCGCTTCGACTCGGAGGTGAAGCGGATGACCTGGAACGGCGAGCGGCTGTGCTGGGACATCGAGACCAGCAGCGGAAGTCTGTCGGCCGACCTCGTCGTCTCCGCCACCGGGCCGCTGTCCGAACCCAGGACGCCCGACATCCCCGGTCTTGACTCCTTCCCCGGCAAGGTCTTCCACTCCGCCCGCTGGGACCACGACTTCGACCTGCGCGGCAAGCGTGTCGCCATGGTCGGCACCGGCGCCTCAGCCATCCAGATCGTGCCGTCCATCCAGCCCGAGGTCGAGCGGCTCACACTCTTCCAGCGCACCCCGCCCTGGGTCATGCCCCGCGTCGACCGCGCCATCAGCGGAGCCGAGCGCTCCCTGCACCGGGCCCTGCCCTTCACCGGCCGGCTGCGCCGCGGGCTGCTGTGGGGCATCCGGGAGCTCCAGGTCCAGGCGTTCACCAAGCACCCGGGCGAGCTGGGCTTCATCGAGCGGCTGGCCAAGCAGAACATGGCCCGCGCGATCAAGGACCCGGCGCTGCGCGCCAAGCTCACCCCCGACTACCGCATCGGCTGCAAGCGGATCCTGCTGAGCAGCGAGTACTACCCGGCGCTCGCCAGGCCCAACGTGGACGTCGTCGCCGGCGGGCTCAGCGAGATCCGCGGCTCGACCGTCGTCGCCGCCGACGGCACCGAGGCCGAGGTCGACGCGATCGTCTTCGGTACCGGGTTCCACGTCACCGACATGCCCATCGCGGACCGTGTGGTGGGTGCGGAGGGCAAGACCCTCGCCGAGGTGTGGAAGGGCGGGATGGAGGCCCTGCGCGGCGCCTCCGCCGCCGGGTTCCCGAACTGGATGACCATCATCGGGCCCAACACCGGCCTCGGGAACTCCTCGATGATCCTGATGATCGAGTCCCAGCTGAACTACATGGCCGACTTCGTACGGCAGCTCGACGTCCTCGGCGGCCGGGTCGCCCTCGACGCGCGGCCCAGCGCCGTGCACACCTGGAACCGGCGGGTGCAGGAGCGCATGAAGCGGACGGTGTGGAACACCGGCGGCTGCACCAGCTGGTACCTGGACGCCAATGGCCGCAACACCACCGTGTGGCCGGGCACGACGAGCGAGTTCCGGCGGGCCACCCGGCGCGTGGACCTCGCCGAGTACGCCGTCGTGCGGGCGTCCGCCGGCGCGCGCGAGGAGACCGGCTTCAGCGCGAAGACCGGCGAGAGCACGGAGGTGTCCGCGTGAGCCGCCTGATGAACGTCGCGTCCGGGCCGTACGCACCGCCCGCCCCCGCCCGTGAGCTGACGGTCGTGTCCGCCGACGGCGCCCGGCTGCACGTCGAGGTGCACGGCCGCGTCGACGACCCCGACGTGCCCGCCGTCGTCCTCGCGCACGGCTGGGCCTGCTCGACCGCCTTCTGGGCGGCGCAGATCCGTGAACTCGCCGTCGATCACCGCGTCATCGCCTACGACCAGCGCGGGCACGGTCGCAGCCCGGCGAGCCCTGCCTGCACCGCCGACGCCCTCGCCGACGACCTGGAAGCCGTCCTGAAGGAGACCCTCGCACCCGGCGAGAAGGCCGTGATCGCCGGGCACTCCATGGGCGGCATGACGGTGATGGCCGCCGCCGCGCGCCCGGGCTTCCGCGAGCACGCCGCCGCCGTCCTGCTGTGCAGCACCGGCGCCTCGCGGCTGGTCGCCGAGTCGACCGTCATACCCATACGCGCGGGCCGGCTGCGCACCTGGCTGACCGCGCGCGTCCTCGGCTCCCGGGCGCCGCTCGGCCCGGTCACGCCGGCCGCTCGGGCGATTCTCAAGTACGCGACGATGGGCCCCGGTTCGGCTCCGCACATGGTGGAGGCGTGCGCGCGGATCGTGCACGCCTGCCCGCGCAAGGTGCGGCACGCCTGGTCGCGGGTGCTCGACCTGCTCGATCTCGACCACGGCGTACGCCAGTTGACGGTGCCGACCGCGGTGCTCGTCGGCAGCGCCGACCGGATGACGCCGCCGGTGCACACGCGCTCCCTCGCCGCCGCGCTGCCGCAGCTCGTCGACGTCACCGAAGTGCCCGGCCTCGGGCACATGACGCCCGTCGAGGCGCCCGAGCTGGTGACCGCGAAGATACGGGAACTCGTCACCACCGCCCCCAAGGCCACGAAGAACACGCAGGTGAAGGAGGGCGCATGAGCAAGGTGAGCCTCGAAGGACAGGTCGCCGTGGTGACCGGAGCGGCGCGGGGCGTCGGGGAACTGCTCGCGCGCAAGCTCTCCGCACGCGGTGCGTCGGTGGCGCTCGTCGGGCTGGAGCGGGACGCCCTCAAGCAGGTCTCCGAGCGGCTGCACGGCGACAGCGACCACTGGTACGCCGACGTCACCGACCACGAGGCGATGGCGCGCGTGGCGCAGGAGGTCAAGGAGCGGTTCGGGAAGGTCGACATCGTCGTCGCCAACGCGGGCGTCGCGACCGGCGGTCCGTTCGTCGACTCCGACCCGGACGCCTGGCGGCGGGTCATCGAGGTCAACCTCATCGGGTCGGCGGTGACGGCCCGCGCGTTCCTGCCGGTGCTGATGGAGAGCCGGGGCTATCTGCTGCAGATCGCCTCGCTCGCGGCGATCACGCCGGCGCCGATGATGACCGCGTACTGCGCGTCCAAGTCGGGTGTGGAGGCGTACGCGCACAGCCTGCGGGCCGAGGTCGGCTACAAGGGCGTGCGGGTCGGGGTCGGTTATCTGTCGTGGACCGACACCGACATGGTGCGCGGGGCCGATCAGGACGACGTCATGCGGGAGTTGAGGCAGCGGCTGCCGTGGCCGTCGAACAAGACCTATCCGCTGGGGCCGGCGGTCGACCGGATCGTGGCCGGGATCGAGCGGCGGTCCAGCCATGTGTACGGGCAGTGGTGGCTGCGCGGGATGCAGGGGGTTCGCGGGTATCTGCCCGCGCTCATCGGGACGGTGGGGCAGCGGGAGATGCGGCGGTTCGCGGACCGGCTGGAGGGCATGCGCACGGGGCTGGTCGGAGCGGGTGGCGCGGCCGATGAACAGGAGCGCATCACGCGGCGTGACTGATCGACATGCGCAGGGTTATCGCCCGTGTGAATCTGGTCGAGGCCCCACCGAGGGGCCAATCCCCACCCACTACGGGAGTGAACCCACATGGGCATGAAGGACCAGTTCAAGGAGAAGTCCGAGCAGCTTCAGGAGCGTGCGCGTCAGCACGGTCAGCAGGAGCGCGGGCGTCCGCAGGGCCAGCCGGAGCGGGGTCGCCCGCAGGGTCAGCCGGAGCGGGGTCGCCCCCAGCGTCCGGAGCGGCCGGAGCGCGACCGCGAGCCCGAGCGGATGCGTGAGGACGAGGAGCGGTTCGACCAGGACTACGACCGGTAGTCGGTCGCCGCGCTGAACGCGACGCGGGGTGCCCCGGTTCGGTGGGTGCCCCGCGTTTTGCGTTGCGGGTGCGGGTGCGGGGTGCGTTGTCGGGTGCGGGCCGGTGGGGGTTCTTCGCGCAGTTCCCCGCGCCCCTAGGAGGTTGTACGTGGCGGCAGCTTCGGACGTGACCGGTCCGGTACGTGTGAGTAGTCCGGAGGTGTCGCCGCCGGGTTGGACTCCAGGAGTTCCAGGGCCAGTTCGACCGCGTCGGTGAGCTGGGCGTGGCGGCCCTCCGCCCAGTCCAGGGGGGTGCGGAGGATCTCCAGGTCGGGGGTGACGCCCCTGTTCTCGATGCTCCAGCCGTACGCGTCGAACCAGGCCGCGTTCATCGGGACCGTGATCACCGTGCCGTCGCCGAGGCGGTGGCGGCCGGTCATGCCGACGACTCCGCCCCAGGTGCGCTGCCCGACGACGGGCCCGAGCTTGAGGAGTCTGAAGGCCGCCGTGATCATGTCGCCGTCGGAGGAGGTCGACTCGTCGGCCAGGGCGACCACGGGTCCGCGCGGGGCGTTGGAGGCGTACGACACCGGCTGGGCGTTGCGGGTGAGGTCCCAGCCGAGGATCGTGCGGGTCAGCTTCTCCACCACCAGTTCGCTGATGTGGCCGCCCGCGTTGCCGCGCACGTCGACGATCAGCGCGGGCCGGGACACCTCCATCCGCAGGTCCCGGTTGAACTGGGCCCAGCCCGAGCCGCCCATGTCGGGGATGTGCAGATAGCCGCAGCGGCCGCCGCTCAACTCCCGTACCACCTCTCGGCGTTTGGCGACCCAGTCCTGGTAGCGCAGGGGGCGTTCGTCGATCAGCGGGACCACGGCCACCCGGCGCGCCCGGCCGGCCACGCCCTCCGCCGGGGTGAACGTCAGCTCCACCGTGGTGCCGCCGGCGCCGGCCAGGAGGGGGTAGGGGCCGGCGGCCGGGTCCACGGGGCGGCCGTCGACGTGGGTGAGGACCGCGCCCTCCCGGATGCCCGTGCCCGCCAGCGGGGAGCGGGCCTTGGAGTCCGACGACTCGCCGGGCAGGATGCGCCTGATGGTCCAGCCGTCGTCGCGGCGTACGAAGTTGGCGCCGAGCAGGCCCTGCCAGCGCTGGTAGTGCGGCGGGCCCTCGTTGCGGCGGGCGGCCGTGACATAGGCGTGCGAGGTGCCGAGCTCGCCCAGCACTTCGCGCAGCAGGTCGGCGAAGTCGTCGGGGGAGGCGACGCGTTCGACCAGGGGCCGGTACTGGTCGAGGACCGCGTCCCAGTCGATGCCGCACATGCCCGGCTCCCAGAAGTACGCCCGGATCAGCCGGCCCGCCTCCTCGTACGACTGCCGCCACTCCGCCCCCGGATCCACCTCGTGCAGGATGCGGCGGGCGTCGATCCACACGATGGAGTCGCTGTCGCCGGACTCGGTGGCGGGGACCGCGCGCAGGTCGCCCTCGTCGACCACGACCAGCCGGGTGCCGTCGCCGCTGACCGTGAACCAGTCGAGGTGGTCGACGAGTTCGGACTTCTTGGCCTTGCTGATGTTGAAGTGCTCCAGGGTCGGCCGCCCGGTCGTGTCGTCCGGGTTGGCGAACGTCTCGCCGAGCGCGCCCGAGATCGGCCAGCGCAGCCAGACGAGGCCGCCGCCCGAGACCGGGTACAGCGCCGAGTACTTGGAGGCGGCGACCGGGAAGGGGGTGACCCTGCTCTCCAGGCCCTCGACCTCGACGATCGTCGCGCCGCCGCCGTCGCCCTCGTCGTCCTCCACCGGGTCCAGGCCCCCGGCGGCCGGGCGGCCCTCGGGGTTCAGGGCGAAGGGGGAGGGGGTCGCGGAGGACAGCGGCACCAGGTAGGGGCGGCAGCCGAGCGGGAAGGACAGGTCCCCGGTGTGGACGTCGTACACCGGGTCGAAGCCCCGCCAGGACAGGAAGGCGAGGTAGCGGCCGTCCCGGGTGAACACCGGGTTCTCGTCCTCGAAGCGGCCGCCGGTGAGGTCCACGATCAGGCGGTCCTTCATACGGGCCAGCTTGATCTGGCGCAGGGAACGGCCGATCCCGGGATGCGACCAGGTCAGCCAGGTCCCGTCCGGGGAGAACGCCAGGTCCCGCACGGGCCCGTTGACCGACCGGATCAGCTCGGTGACCTCCCCTCCCCCAGACTTCGTCCGGGAGGTGCCCCCAGAGTCCTCTGTGGCGTCGAGGAGCAGCAGCCGCCCGTCGTGCGCGGCGATGGCGAGGCGCTCGCCGCCCGGGTCGGAGACCATCTCCAGGACCCGGCCCACCTCGCCCGAGGCCAGCCGGCGCGGGGCGCGGTCGCCGGTCGCGCGGGGCAGGTGGGCGATCTCGATCGCGTCCTCGCCCTCCGCGTCCGTCACATAGGCGACCTGGCCGACCGAGCCGAGCATCTCCGGGAGCCGGACCCGTACCCCGGCGGTGTCGGTGATCGTGCGGGCCGGGCCGTCGCGGTGGGTGAGCCAGTACAGGCTGCCGCGTACGACGACGGCGCTCGCGCGGCCCGTCTCGTCGACGGAGACGCCGTCGACGTGCTGGGCGGCGGGCACCTGGTACCTACGGCGCCCGGGGCGCGGCCCGCTCAGCCGTACGTCGAGGCGGCGCGGCTCGGAGCCGGCGGCCAGGTCGTCCACCAGCCACAGGTCGCCCGCGCACTGGTACACCACCCGGGTGCCGTCACTGGCGGCGTGCCGGGCGTAGAAGGCGTCGTGGTCGGTGTGCCGGCGCAGGTCGGAGCCGTCGTGTGCGCAGGAGTAGAGGTTGCCGACGCCCTCGTGGTCGGAGAGGAAGGCGATCCGGCCGCCGACGAACATGGGGGAGGCCAGATGGCCGTCGATGTCCGGGAGCAGGCGTTCGCAGTGCAGCCACAGCCGGCCGGTGGCGCCGCCCCGGTAGCGCTTCCAGGAGGCCGGCTCGTGCGGCGGGGTGCCGGTGAGCAGCAGGGTCCTGCGCTCGTCGTCGAGGTCGGCGACCTGGATGTCGGAGCAGGGGCCCCAGGGCAGTTTGCGGCCGGGGTCGCCGTCGGGGCGGACCTTGTAGGCCCAGGTGTAGTGGGAGAAGGGCTCGCCGTGCGAGGCGACGGCGAGGATCACCCCGTCGGGGGTCCAGCCGCACACCTGGGTGTCCGCGGAGCCCCAGTGGGTGAGCTGCCGTCCCGGGCCGCCGTCGACCGGCACCAGGTGGATCTCGGGGACCAGGCTGCGCCAGCTCGTGTACGCGATGCGGCGGCCGTCGGGCGCGAAGCGGGGGTGGCCGATCTTGGTGCGGTCCACGGTGAGGCGCCAGGCGCGGCCGGGGCCGTCGAGGGGAGCCAGCCACAGGTCGTCCTCGGCCACGAAGCACAGCAGGTCGTCATGGAGATGAGGCAGGCGCAGATAGCTCACCTCCCCATGCTTTTCCCGCGAACGGATCGCAGCAACTCGTGACATCTCATGCCGTCCCGGCCCGGCGTGAGCCAGAACACGAACGAAACCGTTTCGTTTCGCTTGCGGGTGCGCTATCGTCGTTGGTGTACGAAACCGTGTCGTTCGGAGTGGGAAGGTGAGTTCGGTGGCCGAGGTCGCAACTGCACGTCGCAGCCGGATCACCCCCGAGCGCGAGGCCGAGCTGTACGAGGCCGTGCTCGACCTGCTCCGGGAGGTCGGCTACGACGCCCTCACCATGGACGCCGTGGCGGCCCGCACCCGGTCCAGCAAGGCGACGCTCTACCGCCAGTGGGGCGGCAAGCCGGAGCTGGTGGCGAAGGCGATCCGGCACAACAAGCCGGGCAGCATCTCCGACGTCGACACCGGATCCCTGCGGGGCGACCTGCACGCCCTCACCTCCCGTGAGGACGACTGCTCCATGCAGCAGAACGCCGCGCTGATGCGGGGACTGTTCATGGCGGTGCACGGCAACCCGGACCTTCTCCAGGCGTTCAAGGAGCTCCTCATCGAGCCCGAGATGGAGGAGTTCCACCGGGTGGTGCAGCGGGCCGTCGACCGCGGCGAGATCCGCGCCGACCGCCCCGCGCTGGAGTACGTCGTGCACATGCTCGTCGGCGCGTTCGCCACGCGCACGCTGATCGACGACCAGCCGCCGACGCAGTCCTTCCTCACCTCGTACATCGACGCCGTGGTCCTCCCCGCCCTCGGCGTTCCCGTCAACTGACGAGTCCCCTTCAGCTAGCCCTCCTCCTGACGTACCCGCTCACGTCGTCGGGCTGATCACCCCTGCCCCGGGGCCCGTGCCGGAACCCCGGCCGGGCGCCCCAACACCACGACCTGACCGGGAGTCGCCCTCGTGGCCACGTTCCTCTACAAAGTCGGCCGGCTCGCCTTCAGGCGACGGCACTTCGTCGCCCTGATATGGGTCGCGCTGCTCACCCTCGCGGGTGTGGGCGCGGCCAGTGCGCCCGCGGCGGGCACCACGTCCTTCTCGATCCCCGGCACCGAGGCCCAGAAGGCCTTCGACCTGCTGGACCAGCGCTTTCCCGGCATGAGCGCCGACGGCGCCACCGCCCGGGTCGTCTTCAAGGCGCCGCACGGCCAGAAGATGACCGACGCCGGTAACAAGGCGACCGTCGAGGACACCGTCAAGGAGCTGTCCGACGGCTCCGAGGTGGTCTCCGTCGCCGACCCGTACGCCGCGAAGGCCGTCAGCAAGGACGGCACGATCGCGTACGCCTCGGTGAAGTACGAGGTCTCCGGCATGGAGCTGAAGGACGCCTCCCGCGAGGCGCTTGAGGACGCCGCGCAGGACGCGCGGGACGCCGGGCTGACCGTGGAGGTCGGCGGTGACGCGCTCCAGACCACGCCGGAGACCGGCGCCACGGAGGTCATCGGCATCGCGGTCGCCGCGGTCGTCCTCGTCATCACCTTCGGCTCACTGATCGCCGCAGGGCTTCCGCTGCTGACCGCCCTGATCGGCGTCGGCATCGGCATCTCCACGATCACCGCGCTGGCGAACGCGCTGGAGCTGGGCTCCACGACCTCGACGCTGGCGATGATGATCGGCCTCGCGGTCGGCATCGACTACGCCCTGTTCATCGTCTCCCGCTACCGCGCCGAGCTGGCCGAGGGCCGCGAGCGCGAGGAGGCCGCCGGCCGGGCCGTCGGCACCGCGGGCTCCGCGGTGGTGTTCGCCGGTCTGACCGTCGTCATCGCGCTGGTCGGACTGTCGGTCGTCAACATCCCGATGCTGACCAAGATGGGCATCGCGGCCGCGGGCACCGTCGTGATCGCCGTGCTGATCGCGCTGACCATGATTCCGGCCCTGCTCGGATACGCGGGCAAGAAGGTGCGCCCGGCGGGCAGCAAGAGCCGCTGGATGGGCGGCAACCGGGCCGAGAGGAAGGCGGCCTCCGGCAAGGCGAAGCCCAACATGGGCACGCGTTGGGCCAGCTTCGTCGTACGCCGTCCGATCGCCGTGCTGCTGCTCGGCGTCATCGGGCTCGGCGCCGCCGCGATCCCGGCGAGCTCCCTCGAACTCGGCCTCGGCGACGACGGCTCGCAGCCGACGTCCACCACCCAGCGCCGGGCCTACGACCTGCTGTCCGACGGCTTCGGGCCGGGCTTCAACGGCCCGCTGATGGTCGTGGTCGACGCCAAGGGCCAGGACGACCCGGACGCGGTCTTCCAGCAGGTCGGCGACGACATCAAGGGCCTGAAGAACGTCGTGACGGTGACGCCGGCCGCGCCCAACAAGGCGGGCGACACCGCGACGATCACGGTCATCCCGAAGTCGAAGCCGTCGTCGGTCACGACCGAGGACCTGGTGCACTCCATCCGTGACAAGGGCGCCGAGGTGAAGGCCGACACCGACGCCGACGTGCTGGTCACCGGCTCGACGGCGATGAACATCGACGTCTCGCAGAAGCTGAACGACGCGCTGCTGCCGTACCTGGCACTCGTGGTCGGCCTCGCCTTCCTGCTGCTGATCGTGGTCTTCCGCTCGATCCTGGTCCCGCTGAAGGCCGCGCTCGGCTTCCTGCTCAGCGTGATGGCGGCGCTCGGCGCGGTGGTCGCGGTCTTCCAGTGGGGCTGGTTCGCGGGCCTCATGGGCGTGGAGGAGACCGGCCCGGTGATGTCCATGATGCCGATCTTCATGGTCGGCGTGGTCTTCGGCCTGGCGATGGACTACGAGGTGTTCCTCGTGACACGGATGCGCGAGGCGTACGTCCACGGCGAGAAGCCGAGCCAGGCGGTGGTGACCGGGTTCAAGCACGGCGCCAGGGTCGTCACGGCCGCGGCCGTGATCATGATGGCGGTCTTCGCGGGCTTCATCGGCTCGTCCGAGTCCATGGTCAAGATGATCGGCTTCGGCCTGGCGATCGCCGTCTTCTTCGACGCCTTCGTGGTGCGGATGGCCATCGTGCCGGCCGTCCTGGCCCTGCTCGGCCGCCGCGCCTGGTGGCTGCCGAAGTGGCTGGACCGCGCCCTGCCGAACGTGGACGTGGAGGGCGAGGGCCTGCGCACGCAGGGCGAATCCCGCAAGGACGGCGACCCCGACGAGGACCGGGCGCTGGTACGCGTCTGACCGGTCACACCTGAAGAGGACCGGCCGGTGAGGGCCCCGTGGGGACGGGGAGCCCTCACCGGCTTCTTCATGCATCGAGCTCGGCCCAGACCGTCTTGCGCGGGTACGACCCCGCCGCGATGCCCCAGCGGCTGGCGAGGGCGTCGACGAGGAGGAGGCCCCGGCCGGATTCCGCGTCCGGAGCGGTCGGCGTGTGCCGGAGGAGGTGATCCCCTCGGGTGTCCGTGACCTCGATGCGGAGGGCGCCACCGACGGCGTACAGGGTCAGCCGGAAGTCACGTCCGGGGACGCGGCCGTGGGTGACGGCGTTGGCGGCCAGCTCGGCGACGATCTGCTCGGCGGGGTTCAACGGGAGGCCCCAGCTGCGGAGTTGCTCGGCGACCAGGAGGCGGGCGAGGCGGGCGCCGCGGGGTGTGGGGGACAGCAGCACGCTGAAGTTGAGGGTGGGGGAGGTGAGTTCGTTTTCAGGGGCAGTCATCTCGCGGTTCATGTCACTCAGAGTGGCGTGACCGGTTTCCCTGGGTGAGTGATCGCTGCCGTGCGTAGCGAGACTGTCCCGACTTTGTCTCGCACTGTCTCGGCTGTCTCAGGGGTTGCACGGGTACGACTGCGCGCTGGAGGTGGGGCATGAACGAGGTTGCGGACGAGGCCGGTTGGGATGTCGAACCAGGGGACGAGATCGAGCCGGTGGTCCAGGCGGTGGGGCGGCTGCTGAAGGTGTGCCGGGAGGCGGCGGGTATGCGGGCGGCCGAGCTCGGGGAGGTCATGGGCTACGGAGAGGACATGATCCGCAAGATGGAGCGGGGGCAGCGGATTCCGCGACCCGAGTTCCTGGACAGGGCGGACGAGGTCCTGAGTGCACAGGGGCACCTCAAGGCGTTCAAGCGGGACATGGAGCAGGCGCGGTACCCGAAGAAGGTGCGGGAACTCGCGGACCTGGAGGGTCGTGCGGTCGAGCTGTTGATGTACGGCAACCACAATCTCCATGGGTTGCTGCAGACCGAGGAGTACATGCGAGCGCTGCTTGCGACGTGGCGTCCGGCTTACTCGCCGGACCAGTTGGAGCGGATGGCGGCGGGGCGCATGGCCCGCAAGTCCATCTTCGAGCGGTCTCCGGCGCCCGAGCTCAGCTTTGTCCAGGAAGAGGTGACGCTGCGACGCCCGATCGGCGACACAATGGTGCTGCGCCGACAGCTCGAACACCTGTTGGAGGTAGCCCAGTTGCCGTTCGTGGAGCTTCAGGTGATGCCGACCTCCCGTGCGAACCACCCTGGGACGGGGGGCCGGATTCAGGTGCTGAAGTTCGGCGACGGCACCGGAGTAGGGCGCACCGACGGCGACTTCGGAGGCCGGCCGGTCTCCAATCCGAGGCAGCTCCGGCTGCTTGACCTGCGGTATGGCATTATCCGGGCTCAGGCGCTCACGCCAGGGGAGTCTCTGGCCTTCATCGAGCACACGCTGGGAGAACTATGAGCACCCCGGAACTCCACTGGTTCAAGAGCAGCTACAGCGACAGCAGCAATGGCAACGACTGCGTCGAAGTCGCCACCACCCCCGCCACCATCCACATCCGCGACTCCAAGATCCCGCGCTTCGCCCACCTCACCGTCGCCCCCACCACCTGGACGGACTTCCTCACGCACGTCACGAAGTGAGGTCGCCCGTTCCGGTGCCCAGGCGGTCGGCCAGGCACGCCAGGTACAGGGCCATGGTCGTCCGGTGCTCCCGCAGGGGACGGCCGGTGATCTGCTCGATCTTGTTCATCCGGTAGACGACGGTGTTGCGGTGGATGTGCAGGGCGGTGGACGCCCGTACGAGGTTGAAGCCGTTCTCGCACCACGCGGTGATCGTGTCCCGCAGCACCGGCCAGTCCGGCTGGGCCCGCAGGTCCGCCGCGGCCCGCTCGATCAGACGGTCGCGGGCGGGCCGGCCCACCGCCGTGAGGAGCTGGTGGACCCGCAGGTCCGTGATGAGGTGGACGGGGGCGTCGCCGGCCACGCGGGTGCCGAGACGGAGTGCGTCGCACGCGTCCTGGTAGGAGTCGCGCAGGCCGCCCAGAGATGTGGCTGGTTCACCGGTCCCCGCGCGGGCGGCGAGGCCGTCCTGCGCGGCGATGACGTCGATGATGCGCCGGCAGTCGTCGGCCAGGTGCCCCGCCCCGCGGGAGGGCGCAAGCCGATGCAGTACGCCGATCCAGCCGGGGGTCGTGACGGCGACGATGTCCTGCGGGTCCGCGAAGACCTCGCGGACCGTGCGGAGCAGCTCCGAGCGGACCAGCGTCATGCTCCGGCCGGGAGCGGCCGGACGCCGGGTTCCCGAGGCCGGCACCGTCACCTCCAGCACCACGGCGACCCTCGGCAGCCGTAGGTCGAAGCCGAGTTCGGCGGCCCGGAACATCAGGAACTCGCCCTCCACGACCTGGGGATCGTAGGAGGCGATCTCGGTGACGAGCTTCTCCGCCGCCCGTTCGGCGAGCAGCCGGGAACGCAGCATGACGGACTCCCGGAGCAGGATCTCCGTCTGACGCTTCACCAGCAGCCCGAAACGGCGGACCTGGGCGGGCGTCCCGGTGATGCCGACCGTTCCCACCGCTGTGCCGTCCGAGACCAGCGGCAGTGTGACACCGGGACGTACGCCGCGCAGCAGTTGTGCCTGCGAGGCGTTGTGCGTGGCGGGCTCCTGGGTGCGGATCACCTCCACGGACGCCTCGTGGAAGGAGCCGACCCGGCTGCTGTCGCCGCTGCCGATGACCATGCCCTCCGCGTCGGTGATCAGCACGTTGAAGCCGATGACGGCGGTGGTGTCCCCGGCGATCTCCTGTGCCAGGGCAGGGCTCAGCATGGGATTCCTCCCGCTGCGGGGGACGGCCGCGGCTGGACGCACCGTACAGCGGGTCGCGCGATCTCAGCCACAAGTTCGTACGGAGTGACCGGTGACGTACGCCGGGGCTGTTCGTAGCGTATGGCCCCAATCACCTCCCCGCCGGGGGCACAGCGCGGTGAACGGCGGGTTCGTTCAGCGCCGATCCGGAAGGCCCAGGCCATGATCCGCATACGTCCGCTCGCTTCCGTTCTGTCCGCGACTCTGCTCCTTCTGACGGCCTCCGCCTGCGGCTCGGGCGGTGACGACGAACCGGAGAACGTGTCTGCCGAGGCCGCCGCGCTCGGCACGCTCACCCCCGGCGTCATCAAGGTCGCGGTCCAGCCCTACGCGCCCTACACCAGCGTCCAGGACGGCAAGATCGTCGGGCTCGACGGCGACATCCTCACCCGCGTCGCCGAGAGACTGGACCTGAAGGTCGAGCCCCAGGTGACCGACTTCGCCGGGATGCTCGCCGGGGTGCAGTCCCGGCGCGTGGACATCACCGTCGGCGGCGTGGCCTGGTCCGAGGACCGGCAGAAACAGGGGCTGTTCACCGACCCGCCCTATTACTCGCCCCCGGCGATGGCGGTCGCCGGCGACAAGACGTACAAGACGGTCGACGATCTCAAGGGCCTGGACCTCGGCACGGTCGAGGGCTATGTCTGGGTCAAGTCGATCCAGGCCGTACCCGACGCGAAGCTGCACGCCTACCCCGACGCCAACGGCGTCTTCGACGACCTCGGCGCGGGCCGCGTCAAGGTCGGCTTCCTCGACCCGCTGATCATCATCGCGGCGCAGAAGGAGCGCCCGGATCTGAAGATCGAGACCCAGTACATGACGCCGCCGACCGCCGAACAGGTCAAGGCCCAGCCCGCCTACGCGTACTTCCAGCCGTACCAGACCGGCTTCTACCTCCCCAAGCAGGCCACCAAGCTGGAGAAGGCGATCTCGAAGCAGATCGACGCGATGTACGCGAGCGGCGAGATGGCCGAGCTGGTGAAGAAGTACGGCGGTGATCCCGAGCAGTTCCTGAAGCCGGCCGCCGACGTCGCCACCGCACGCCGGGGTGTGGACCGGTCGCAGGACTGGACGCCGCCGTCCATCGCGAAGTGAGGGGATGACATGTCCGGCCTCTTCCAGGTCCCCTGGTCCGAATACCGGCCCGATCTGCTGGACGCGCTCTGGCGCACCGTCTCCTACACGGTGGTGAGCTTCGCCGGTGCGGTGCTGCTCGGTCTCACGGTGGCGCTGCTCAGGCTGAGCAAGGTGTGGTTCGCGCGCGCCGTCGCCGCCGTCTACACCGAGGTGTTCAAGAACATCCCGCTCCTGGCCATCATCTTCCTCGCCTACTTCGGACTCGCCTCGGCCGGGCTCCGGCTGGACGTGTTCACGGCCGGCTGCGTCAGCCTGATCGTGTTCTACGCCGCCTACCTGTCCGAGATCTTCCGCTCCGCGATCAGCGGGGTGCACGCGGGCCAGACCGAGGCGGGCGAGGCACTCGGCCTCGGCAGGGCGGGCATCTTCGCCCACGTCATCCTTCCGCAGGCCGTCCGCCAGGCCCTGCCCGGCACCAACACCTTCCTCGTCGACCTGCTGAAGTCCACGTCCCTCCTGGTGACGATCTCGGCCGCCGAGCTGATGAGCGAGGGCAGGCTCATCACCTCGGCGACCTTCCGTGCCCTGGAGGTGTATCTGGTCATCTCCGCCGTCTACTTCGCCATGTGCTACCCGCTCTCCCAGCTCCTTCTGCTGCTGGAGCGCAAGGTGCGGGCCGGCGTCGCCCTCTCCCCGGGGCGACGCCGGCGCCTGAAGGCGGCGCGCGCCCTGCTCGCCGAACAACCGGAGACCACCGTGAAGGCAGGTGCCGTATGACCGGGCCGGTCACCGCAGCCAAGGCCGACACCGGGGACGCGCGGCCCGAGGCCGTCGTACGGATCGAAGGGCTGAGCAAGTCCTTCGACGGCCGACTCGTGCTCGACGACGTCCACCTGGAGATCGACCGCGGCCGGATCGTCACCGTCATCGGACAGAGCGGCGGCGGCAAGACCACCCTGATGCGCTGCGTCAACCTCCTGGAACGGCCCGACCGGGGCACCATCGAGGTCGCCGGCGAGGTCGTGCACCGCGACGGCCGTACGGTCTGCCGCGACCTGCCCCGGCTGCGCCGCACCGTCGGCATGGTCTTCCAGCGCTTCCACCTGTTCCCGCACCTGACCGCCGTGGAGAACGTCGTCCTGGCCCAGCGCAGGGCGGGCATCCCGGAACAGCAGGCACTGGAGAACGCCGTCGCCCTGCTGCGCCGCGTCGGCGTCGCCCACCGCGCCCTCGCCCAGCCGGAACAGCTCTCCGGCGGCGAGCAGCAACGCGTCGCCATCGCACGGGCCCTGGCCCTCAAACCGGAACTGCTGCTCTTCGACGAACCGACGTCCTCACTGGACCCCGAGGCCACCCGGGAGGTGCTCGGCGTCATGCGGGAACTGGCCGCGGACGGGATGACGATGATGCTCGTCACCCACGAACTGCCCTTCGCCCGGGAGGTGTCCGACCACGTCGTCTTCGTCGACGGCGGCCGGATCGTGGAGGAGGGCCCGCCGGAGGACGTCCTCGACACCCCCGCCGAGGCCCGCACCCGGGAGTTCCTCGCCTCCTACGGATCCCGGTCATGACCGGTACGGCAGGACCGACGGGCCCGGCCCCCGTGGTCGTCGTCGGCGGCGGTGTCATCGGGCTGTGCACCGCGTACTACCTGGCGGCGGCCGGTGTGCCGACCGAGGTCGTGGAGCGCCGCGGGCTGGGCTCGGGCGTGTCCCGCGGCAACGCGGGCTGGGTCTGCCTCAGCCACTCGACCCCGGTCCCCGCCCCCGGCGTGCTGCGCTACGCGCTGCGTTCCCTCGGCCGCCCGGACTCTCCGCTGTATCTGCGGCCGCTCCCGGACCCGGCGTTCCTGCGGTGGCTGTGGCGGTTCTGGCGCAGCAGCACACCGGCCGCGTTCCGGCGCGGATACACGGCGATTGCCGAGCTGAACCGCGACACCTTCGGCCTCTTCGACGGCCTGGCGGACGCGGGGGTGGCCACGACACTGACCCGGCCCGGCATGGTGCACGCGTTCCTGTCACCGGCCGAGGCACGCCACCACCTCGCGATCCAGCGGGAGATGGCGGACGGCCGTTACTCGCTGCCCGACGACGTCACCACGGGCACCGAGGCCTGTCAGCTGGACAGCGCCCTGTCGGACAGAGTGCGGGCGGCCTATCTCGTGGAGGGCGAGGGGGTGGTCGATCCGGAGGCCTTCGCGCTCGGGCTGGGCGAGGCACTGGCCGCCGTAGGTGTGAAGGTCCACGAGAACGCGGAGGTGACCGGCTTCCGGTCCGCGTCGGGGCACATCGGCGCGCTGGTGACGGACCAGGGCGAGATCCCCTGCTCGGCCGTCGTCGTCGCGGCCGGCATGCGAACCCCCCGGCTGCTGCACGCCCTGGGGCACCGGCTGCCGCTGCAGGCGGGCAAGGGGTACAGCTTCTCGGTGGACCTGGACCCCGCTCCCCGGCACACGCTGTACTTCGGCGAGCGCCGGGCCGTCGCCTCACCGATCGGCGGGACCACCCGGATCGGCGGCACGATGGAGCTGAGCGGCAACAACAACCGGCTCGACTGGCGCCGGATCGTCGCCGTCGCACTCGCGAGCCGGCACTACCTGGGCCGCTGGTTCGACGACCCGGACGACCTGGTGAGCCGGATCCGTGATCCCTGGGTGGGCGGGCGGCCCTTCCTCCCCGACGGGCTTCCGGTGATCGACCGTCTGCCGGGGCACGACAACGTCTTCACGGCCACCGGCCACGGCATGCTCGGCGTCACCCTGGGCCCCGCCACCGGCCACCGGCTCGCCGAGTACGTCCTGAGCGGCCGTCGTCCGGAGGTACTGGAGCCGTTCCGCTTCGACCGGCCCGGGCGCCGAACTCGGTCGCATGTCCCGTACACGCACCGCTAGCGTGCCTGCATGACGACGACCGACAGCACGCACTCCGGAGCCCACCCCCGGTTCGCCGCCGCCCTCGACGAGCTGGGCCTGGGCGAGCTGCGGGGGCGGATCCGCCGCTTCCCGGACGCGACCCGTACCGCCGCCGAGGCCGCCGCCGCGATCGGCTGCGAGCTCAGCGAGATCTGCAAGTCACTCATCTTCGCGGCCGACGGCGTGCCGGTGCTGGTCCTCATGGACGGCTCCTCCCGGGTCGACCTGGAGCGGGTCCGGCAGGAGCTCGGGGCCGAGAAGGTGACGCGGGCCAAGGCGGACGTCGTACGGGAGACGACCGGGTACGCCATCGGCGGCGTACCGCCCTTCGGGCACCTCACGAGGACGCGGGTGCTCGCCGACCGCTCGCTGCTGGAGCACGACGTCGTGTGGGCCGCCGCGGGCAACCCGCACGCCGTGTTCCCCATGGCGCCCGAGGACCTCGTCGCCCACGCCGGCGCGACCCTGGTGGACGTGCGCGAGCAGACTCCGTGACCCCGCTGGTCACCTCCGCCGTCCTGCTGGCCGCCGTCACGCACGCCGGCTGGAACGCCATCGCGCACAAGATCACCGACAAGCTGGCCGGGTTCACGCTCATCGCGGGCGGCGGGGTGCTGATCGGGCTGGTGCTGATGCCCTTCGGGGCCTTCCCGGCGGCGCGGGCGTGGCCGTACCTCCTGGCCTCCGCCGTCATCCACATCGTCTACTTCGCCCTGCTGATGAAGTCCTTCAGGCTGGGCGACTTCGGGCAGGCCTACCCCATCGCGCGCGGCACCGCGCCGCTCGTGGTCGCCGTGTTCGCGGCGCTGTTCGCGCACGAGGTGCCCAACGGCTGGGGGGCCGCCGGGATCGCGCTGTCCTGCGCGGGACTCACCGGCGTCGCCCTGTGGGGGCTGCGCGGGCGCCGGCCGAACTGGGCGGCGATCGGCGCGGCGCTGGCGACCGGGCTGACCATCGCCGCGTACACCGTCGTGGACGGCCTGGGCGTGCGGGCGTCCGGCTCGCCCCTCGGCTACATCGCCTGGCTGATGGCGGTCGAGGGCCTGGCGATCCCGGCGTACGCGGTATGGCGCCTGCGCGGGGAGACCCTCGCGGTGCTGCGCCCGTTCGCCTGGCTGGGACTGCTGGGCGCGGCTCTGTCCGTCGCCGCGTACGCGCTGGTCCTGTGGGCCCAGACCAAGGCGGAACTGGCCCCGATCTCCGCGCTGCGGGAGTCGTCGATCCTCGTGGGGGCGGCCATCGGGGCGGTCGTCTTCAAGGAGCGTTTCGGAGCGCCCCGGATCGCGGCGGCGGGGCTGTTGGTCGTCGGGATCGCCTTGATGCTGCGCGCCGGCTGAAGCCTGCTGTGGAACCTGCGGGGCATGTGACGGATCACGCTGCCGCTGATCGGCGGGATCGAGGCGCTGTTCTAGGGATCAGGAGAGCGCCGGCTTGCCCACCCGGAACGCGAACTGCCCGCAGTACGTCAGCTTGCGCAGGTTCACGAGCGCCGTCCGCCGGCGCCCGTGTCGCGCCCACTGGTCGATCTCGTCGTTCAGCGGCGACTGCGTGTCCCAGTACCGGCTGTACTCCGGCGGCCTGCCGAGATAGCTGCGCATGATCAGCGCCACCCCGTCCAGCGAGGGCCGGATCTCCTCCAGCACCAGCCCCGCCTCCTCGACCAGCCTGCGGAAGCCGTACGGCGTGTAGTTCCACAGGCTGAAGGAGTGGTACGGCTCGAACTGCGACGTCGATCCGATGAAGCGGCCGCCGGGCCGCAGCACCCGGGCGATCTCGGCGAGCAGCTCGCGCGGCCGGGCGACGTGCTCGAAGACCTGGTGGGAGTAGATCAGCGGCAGCGAACCGCAGCCGAGGGGCAGATGGACGCCGTCGTAATGGATCACCGGGTCACCGCCGGGGGTGCGCTGCCCGGCCTCCGGCGAGTCACGGATGTCGACGCCGATCCACCGCACCTCGGGGTCGTGCTTGCGGAACAGCGCGGCCGAGGTGCCGCGGCCGCACCCCAGGTCGACCACCACCCCGGGCGGGCCGGGGCCGGCCATCACCTCGTCGACGTAGTAGCGCGAGGTGACCTGCCGGGCGTGGTCGTCGGGGATGCAGTCCCGCATGAGGTCCCAGAGGGTCGCCATGGTTCGAGGCTACGAGCACGCACGGTGACGCGCTATTCACGGCCCGCGAACGTCATGACCCCGGACAGGTCGTGCGCCCGGACGCTGTTGCGGTCGGTGACCGAGCGGCCCAGCGCATGGTGCGGCCACAGGCCCGCCGCCACCCGCCGGCTGCGCTCGCTCCACTGCCGGGCGGCCACGTCGCCGGCCTTGAAGTGGTTGAGGGCGTAGCCGCCGGAGTGGATGCGCACGAGGGTGAAGCCGCCCGGGTACTCCTTGGCGGCGGCGACCTCCTGATGGGTGACGTGCGGCGCCCGCGTCAGCACGGTCCGCTTGTTGCGGTGGGTGTGGCCGGCGTGGTGGAGGAAGACGCCGGGCGCGGAGGCGTAGGCGTCGACGAGGGCACGGGCCTGGCGGCGCTCCAGGCACTGGCCGCGGGTCACCGGGAAGAGGGAGTCCCGCACGGTCAGCGGATGGTGCCCGAAGACCAGCGTCGGCTGGTCCGGCTGCTGCCGCAGCTGCCCCTGGAACCACGCCAGTTGCTCGGCCCCGAGGCCGCCCGCGTCGGCGCCGTTGCCCGACTTGGCGTAGGTGTCGAGGCCGATGATCCGCAGCCCGCCGAGGTCCCGGGCGAAGTACCCGGGCCCCTCGCCCCCGCCCGGGAACGCGGTGCGGAAGGAGTCGTCACCGTCGTCCCGGGAACGGTCGTGGTTGCCGCGTACGACGAAGTAGTCCTCGCCGTGCGCGCCGAAGCCGTCCAGGATCCGCCGGGCCTCGCCGAGGTCGTGCGCCGACCCGCCGGCCGAGATGTCGCCGCCGGCCAGCAGCAGGTCCGCCCCGCGCCGCCGGGCCTCGGCGACCAGGGCGCGGCTCATCAGCTCCGGGTAGGGGGCGCGGCCCGGCTGCTGGACCACGCCGCGCAGCAGGGGCAGGCCGCCGACCAGGCCGGCGGTGGTCTCGCCGAGGTGCAGGTCGTTGCAGAGCGCGATCGACAGCAGGTGCCGGCCGGGCGGGGGCTGCGGGGTGGTGAAGGAGTACGGCCCGCCGCCCGAGCCGAGCCCGAACGTGGAGGTGCCCACGGCGTTGCCGCGCACCAGGTGCAGCGAGGTGGGTACGGCGGCGACGGCCCTGGAACGGGCCTGGTAGTAGTACGTCTGCCCGGGCTCCAGGCCGGTGAGTTCGACCTGGTGGTGGGCGGTCGCCCGGCCCTCGGAGGCGGTGCGGTTCAGCCGCGCGGGGTGGGTGCCGTAGACGACCTCGCCCTCGGTGATCGCGGGCAGCGGGTGGCCCAGGCCGTCATCGGTGCCGGGGATGCCGGTGTACCAGGTGATGACGGCGCGGTCCTCGGTCAGGGTGACCAGTTCCAGGTTGACGGCGGTGAGGTCGTCGGGGTGCCACGAGCGGACCCGGCGCACGGCCGCGGAGGCCGAACGCACCAGGGCGGGGGCGAGGCGCGCACCGGAGCGCAGCACCTCGCAGGGGCCGGGGAAGGCCGACAGTGCTGCGAGAGCGGGGAGATGGGCGGAGAAGCAGCAGCGCATGTCCTTCATGTGGCCCGGAGTGGTGAACAGGGGACGTGGCGGTGGCGGCGGGGCCAGGGCCGGCGCGCGACATCTCCATGGAAGCAGGCCGGGACCGCCTGCCGAAGCGAGTGTGCCGAGTCTCACCTGATCCCGGGTTGCGGGCTTCGTCCTGGTGTGTGACCGGTGGGGCGGGGGTGCGAAGAGGGACAGATCGTGCGCAGGGGCGGTCTCGGGGGAGCAGCCGCGGCCGACTCGCGGGTTTCGCCGCAGCCGACTAGTCCGCCGCCCTCGGGAGGCGCACCCTGGAAGCAGTACTTCCGGAGGTGATCGTCATGATGCACACCGCAGTGGGATGGCATGTCGAGATGGAGTTCATGGAGGACGACGAGCACACGAAGGCGGTCGCGATGGTGCGGCTGCCCGACGGGACCGAGGTACGGGCCCACGGGCACGCCGCCCGGCACCACACGGACTCCAATCAGCCACGCGTCGGGGAGGAGATCGCCGGTGCCCGCGCACTGAACGAGCTCGCGATGCAGATGCTCACGAAGGCGCACGGCGAGATCGACGCGGCTTCCGGGCGCACGTCGCACCCGATTCACGTGTGAACCGGCCCCCCCCTACCCGGCGAGGGAGGCCCGCAGCGCCCGTATCAGTCCCTGCGCCCTCGGATCCGCCGTCACCGTTTTGCGGAAGCCGTTCGTCACGTAGCCGAGCGCGATTCCCGCCTCCGGGTCGGCGAAGCCGAGGGCGCCGCCGCGTCCGGGGTGGCCGAAGGAACCGGGGCCCAGCAGGGGCGACGCGGTGCCGTGCAGCATGTAGCCGAGGCCGAAGCGGGTGTTCACGACCAGGACGCGGTCCGGGCCGGAGGACTCCTCGGCCCTCGCCCGCTCCACCGTCGCCGCGTCCAGGAGCCGTACGCCGTCGACCTCGCCGATCAGCGCGGCGTAGACGCGGGCCAGACCGTCGGCGGTCGCGATGCCGTTGGTCGCGGGCAGCGCCGACGCCCGGTACGCCGGGTCGTTCTGGTCGGGGAACGGGGTGATCGCGGCGAAGGCCCGGCGGGTGAGGGAGTCGGGGTCGGTGTAGGCATCGGTGACCGAACGCTTCGGACGGGCCTTCAGGACCGCCCCCGACGCGGGCTCCGGCGCCTCGACGCGCCCGACCCGGCCCGCCCGCCCGGCCGCCTCCTCCGCGGCCGGCAGCCCCAGCCACAGCTCGGCACCCAGCGGCCCGGCGATCTCGTCCGCGATCCACTCGCCGGTGCCCTTCCCGGTCACCCGCCGCACGATCCCGTCGAGCATCCAGCCGTAGGTCAGCGCGTGATAGCCGTGCTCGGTGCCCGGCTCCCACACGGGCGCCTGCGCGGCGACCGCCTCCGGGCCGCGCAGGGGGTCCAGCGACTCCTCCGGGGTCAGCGGGCGGTCCAGCACCGGCAGCCCGGCCCGGTGGTTCAGCACCTGCCCGACCAGCACCCGCTCCTTGCCGCGGGCCTTGAACTCCGGCCAGTACTCGGCGACCGGCGCGTCCAGGTCCAGTTGCCCGCGCTGCCACAGGGCGAGCAGTACGGCGGCGGCGACGCCCTTCGTCGCCGAGCGCACGACCTGCGCGGTGCCCCGCTGCCAGGGCTCGGTGCCGTCGACGTCCTTCGTGCCGGCCCACAGGTCGACGACCTTGCGGCCGTCCCGGTACACCGCGAGGGCCGCGCCCCGCTCGCCCAGCGTCTCGAAGTTCCGGACGAACGCGTCCCTGACCGGCTCGAAGCCCTCGGCGACTGTGCCGTTCACGTCCACGTCCCTCTCCTCGTCCTGCCTTGTGCGGGTGCCCTTCTACCCAAGCAGGACGGTGACGTCGATGTTCCCCCGGGTGGCGTCGGAGTACGGACGGACGTCGTGAGCTGCGTCCACCAGCTGCTCCGCGAGGTCCGCGTCCAGCACCGGCGGGGACAGCGACCCCGCGTCCTCCAGCTGCGTCACGCGCCCATTGCCACGGACCGCGGGTCGAAGCCGAACGGCAGCTCCAGCCGGTGGGCGCGCATCAGCTCGTCGTCCGCGAGGAGGCCACCGGTCCTGCCGTCCGCCGCGATCACGCCCTCGCTGAGGATCAGGGAGCGCGGGCACAGCTCAAGGGCGTACGGCAGGTCGTGCGTGACCATCAGGACCGTCACGTCCAGCGAGCGCAGGATGTCTGCCAGTTCGCGGCGGGACGCGGGGTCGAGGTTGGAGGAGGGCTCGTCCAGGACGAGGATCTCCGGCTCCATCGCGAGCACCGTCGCCACCGCGACCCGGCGCCGCTGCCCGAAGGAGAGGTGGTGCGGCGGACGGTCCTTGAACTCCGCCATGCCGACCCGCTCCAGCGCCCGGTCGACGCGCTCCTCCAGTTCGGGCCCCTTGAGCCCGGCCGCCGCCGGGCCGAATGCCACGTCCTCGCGGACCGTCGGCATGAACAGCTGGTCGTCCGGGTCCTGGAAGACGATGCCGACCCGGCGCCGGATCTCCGCCATGTGCTGCTTGCCGACGGGCAGTCCGGCGACCTTCACCTGGCCCGTGCCGCCGGTCAGGATGCCGTTGAGATGCAGCACGAGGGTGGTCTTGCCGGCGCCGTTCGGGCCGAGCAGCGCGACCCGCTCGCCGCGCGCGATCGAGAAGTCCACGCCGAACAGGGCCTGGTGGCCGTCGGGGTAGGCGAAGGCGAGGCCCGAGACCTCAAGAGAAGCTGTCACTGTCACAGCATCCATCCCAGCAGACAGACGACAAGGGCGGAGAAGGGGAGCGCCAGGGCGTACGACCACTGCGCCCGGGACGCGGTCACCTCGTCGATCACCGGCATCGAACCGGCGTATCCGCGGCTGACCATGGCCAGATGCACCCGCTCGCCGCGCTCGTAGGACCGGATGAACAGCGCGCCCGCGGACTTCGCGAGGACGCCCCAGTGGCGCACGCCCTTCGCCTCGAAGCCGCGTGACTCCCGCGCGATGCGCATCCGCCGCATCTCGTCCGCGATGACGTCGCCGTAGCGGATCATGAAGGACGCGATCTGCACCAGCAGCGGCGGCAGCTTCAACCGCTGGAGGCCGAGCAGCAGTTCACGCAGCTCGGTGGTGGAGGCGAGCAGGACGGAGGCGGCGACGCCCAGAGTGCCCTTGGCGAGCACGTTCCAGGCGCCCCACAGCCCGCTGACGCTCAGTGACATGCCGAGCACCTCGACCCGCTCGCCCTCCGCCACGAACGGCATCAGCACGGCGAACGCGACGAACGGCACCTCGATCAGCAGCCGCTTGAGCAGAAAGCCGGCCGGCACCCGGGCGGCGTACGCGACGAGCGCGAGCAGGACGGCGTACAGGCCGAACGCCCACATCGCCTCCCGCGGCGTCGACACCACGACGACCACGAACGCGAACGTCGCGGCGAGCTTGGTGTGCGGCGGCAGACCGTGCACGGGCGAGTGCCCGTGCCGGTAGAGCCGGTGTGCGTGCCCCGCCCCCATGTCAGGCGCTCGAACCCGCGGTGGTGCTCGTGCTCGACGGCGAGACGTCGTCCGTGCGGCGCCTGCGCACCGCCCAGAACACCGCGCTGCCCGCGACCACCGTGACACCGACGCCGATCACGCCCGCGAGGCCGCCGGACAGACGGGCGTCGGTGATGTCCTTGACGCCGTAGTCGGCGAGCGGGGAGTCGGCGGTGGAGTGGTCCTCGGTCTTCTTGTCGATGCCGTGGTCGGCGGCGACCTTCTCCAGGCCGTCGGGGTCGGCCGACGCGTAGAAGCTGACGAACCCGGCGAGCACCAGGGAGGTGACCAGGCCCACCGCCCACACCTTGCGCGGGGAGCGCGCGGCGACCGGGGCGGCCGGCTCGGCGGCGGGCGCGTCCACCAACTCGCCGCCCACCCGCAGCTGAAGACGCCGGCGCAGATCGCGGGCGCCGTACACGAGGTCGGGGCGTACGGCGACGACGGCACCGACGGTCAGGGCGGTGATGGTGGCCTCGCCGATGCCGATCAGGATGTGCACGCCGACCATGGCGCCGGCGACCTTGCCGATGGAGACGTCGGTGGTGCCGCCGACCGCGTACATGAGCGTGAAGGCGAGTGCGGCCGCCGGTACGGACAGCAGGGCGGCGACGAAGGAGGCGACGGTGACCGAACGGCGGCTGCGGGGCAGCACCTTCACCAGGCCGCGGAAGACGGCGTAGGCGACGACGGTCGTGACGATGGCCATGTTGGTGATGTTCACGCCGAGGGCGGTCAGGCCGCCGTCCGCGAACAGGATGCCCTGCATGAGCAGGACGACCGAGACGCACAGCACCCCTGTGAAGGGGCCGACGAGGATCGCCGCGAGCGCCCCGCCGAGCAGATGGCCGCTGGTTCCCGCGGCGACGGGGAAGTTCAGCATCTGCACGGCGAAGATGAACGCCGCCACCAGGCCGGCCAGCGGCGCGGTGCGTTCGTCGAGCTCACGGCGTGCGCCGCGCAGGCTCACGGCGACCGCGGTCGCGGCGACCACTCCGGTCACGGCGGAGGTGGGGGCGTCTATGAATCCGTCAGGTACGTGCACCGTTCGATGATAGTGGCTTGTTGCGAACCTCTTGCAAGAGCGAGGGGCTGGGAACTGCGGCCGGATGCCCTTTTCCTCGGAGGGCAGGATCCAGGAAATATGCGACATTGGAAGGGGTGCGGAAGTACAGCTTTCGCAAAGGATGCGCAGCGTAAGGGGTCGACCGATGTCCGTAGTCGAGCAGTACGCGCGAGCCCATATCGTCACGGACGCGGACAGCCTGGCGGTCGACCAGGACGCGGTGCCGGTGATGCTCCGGTACGACCCGGAGTCCGACCCCCGCTCGGTGCGGATCGGGCTGCCCGGGCGTGAAGCCCATGAGTGGAGCTTCTCGCGCTCACTCCTGGAGCAGGGGCTGCGCGCCCCCGCGGGCAGTGGAGACGTCCGGGTGTGGCCGTGCGGGCGGGTGCAGGCCGTGGTGGAGATCCACTCCGCGCAGGGGGTGTCGGTGGTGCAGTTCGAGACGAAGGCGTTGATGCGGTTCCTGCGGCGGACCTATCTGGCCGCGGCCGTACCCGTGGAACGCGAGGCCCAGTTGGGCCGCTGAGCCTCAGCCGCCCGACTTCAGCAGTGCCGCCACGATCGGGCCCGCGGTGTCGCCGCCGTGGCCGGCCGCCTGGACGACGCCCGCCGCCGCCAGGTCGTCGCGGTACGCGGTGAACCAGCCGTTCGGCTTCTTCTGGCCGTCGACCTCCGCCGAGCCGGTCTTGGCGCCGACGTCACCGCCGACCCCGGACATCGCCTGCGCCGCCGTGCCGTAGGCCGCCGTGTACGACATCAGTTCGCGCAGCTGGGACAGCGTGGCCGCGGACAGGGTGCGCGACGCCGTCGCGAGCTGCCGTCCGTCGACGTCGGGGGAGACCAGGTACGGCTGCCGGAACGTGCCCGTCTTCACGGTCGCCGACACCGACGCCATGTTCAGCGGGTTCATCCGCACCCCGCCCTGCCCGATGAGCTCGGCCGCCATCTGGGCCTGCGACTGCACCGGGACGGCCCCGTCGAAGGTGGGGACGCCGACGGACCAGTTGTTCAGGGAGAGACCGAAGACCTGCTGGGACTGCTTGGTGAGGCTGTCGTCGTCCAGCTCGGGCGCCTGGCTGATGAAAGCCGTGTTGCAGGAGCGGGCGAAGCTCGCCTTGAACGTGCCGCCCTTGATCTCGAACTTGTCGTCGTTCTGGAACTTCCAGTGCCCGTACGTGAAGTACTTCGGGCAGGGGTGTTCCTTGTTCACCGACGCCAGGTCCCTCTCGATCAGCAGCGAGGAGGTGATGACCTTCATCGTGGAGCCGGGTGCGAGGGAGCCCTGGAAGGCGGTGTTGAAGCCGTGCGAGGAGTTCGCGACCGCGAGGATCTCGCCGGTCGAGGGCCGCAGCACGACCACGGACGCCTTCTCCTTCGCGGCGACCTGCTTCTCGGCGGCGGCCTGCATCGACGGGCTGAGCGTCGTCTTCACCGTGCCCGGTGTGCCCTCGCTCAGCTCCAGCAGCGTCTTGTCCGACAGCTCGGCCTTCTTGGACTCCTTGCCCCGGACCACCTGGAGCTCGACGCCCGCCTTGCCGCCCGCCTTCTCGCCGTACTTCTCGCGCAGCCCGTCCAGGACCGAGCCGAGCGAGGGGTACTCCTTCTCCGTCAGCTCGCCGCCGTCGCGGTCCAGCGCCTTGACCGGCGGGGTGCCGGACGCGCCGGTCGCGAGGGTGTCGCCGTCCTTGAGGTCGGGGTGGACGACCGCCGCGTGCCACTGGACCAGCGGCCTGCCGTCCTCGGCGCGCCGGACGACGGTCAGCGCGCTGTCGTAGGTCAGCGGCTTGGTGGTGCCCTTGTACGACACCGTGGCCTGCACGGAGAAGGGGACCTTCGCGCCGGCGCGGGTGCCGGCGGTCAGGGTGACGTCCTTGATGTGGGCGTCCTTGGCGTAGCCGGTCAGCAGGGTCTTGGCGGCGGTGGTGTCGTCCGTGGCGGCGGCCGCCTCGGTCACCTTGCCGGCCTGCCAGGCGGTGAGGAAGTCCCGGGCCGCGGTGGTGACCTCGGTCGCCGAGAGCGGCCCGGTCCTGACGGACCTGGACTTCTGCCCGGAGCCGGGCTCCGGCCCGTTCTCGGCGGCCGCGCCGCTGCCGAGCAGCGCGTAGAGACCGAACCCGGCGCCGCCGACGACGACCGCGATCATCCCGCCGAGCACGGCGGGGTTGGTCTTCCGTCGCTCGGCGACGCGCCTTCTGTTGCCCACTGCTTTCCGTTCCCTCGCGTATTCAGGGGCCCCCGCCGCCCCGCCGACCTCACGCATACCAACGACGAGGCCCACCCTAGAGTCCCGTGCCGCGAGGGATAAGTTCAGCCGGACGCTCGTAGCACGGCTGCGACAATCGGCCCCGCCGCGTCGCCGCCGTGTCCGCCCTGCTGGGCCATGGCCGCGGCGGCCACGTCGTTGCGGAAGCCGGTGAACCAGCTGTCCGAGGTGGCCTTGCCGTCGACCTCGGCGGAACCCGTCTTGGCGCCGATGTCACCGCCCACCACGGACATGGCCGGCCTCGCGGTGCCCTGGGTCGCGGTCAGCCGCATCATCTGCTTCAGCTGGGCGGCGGTGCTCGCCGGCAGCCCCTTGGCGGTGGCCAGTCGGCGCCCGTCGAGCGCGGGCGAGATCAGATACGGCTGCCGGAAGTCGCCGGTGATCGCGGTGGCGGTGACCGACGCCATGTTCAGCGGGCTCATCTGGACCTGGCCCTGGCCGATGGCGTTGGCCGCGCGGTCCGGGCCGGCGGAGGCGGGAACGCTGCCGTCGAAGGAGACGATGCCGGTCTTCCAGTCGTCGCGGCCGAGCCCGAAGCGCTCCTGGGCCTCGTTCGTCAGCGAGGCGTCGGTGAGCGGGTCCTCGTCGACGAGCTTGATGAAGGCCGTGTTGCAGGAGCGCAGGAAGCCGTTGGCGAGCGTGGCGTTCGCGCTCTCGTCGGGCTTCAGACCGTCGAGGTTCTTGAAGGTCTGGCTCTGCCAGGTGGCCGTGGACGGGCAGGGTGCCGGGCCGTTCATCGTGGTCACGCCGTTGTCGATGAGCATCGCGGCGGTGAGGATCTTCATCGTGGAGCCGGGAGCGACGCGTCCCTCGAAGGCGGCGTTGAAGGCGTCGCTGCGATGGTTGGCCACCGCCAGCACTTCGCCGGTGCCGGTCTTGAGGGCTACGACGGAGGACTCGGCGTACTTCTTCACGGCCTTCTCGGCGGCCGCCTGCACACTCGCGCTGAGCGTCGTCTCCAGCTTGCCGGGCTCGCCCTTCGACAGGGTCAGCAGTGAGGTGTCCGGCGACTCGTCGGCATGCCGGATCGACAGCTCGACACCGGGCTCGCCGCCCGCCTTGTCGCCGTACTTGGCGCGCAGGGCGTCCAGGACCGGGCCGAGGGAGGGGTACTTCTCCTTCGTCAGCACGGCGCCGTCGCGGTCGAGGGCCTCGATGGGCGGGTTCGCCGCCTCGCCGGTGACGAGGGTGTCGTGCCGCTTCAGCTGCGGGTGGACGACGCTGGGCTGCCAGTCGACGAGGGCCCGCCCGGTGGTGCGTCCGCGCACCACGGTGAGCTCGCTCTTGTAGGTGAGCGGCTCGGACCTGCCCTCGTAGGACACCTTGGCCTGCACGGTGAACGGCACCGTGGTGCCGCGCGCGGCACCCGGCGTGATCTTCACGCCGGTGATGTGGGCCTTCTCGCCGTAGGAGGACAGCAGCGCCTCGGCGGCCGCGTCGTTGTTCGTGTACGCCGAGGCCTGCGCGGCCTCGCCCTTCTCCCACGCGGTGAAGAACTTGGCCGTGGTGTCCTCGACCTCCTGCGCATCGGGTGGCCCGGTCCGCTCGGGTGCGGGCCCCGCGGACCCCGTCGCCCCACCGCCGTTCAATGCCGACACGATGTTGTAGGCGCCGTAGCCCGCTCCGCCCACCATCACCGCGAACACGCCGCCTATGACGGCGATCTTGACCCCCTTGGGCATGGTCCCCTCCCCGTTATGTCCTCCGCACTGTAAGTGACATGCGGGAAACCAGAGGGAGTTGTTTCCTTTTGTTGTCCGAATGTGTGACCGATTCGTGCTCGCTACACCCAGGTGTCCAGCCACATCCGCGACCGCCAGTCGTCGATCGGGATCGCCTGGCCGGTGTACAGGGGCCAGAAGTAGATGAAGTTCCAGGCGATCAGCAGGACCAGGACGCCCGCGCCCGTCGCGCCTGCCACGCGGCGGGTGTCGCTGGAGCCCGGTGGGCCGATGATCGCGCCGAGGAGCATGGCGACGGCCAGGCAGAGGAAGGGGAGGAAGACGACGGCGTAGAAGAAGAAGATGGTGCGTTCCTGGTAGAGGAACCAGGGGAGGTAGCCGGCGGCGATGCCGCAGGCGATCGCGCCGGCGCGCCAGTCGCGGCGGAAGAGCCAGCGCCACAGGACGTACAGGACCGCGAAGGCGGCCACCCACCACAGGAGAGGCGTGCCGAGGGCCAGTACCTCGCGGGCGCACTTCTCACCCGCGTCGACGGGGCAGCCGTCCTTGCCGGGCGTGGGGGACTCGTAGAAGTACGACACCGGGCGGCCGGCGACGATCCAGCTCCACGGGTTGGACTGGTAGGTGTGCGGGGACGACAGGCCCACATGGAAGTCGTACACCTGGTGCTCGTAGTGCCACAGGCTCAGCCACCAGTCGGGGAACAGCCACGACCAGTTGCTGCTGCGGCCGTTGGCGGTGGCCCAGTCGCGGTAGTAGCCGCCGCTGCCGTCGGTGGGCGAGAGGATCCAGCCCGTCCAGGACGCCAGGTACGTGACGATCGCCACCGGGACCGTCGCCACGAAGGCCAGGCCCAGGTCGCGCTTGATCACCGCCGTGTACGGGTGGTGCGCGCCCGCGACCCGGCGGGCGCCGACGTCCCAGAGCACCGTCAGCAGACCGAACGCGACCAGGAAGTACAGGCCGTTCCACTTGGTGCCGATGGCCAGGCCCAGCATCAGACCGGCCAGCCAGCGGTAGGGGCGCCGGCCGAGGCGCAGGGTCTCGGCGATGTGCGCGTCGGGGCGGACCCGGCCGTCGGCGTCGACGGGCAGCGCGGCGGCTAGTCTCTCGCGGGCCCGGTCCCGGTCGATGACCAGGCAGCCGAACGCCGCCAGCACGAAGAACATCAGCACCCCGTCGAGCAGCGAGGTGCGCGCCATCACGAACGCCAGCCCGTCCACCGCCATCAGCGTGCCGGCGAGACAGCCGAGGAACGTCGAGCGGAAGATACGGCGGCCGATGCGGCACAGCATCAGCACCGCGAGCGTGCCGAGCAGCGCCGTCATGAACCGCCAGCCGAACGGGTTGAACCCGAAGACCAGTTCGCCGAGGCCGATGACGTACTTGCCCACCGGCGGATGCACCACGTACGAGGCGTCCGTCGGGATCGGCACCTGGTCGCCGAGCCGCAGCACCAGGTCGTTGGCGTTCTTGTCCCAGTCGACCTCGAAGCCCCGGTGGACGAGCGCCCACGCGTCCTTCGCGTAGTACGTCTCGTCGAATATCACCTTCCTGGGGTTGCCCAGGTTCCAGAACCGCAGCACCCCGGCCAGCAGCGTCACCAGCAGCGGACCGCCCCAGGCCGACCAGCGCGCGACCCGCTCGGCGAGCGGCCGCGAGATGCCGAGGAACTGCCACATCCGCGGGCCGGGCCGGACGTAGGGCGGCACGAGCTGGTCGCGTACGTCGCCTCTGGGCGCCGCCGTGTAGCCGAATCGGCGCAGCCGCTGCTGCCACGACGGCCGCTGCTCGTGCGGTGCCTGGCCCTGCTGGATGTCCGTGGAGTCCATCGACGACGCTGTACTGGTCACCGCGCCATCGTAGGGAACACGTCTGTGGGAGTCGCGTGGATGCGCCCTGCGAGGATGGAAACGTGACAGGAACCCTTGTTTTGGCAGGCACCCCCATCGGCGACGTCAAGGACGCCCCGCCCCGGCTGGTCGAGGAACTGGCGGGCGCGGAGGTGATCGCCGCCGAGGACACCCGGCGGCTCAAGCGCCTCACCCAGGCGCTGGGCGTGCAGCCGTCGGGGCGGGTCGTGTCGTACTTCGAGGGCAACGAGTCGGCCCGTACGCCGGAGCTGGTCGAGGCGCTCCTTGCCGGCTCGCGGGTGCTGCTGGTGACCGACGCGGGGATGCCGTCGGTGTCCGACCCCGGGTACCGGCTGGTCGCGGCGGCGGTGGAGAAGGACATCAAGGTCACCGCCGTGCCCGGGCCGTCCGCCGTGCTCACCGCGCTCGCGCTGTCCGGGCTGCCCGTCGACCGGTTCTGCTTCGAGGGGTTCCTGCCGCGCAAGGCGGGGGAGCGGCTGTCGCGGCTGAAGGAGGTCGCCGGGGAGCGGCGCACGCTCGTCTACTTCGAGGCACCGCACCGCCTCGACGACACCCTCGCCGCGATGGCCGAGGTGTTCGGCGCCGACCGGCGGGCCGCCGTGTGCCGGGAGCTGACCAAGACGTACGAGGAGGTCAGGCGCGGCGGACTCGGGGAGCTCGCCGAATGGGCCGCCGAGGGGGTGCGCGGGGAGATCACCGTCGTCGTCGAAGGGGCTCCGGAGAAGGGGCCCGAGGAGCTCGACGCGCAGGAGCTGGTGCGCCGGGTTCGCGTCCGTGAAGACGCCGGGGAGCGTCGCAAGGAGGCCATCGCGGCGGTGGCGGCGGAGGCCGGACTGCCCAAGCGGGAAGTGTTCGACGCCGTCGTGGCGGCGAAGAACGCGGGGGCGTGAAACACCGTGTGAGCAGGGCGTATATCGCATGAGCGTGCGCCCCATGCCGGGGTAAAGCAGCGCGGGCCCAACGGCAAGGAACGTCCAAGTCGGCGCCAACACTGGACAGATCGCGTGCGTTCACTCCTGCGGGGGAGTCCACTGGGTTGGGGGACGTGACCCGTCCCACCCAGCGGACCACAGGAGCTGGCATGAGTGAGATCGCACAGCAGACCACGGGCCTTCGCAGCGCCGCGACCGCCGTCGTCCACGAGTCGTATTCCTTCGCCTGCATGCGCTGCGGGCACGGCTGGGAGCAGTCGTACGAGATAGAGCACCACCTGGACGGCGACGGCCGTGAGTTCGTGATGTACGTGGCGAACGGCCAGGTCGTCCCGTCCCCGCTCAGCCGGCCCACGTGCCACAACTGCGACGGGCACATCGTGCGGATCATGGCCGCCGGGCAGGTGTCCTCCGTGCAGAACTCCCTGCACCGCCCCGCCCCGGTCCCCACCCAGCAGAAGCCGGGGGCGGACGCGGAGACGGAGAGCGAGTCGGCGCCGGCCGAGCCGCACCACCACTGGCATCTGTCCGACCTGCTGCACGTCTTCCACCGCAAGGCGAGCTGAGCCGAGCGCCCGGCCGGCGGGGCGTGCCCCTTTCGTAGGATCGGGGCATGCCTTCGAACGCCGCCGACAAGCACGCCGCCCCGCCCCTCCCGGAGCCGCTCCGGGTACCGGTCGCCGACTCGCACACCCACCTCGACATGCAGTCCGGCACCGTGCGCGAAGCGCTCGACAAGGCGGCGTCGGTGGGGGTGACCACGGTCGTGCAGGTGGGCTGCGACGTACGCGGCTCGCAGTGGGCCGCCGAGACGGCCGCGCAGTACGACGCCGTGCACGCGACCGTCGCGCTGCACCCCAACGAGGCGCCGCGCATCGTGCACGGCGACCCCGACGGCTGGTCGCGGCAGGGGGCGCGTGAACCGGGTGGCGCGCGGGCGCTCGAAGAGGCGCTCGCCGAGATCGACCGCCTCGCCGCACTCCCGCAGGTCAAGGGAGTCGGCGAGACCGGCCTCGACTACTTCCGCACCGGGCCCGAGGGCAAGGAGGCGCAGGAGGCGTCGTTCCGGGCCCACATCGAGATCGCCAAGCGGCACGGCAAGGCCCTGGTCATCCACGACCGCGACGCCCACGCCGACGTGCTGCGTGTCCTGAAGGAGGAGGGCGCTCCCGAACGGACCGTCTTCCACTGCTACTCCGGCGACGCGGAGATGGCGCAGGTGTGCGCCCGCGCCGGATACTTCATGTCCTTCGCCGGCAACGTCACCTTCAAGAACGCCCAGAATCTGCGGGACGCGGTGGCGATCGCCCCGCTGGAACTGCTCCTGGTGGAGACCGACGCGCCGTTCCTCACGCCGGTGCCGTACCGCGGACGGCCCAATGCGCCGTATCTCATTCCGATCACGGTGCGCGCCCTGGCGGCCGTGCGGGGCATCGACGAGGACACGCTGGCGACGGCCCTCGGAACGAACACGGCCCATGCCTTCGGCTACTGACCGATAACCGCGCGGTAACGCTCGCGCGGGCTCACCACCGACCGACGGCCACGCTAAGTAGTCGCGTCGCTTTGGAGAGTGCCGACCCCTCCGCTAGGTTCTGGTGGCCCGAAACGGACCCCTCCGGTGGAGCGTGTCGTCGTGAGCAACGCGCAGTTCGAGACGTACGGCCCGACCCCGGCCCATGAGCCCCAGGGGTACGGCGGCTTCGACCCGTACAGCGCACAGACGCTGGCGTACGGGGTGCCGGCGCCGTACACGACGCGTACGGACAGTTACGGAACCGGCTACGACCGGCATGCCTCGCACCAGTCGTACGCGGCGTACGAGGACACCTACCGGCCCGCGTACGAGATCGCCGAGGCGGCGCACGCGCCCGTCGCGCGCCCCAGGAGCGGCCGGCGGGCCGCGCACCGGCGCCGGGCGCGGGCCGCGGAGCGCGGTGACGCCACCATGCGCAAGCTGGTCCCGCAGGCACTGGTCGTCGCGTTCCTCGCGGGCGGCACCAGCGCCTTCGTGGCCAAGGACAAGGCGGTCGAGCTGAGCGTCGACGGCGGCAGGCCGCGCACCCTGCACACCTTCGCGGACGACGTCGGTGACCTGCTGGCCGAGGAGGGTGTCGACGTCGGGGCGCACGACATGGTCGCGCCCGGTCCCGACGCGGGGCTCGGCAACGGCGACGAGGTCGCGGTGCACTACGGGCGCCCCGTGCGGCTCACCATCGACGGCCAGAAGCGCGAGGTGTGGACGACGGCCCGCACGGTGGAGGAGGCGCTCACCCAGCTGGGAGTGCGTGCGGAGGGCGCGTACCTGTCGACGTCGCGCTCCCGGCGCATCGGACGGGAGGGGCTCGCGCTGGACGTGCGCACCGAGCGGGCGGTGACCGTCATGGCCGACGGCCGGGCACGCACGATGCGGACGAACGCCGCGAGCGTGGGCGAGGTCGTGGAGCAGGCCGGGATCACCCTGCGCGGGCAGGATGCCACCTCCGTCCCCCTGGAGAGCTTCCCGCGGGACGGGCAGACGGTCACCGTGCTGCGGATCACCGGGCGCAAGGAGATCCGCGACGAGGCGATCCCGTTCGCGGTGGAGCGCGTCGACGACCCCTCGGTCTTCAAGGGCACGGAGGTCGTCGAGCGTGCGGGGCAGGCGGGGCTGCGGCGGATGACGTACTCGCTGCGCACGGTCAACGGTGTGCGGCAGAAGCCGCGGCGGATCAGGACCGAGGTGGTGCGCGAGCCGCAGACGCAGGTGGTGAAGGTGGGCACCAAGCCCCTGCCGACCTCCGTCAGCGGCGCGAGCCGGCTGAACTGGGACGGGCTCGCGGCGTGCGAGTCCGGGGGGCAGGCGGACGCCGTGGACTCGTCGGGGACGTACGGCGGGCTGTACCAGTTCGACACCCACACCTGGCGCGACCTCGGCGGCAAGGGCCGGCCGCAGGACGCCCCGGCCGAGGAGCAGACGATGCGGGCCAAGAAGCTGTACGTGCGGCAGGGCACCAGCCCCTGGCCGCACTGCGGGTCGCGGCTGCACAGGTGAGGGGCGGGCCGGCCGCGCGGCGACCCGTACCCTTGTCGGGTGAGCAGCCCCACCCCCGACGCCCTCCTCGGCCCCGCCGACGTCCGTGAGCTGGCGAGCGCCCTCGGCGTACGCCCCACCAAGCAGCGCGGCCAGAACTTCGTCATCGACGCGAACACGGTCCGCCGTATCGTCCGCACCGCCGAGGTGCGGCCCGACGACGTGGTCGTGGAGGTCGGTCCGGGACTCGGCTCCCTCACCCTCGCGCTGCTGGAGGTGGCCGACCGTGTCACCGCCGTCGAGATCGACGACGTCCTGGCGGCCGCGCTGCCCGCGACCATCGCGGCCCGGATGCCCGAGCGCGCCGGGCGGTTCGCGCTGGTGCACTCCGACGCGATGCACGTCGACGAGCTGCCCGGCCCGCCGCCCACCGCGCTGGTCGCCAACCTCCCGTACAACGTGGCGGTCCCGGTCCTGCTGCACATGCTCGCGACCTTCCCGAGCATCGAACGCACCCTCGTCATGGTGCAGTCGGAGGTCGCCGACCGCCTCGCCGCCGCACCCGGCTCGAAGGTGTACGGCGTGCCCTCGGTCAAGGCCAACTGGTACGCCGAGGTCAAGCGGGCCGGCGCCATCGGACGCAACGTCTTCTGGCCCGCGCCGAACGTCGACAGCGGGCTGGTGGCGCTGACCCGGCGCACCGAGCCGATCAAGACCACCGCGGCCAGGAGCGAGGTCTTCGCCGTCGTCGACGCCGCCTTCGCCCAGCGCCGCAAGACGCTGCGCGCGGCTCTCGCCGGCTGGGCCGGCTCGGCGGCCGCCGCCGAGGCCGCCCTGGTCGCCGCCGGTGTCTCCCCGCAGGCACGCGGCGAGTCCCTGACGGTCGAGGAGTTCGCGGCCATCGCCGAGAACAGGCAGGCCATCGCCGAGAACAAGCACGCCACCGGTCAGGGCGTGCCGGCCGCTGGTCGGGACACCGGGGCCGTCGGCCGGGACGTGTCGGCCGCTGGTCGGGACACCGGGGCCGTCGGCCGGGACGTGTCGGCCACCGGCCAGGACGTGTCGGCCACCGGCCAGGACGTGTCGGCCGCCGGCCAGGACACCCAGGCCGTCGGCCAGGAGACATCGAGCACCCGCCGGGAGACACCGGCCACCGCCCCGCCGGTACGGTTCGCCGCCGAGCACGAGGAGTCCGAGTAAGTGAGCGCGAGCGTCGTCGTACGCGTCCCGGCCAAGGTCAACGTCCAGCTCGCGGTCGGTGCCGCTCGCCCGGACGGCTTCCACGACCTCGCCAACGTCTTCCTCGCCGTCGGCCTCTACGACGAGGTCACCGTGACCCCCTCGCCCGGCGGCCCGCGCGTCACCTGTGACGGCGCCGACGCCGACCAGGTCCCCCTCGACCGTACGAACCTCGCGGCCCGCGCGGCCGAGGCGCTCGCCGCGCGGTACGGCCTCGCCCCCGACGTGCATCTGCACATCGCCAAGGACATCCCGGTCGCCGGCGGCATGGCGGGCGGCAGCGCGGACGGCGCCGGCGCGCTGCTGGCCTGCGACGCGCTGTGGGGCACGAACGCCTCCCGCGAGGAACTTCTGAACATCTGCGCCGAGTTGGGCAGCGACGTGCCGTTCAGCCTGGTCGGCGGCGCGGCCCTCGGCACCGGGCGGGGCGAGAAGCTGCGCCCGCTCGACGTGGGCGGCACCTTCCACTGGGTGTTCGCGATGGCCGGGCGGGGACTGTCCACGCCCGCGGTCTTCCGTGAGTTCGACCGGCTCGGCGAGGGCACGCTCATCCCCGAGCCCGTCGCCTCCCAGCCGCTGCTCGACGCCCTCGCCAAGGGCGACCCGGACGCGCTCGCCGCCGCCGTCTCCAACGACCTCCAGCCCGCCGCGCTCTCCCTGTTCCCGGAGCTCGCCGACACCCTCGCCGCGGGTCTCGCGGCGGGCGCGCTGACGGCGCTGGTCTCCGGCTCGGGCCCGACCACGGCCTTCCTCGCCCGGGACGCCGAGTCGGCCGACAAGGTGGCCGACACCCTGCGCACGTCCGGCACTTGCCGTGCGGTGCGCACGGCGGCGGGGCCCGCGCAGGGCGCCACGGTCGTGCGCGCCGCCGGGGCGTGACGCCGTACTCACAAGTACGCGTTCTCCGCCCGATCTCACTTCGGCACCGAGTGCCCCGGCCAGGTCATGCCCGCACGGCCGCACGGCCGCACGGCCGCACGGCCGCACGGCCGCACGGCCGCACGGCCGCACGGCCGCACGGCCGCACGGCCGCACGGCCGCACGGCTGTGCGGACGGCGGCGTGCGGGGCTGTCGGCGGGCGCGACTACCCTGGAAGGTCGATCGTCCCCCTGGGCAGGAGAGAAATGGCCGTCAACCTGGTCAATGTCGAGAACGTCAGCAAGGTGTACGGCACCCGTGCCCTGCTCGACGGTGTCTCGCTCGGCGTCTCCGAGGGCGACCGCATCGGCGTCGTCGGACGCAACGGCGACGGCAAGACGACCCTGATCCGGATGCTGGCCAAGGCGGAGGAGGCCGACACCGGCCGGGTCACGCACTCCGGCGGGCTGCGCCTCGGCGTGCTCACCCAGCACGACTCCCTCGACTCCGCGGCGACCGTGCGGCACGAGGTCATCCGGGACATGGCCGACCACGAATGGGCGGGCAACGCCAAGATCCGGGACGTGCTCACGGGCCTCTTCGGCGGGCTCGACCTGCCCGGCTTCCCGCAGGGCCTGGACACCGTCATCGGCCCGCTCTCCGGCGGTGAGCGGCGGCGGATCGCGCTCGCCAAGCTGCTCATCGAGGAGCAGGACCTGATCGTCCTCGACGAGCCCACCAACCACCTCGACGTCGAGGGCATCTCCTGGCTCGCCCAGCACCTGCGGGAGCGGCGCTCGGCGCTCGTGTGCGTCACCCACGACCGCTGGTTCCTCGACCAGGTCTGCACCCGCATGTGGGACGTCCAGCGCGGTGACGTCCACGAGTACGAGGGCGGCTACTCCGACTACGTCTTCGCGCGTGCCGAGCGTGAGCGCATCGCCGCGACCGAGGAGGTCAAGCGGCAGAACCTGGTCCGCAAGGAGCTGGCGTGGCTGCGCCGCGGCGCCCCCGCACGGACGTCCAAGCCGCGCTTCCGGGTCGAGGCCGCCAACGAGCTCATCAAGGACGTGCCGCCGCCGCGCGACAGCAGCGAACTGATGAAGTTCGCCTCCTCCCGGCTCGGCAAGACGGTGTTCGACCTGGAGGACGTCACCGTCCAGGCCGGCCCCAAGGTGCTGCTCAAGCATGTGACGTGGCAGCTCGGGCCCGGTGACCGCATCGGCCTCGTCGGCGTCAACGGCGCGGGCAAGACCTCCCTGCTGCGCGCGATGGCCGAGGCCGCGCGGACCGAGGGCGAGGCGCAGCCGGCCGGTGGGCGGATCGCGGTCGGGAAGACCGTCAGACTCGCCTATCTGTCGCAGGAAGTGGCCGAGCTGAACCCGAACTGGCGGGTGCTGGAGGCCGTTCAGCAGGTGCGTGAGCGCGTGGACCTGGGCAAGGGCCGCGAGATGACCGCCGGTCAGCTGTGCGAGACGTTCGGCTTCCACAAGGAGAAGCAGTGGACGCCGGTCGGCGACCTGTCCGGCGGTGAGCGCCGCAGGCTCCAGCTGCTGCGCCTGCTCATGGACGAGCCGAACGTCCTCTTCCTCGACGAGCCCACGAACGACCTGGACATCGAGACGCTCACCCAGCTCGAAGACGTCCTCGACGGCTGGCCCGGTTCGATGATCGTCATCTCCCACGACCGGTTCTTCGTCGAGCGCACCACGGACCGGGTGTTCGCGCTCCTCGGGGACGCCACGCTGCGGATGCTGCCGCGCGGTATCGACGAGTACCTGGAGCGCCGGCACCGCATGGAGGCGCAGGTCGCCGCCGCGGCAGCGACCCCGGCGGCCGAGAAGGCCGTGCCGGAGAAGAGCTCGGCCGACTCGCGTGCCGCCAAGAAGGAGTTGCAGAAGATCGAGCGGCAGCTCGACAAGCTCTCCGAGCGGGAGACCAAGCTGCACGCGCAGATCGCCGAGCACGCGACGGACTTCGGGAAGGTCGCGGAACTCGACGCGGAGCTGCGGGACCTGGCGGGGCAGCGGGACGAGCTGGAGATGCGCTGGCTGGAACTGGCGGAGGACGCGTGAGCGCTCCGCTGGTCCGGCCGTGACCACGGAAGTGCCGGGCTGGTGTTGGGTGTCGGGTGCGTCGGTGCGGGGGCTGGTCGCGCACTTCCCCGCGCCCCTTCGAAGGCGCCTGCGGCGCCGTTCGCGGGTGTCCGCGCGCACCCTGTGAAGGGGGCGTGAAGGCGCATAACGGGGGTATCACGGGGCGGTTCTCCCTTGGGAACAGGGGTGGATGGGGGCCGGTGTGCTGTCGGTGGCGGGTGATAGAAAGGCCGCCTGAGAACAGTCTGAGAAAAGCTGGTGTGGCGGAAACGCGACGGCACAGAACGTGGCACCACACCGGTCTCAAGGGGGAACCGCTCATGAGCCAGCCGCCCAACCAGCCGCCGCAGGGCGGTTTCGGCGCACCACAGGATCCGCGGCAGGGCGGCTTCGGAGCGCCGCAGCCCGGCCAGGAGGGCGCGCCGCAGACCCCGCCCCCGCCGCAGGGCGCCCCCCAGACACCCCCGCCGCCGCAGGGCGCGCCGCAGACGCCGCCGCCCCCGCAGACCCCGCCGTCCGGCGCCCCGCAGCCCGGCTACGGCTACCCGCAGCAGCCGGGCCCGCCCGCCCAGCCGGGCCCGTACCAGTCCGGCCCGTACGCCCAGCCCTCGCAGCAGCCGGGGCCGTACGGCTATCCGCAGCAGCCCGGCCCCTACGGCCAGCAGCCCGCCCCGGGTTACGGCTACCCGCCCCAGCCGCAGTACCCGGGCGCGCCCGGCACCCCGCCCGGTGGCTCGCGCAACCCCTTCAAGGGCAAGCCCGCCGTGGCCATCGGTGCCGCGGTCGCCGTCCTGCTCGTCCTCGGCGGCACCGTGTTCGCGGTGACCCGCGGCGGTGACGACAAGAAGGACGAGCCGGTCGCCCGGCAGAGCGACGACCCCAAGGGCTCCGGCTCCCCGTCCGAGTCCGGCGACGGCGGCAGCGAGGGCGGCGACGACCCGGAGAACCTCAACGCGGGCCGCCAGGCGGGCGAGTCGAAGGTGCTCTGGTACAAGCCGGCGCCCGACGCGCCCAAGTCCGGCGCCGACGCCCCCGGCATGTGGATCACCGACAGGACCGCGGTGAAGGCGGCGTACAAGCAGGTCTTCGGCTTCAAGGTCGGCGACGGCGAGGACGCCTGGGACCCGATCACCTTCCCGGAGAAGATCTGCGCGGTCACCCCGCAGAAGTCGGCGAGCGACAAGATCGTCGTCGCCTACATGAGCGGCAGCAGCGACCGTGCCAAGTGCAACCAGCTCCAGCAGATCGACCTGAACACCGGCGACAAGGGCTGGAAGGGCAGCGTCGCCGACGGCCAGCTCTTCGACAGCACCCTCGACGTCGAACTGTCCATCACCGGCAAGACGTTGCTCGTGGGCCGCTCGCAGTCGGGCACGGCGTACGACGTCGACAGCGGCAAGAAGATGTGGGACAAGACGCGGTTCGGGGACAAGTGCTTCCCCGACGCGTTCGCGGGCGGCGACAAGATCATCGCAGTCGCGTCCTGCGCCGCCTCCAGCAGCGACGAGCACGACGAGGTGCAGCAGCTCGACCCGTCGACCGGCAAGGCGAAGTGGACCATGCGCTTCGACAAGGGCTGGCGCGTCGCGCGCGTCTTCTCCCTCGACCCGCTGGTCGTCTACGGCACCAACAAGGACAAGAAGGCGTGGAACATCTCCACCTTCGACTCCGCGGGCAAGATCCGCTCGCAGGTCGACGTCGACCTCGAAATCGGCGCCGAGTGCGGCTGGGCCATCCTCCAGCGTGACCTTCAGGGCTGCTCCGGCGTGGTCGCCGACGCGAACACGCTGTACATGCCGACCAAGGCGACCGCCGACGCCAACGAGATCGTCGCCATCGACCTCGGCAACGGCAAGGAGAAGTGGCGGGTGAAGTCCCCCGCCGACGATTCGATGCTGCCGATCAAGGTCGAGAACGGCAAGCTCATCGCCTACGTCCAGGCGTCCTACGACGCGGGCGGCCAGGTCGTGGCGATCCCGGTCTCCGGGAGCAGCCACCAGCCGGCGAAGCTGCTCCAGAACCCGGCGAGCGCCGCGGACATCGAGAACGGCTTCTTCTCCAAGGCCTACGCCTGGGCCGACGGCCGCTTCTACCTCTCCAGCACCCGGCTGAGCGGCCAGGACGAGGCCAAGGAGAAGCTGATGCTCGCCTTCGGCAAGTGAGGCGCGTACCGCTCACGCCCTCACCCTCGTGCCCGTCGCTCCCGCCGTCCCCCTCCCCTGAGGTACCCACGCCATGACCCAGCCGCCGCCTCCGCCCAACCAGCCCCCGCAGGGCGGGTTCGGCCCGCCGCAGGACCAGCCGCCCCAGCAGCCGGGCGGCGGCTTCGGCGCACCCCAGACGCCGCCCGCGCAGCCGCAGCACCCCCAGCAGCCGCCCGCACAGCCTCCACAGGCACCCGGGCAGCCGCCGCAGGCACCCGGCCGGCCCGGCTACGGCTACCCCCAGCCTCCCCAGGCCACCCCGCCGGCCGGGTACGGCTATCCCGCCCAGCAGCCGACCGGGTACGGCCAGCCGCAGAACCCTTACGGCCAGCCCCAGAACCCGTACACCCAGGCGCCCGGCTACGGCTATCCGCAGCAGACCGTGCCGATGCACCCCCAGCCCGGACAGCCCGGACAGCCCGGACAGCCCGGCGGGGGCCGGTCCAGCTCGCAGCTGGCCGTGATCATCGCGGCCGCGGTCGTGGTGATCGCCCTGATCATCGGCGGTGGCGTCTGGTACGCGAAGTCCGGTGACCAGGGCGGCAAGGACGACACCGCCGGCTCCAGCGGCGGCACCGGCGGCGGGGGCGACGACTCGCAGGGCGGCGGCTTCGACGCCCCCGACGGCACCGAGAAGGTGCCCTCGAACACCGCCTCCTCGGTCCTCTTCCAGGTCCCGGCGCCCGACGTGGACGACGACACCAGCATCGTGGTGTCCGGCTCCTGGCTGACCGGCAAGGCGTACGTCAAGAGCGGGGTCGCGGAGATCGTCGGCTACGACCCCGACAAGGGCTCCAAGCTGTGGTCGGTCAAGCTGCCCGGCCCGGTCTGCCAGGCCGCCAAGCACATCAGCGAGGACGGCGTGACGGCCGTCGCCTTCGAACCCGCGATGCCGACCAAGGACAAGCCCTCGCACGGCTGTACCCAGGTCGCCGCGATCGACCTCGACGCGGGCAAGAAGCTCTGGTCGAAGACAGCCCGGAACGAGGACGGGCTGATCCGCTACGACAACATCACCGTCAGCGGCGGCACGGTCGCGGCCGGCGGCACCAGCGGCGGCGCCGCGTTCGACCTGAAGACCGGCAAGTCGCTGTGGGTCCCGAAGGCGGACGACAGCTGCTACGACCTCGGGTACGCGGGCGGCCCGAAGATGGTCGCGGTCCGCAAGTGCGGCTCCTACGACCAGCCCCAGCTGCACATCCAGACCATCGACCCGAAGACCGGGAAGGTGATCTCCGAGTACAAGATGGCCGAGGGCGTCGAGTACGCCAGCGTCATCTCCACCGACCCGCTCGTGGTGGCCGCCGAGGCCGGCCGGTCCGAGGACGCCATCGGCATCACGGACGCCTTCTCCATCGACAACAAGACCGGCAAGCTGCGCATCCGTATCTCCGTGCCGGGCGACCAGTACGCGGCCCGCTGCTCCGGCGTCACCACGATCGAGTCGTGCACGGGCGTCGTGGTGGGCAACGACCGGCTCTACGTGGAGACCGAACAGCACGACGGCGGCGGCGAGTACGGCAAGACCAACGAGATCGTCGCCATCGACCTGGCCACCGGCAAGCAGACCGGCCAGCGCGCGGACGCCGGCGACCGGTACACGATCACCCCGCTGCGCATGGACGGCGGCAACGTGATCGCGTACAAGCGGCCCCCGTACGACAAGGGCGGGCAGATCGTCAGCATCGACGGCGGCAGCTTCAAGGAGACGAAGCTGCTGGAGAACCCGTCCGCCAGGCCGGTGCGGGACGTGGAGATGCGGATGTCGCCGGAGTACTCCGAGATCCTCTACGCCCAGGGGCACCTGTACATGTCCGCCAAGTTCGCCAGCGAGCTGGGCAGTTCGGACACCCGCAAGGCCCATGTGATCGCGTTCGGCGCGAGCGGCTGAGGCCGCCGCGCCCGGTCGTGCAGACGGCTCCGTCCCTGCTCGGGGGCGGAGCCGTTCGCGTACCGCCTCATCGCCCTCGAATGCGCGGAAAGCCAGAAAATCCGCCGTTCCGGGGCACTTCTCGCCGGTAGGGGGAGCGCAACGTCGAACAAGCGTGTAGCTTCCGGGGGCATGAAGGGCGGGGGAGCCGGGAGGGGGCTTCTGTCCGCGCGGACCAGTGGGCATCCATAGTGGGGCAGCCGGACCGGCGCAGGCGGTCCTGGGTGTCGATGGGGATCCATTGGGGGGACTGGGGGGTTGCTCGATGGGAGTTCGGCTCATGGTGGTCGACGACCACCGATTGCTCGCCGAGGCGCTGGCCTCGGCACTGAAGTTGCGGGGGCACCGGGTGCTGGCCGCGGCGGCGCCCGCCGCGGGGGCGGCGGATCTGGTGATCACGCGGGCGCCCGAGGTGTGCCTGCTGGGGACGGCGACGCCCGCGGAGCCGGGGATGTTCGACCCGGTCGTGAAGATCAAGCGGGAACGCCCGCAGGTGGCGGTGCTGGTGCTCGGCCCGGTACCGAGCCCGCGCGGCATAGCGGCGGCGTTCGCGGCCGGGGCCTCCGGCTATGTCCGCCACGACGAGCGCATAGAGGGCGTCGAGCGGGCGATCATGAAGGCGCGGGCCGGCGAGGCGGCGGTGGCGCCGCAGTTGCTCCAGGGTGCGTTCAGCGAACTGCTCAACCCGGCCGCGCAACCGGACGACGAGGGCCAGCGCCTGCTCCAGATGCTCACGCCCCGTGAGGTCGAGGTCCTGGTCCGGGTGGCCGACGGCGAGGACACCCGCCTGATCGCCGCCGGCATGGGCATCGCCCCGTCCACGGCCCGCACCCACGTCCAGCGCGTCCTGATGAAACTCGGCGTCGGCTCCCGCCTGGAGGCAGCGGCCCTGGCGGCCCGCACGGGCCTGCTGGACCGGGCGGGGCCGGTGCCGCAGCCGGAGACACCGGGGGAGCCGTAGCGCCGGTCGGGGCCGGGAGGACCCGGAGTCAGCCCTTCGGCTCGGTCCCCGGTTCCTCCCCCGGTTCCTCCCCCGGCTCCACGTCGGGCGGCGGCGGGGCCGTGGGCCGCAACTTCAGCCAGGCCAGGAAGAAGATGCCGAGGAGCAGCATCCCCAGCCCGGTCCAGAGGTTGATGTTCACGCCCTCGGCCTTGTCGATCGCGGCGTCGTCGTCGGTGAGCCCGGCGATCGTGACGATCACGCCGTAGAGCACGAAGAGGCCGCCGATGATGCGCCGGATGTCGAAGAGCCGGGCGGCCGTCGCCGACTTCTCCTTCAGGTCGCTGACCTCGCGCTGGACGTCCTGCTCGGAGTACCCGGAGTGCCTGGGGTGTTCGGAGTGGTGGTCGGTCATGGTGTCGGTCCTCCGTCGTCAGAGCGAGAACGAGAACGGGATGTAGCAGGCGGCCGCCAGCACGACCGCACCCCAGCCCAGCAACGCCGGCTTGCGGTACCACGCCTCGTCCCCCGGCGCGGGCGGCTCGGCCGTCCCGGGGGTGGGGGTGCCCCCGGACGAAGTCTGGGGGAGGGTGCCGTAGACCAGGCCCTGGAGTTCCTCCGCCGGCTTGGGAGCGGTGAACAGGGAGACGGCGACCATGACGACCGCGCCGGCCACGAACCCCGCGATCGCGGAGACGAAGTTGGCGCCCTGGTCGGAGGGGATCGAGATGACGTCCTGCTTGTAGAGGACGAAGTAGTTCACCATCGCCGCCGTCGTGCCGGCCAGCAGACCCCAGAAGCCCGACCTCATCGACGCCCGCTTCCAGAACATGCCGACGATGAAGACCACGAACATCGGCACGTTGAAGAAGGAGAACAGGGTCTGGAGGTAGCTCATGATGTTCGAGAACGACGAGGCAAGGAACGCCGTGCCGATGGAGGCCATGACACCGATCGCCGTGATCAGGCGGCCGAAGCGCACGTAGTAGGAGTCCTCGCGGTCCTTCACCACGTACTTCGCCCAGATGTCTGTGGTGAACACCGTGTTGAAGGACGACACGTTCGCCGCCATGCCGGCCATGAACGCGGCCAGCAGACCGGTCACCGCGATGCCCAGCACACCGTTGGGCAGCAGCCCCTCCATCAGATACGGGATGGCGTCGTTGTACTGGTAGCCCGACTCCTGGGTGCCGAAGCCGGGGACCAGGGCCGCGGCTGCCAGTCCCGGGATCATCACCAGGAACACGATGAAGATCTTCGGGAACGCCGCGATCAGCGGGGTGCGCTGGGCTGCCGAGAGGTTCTTCGCCGACAGCGCCCGCTGGACCTCCGCGAAGTTCGTCGTCCAGTAGCCGAACGACAGCACGAACCCGAGGCCGAGGACGATCGTCAGCCAGTTCGCGCCCAGCGGGTTCGCCTCGCCGATGCCGGTGCCGCCCCAGGCGGTGACGAAGTTGTCGCCGTGGGCCTCGGTCAGCTTGTCGGTCAGGCCGTCCCAGCCGCCGGCCTTCTTCAGCGCCAGCACGGTGATCGGGATCAGTGCCGCCAGGATCACGAAGAACTGCAGGACCTCGTTGTAGATCGCGGAGGACAGGCCGCCGAGGGTGATGTAGGCGAGGACGAAGAAGCCGGCGACCACGATGGCCACCCACTGGGGCCAGCCCAGCAGGGCCTCGACCACGATCGCCAGGGCGTACAGGTTCACTCCGGCGATCAGGATCGCGGCGAAGCCGAACAGGATCGAACTGAGCAGGTGTGCCCATTTGTCGAAGCGCAGGAGCAGGAACTCGGGGACCGAGCGGACCTTGCTGCCGTAGTAGAAGGGCATCATCACCAGGCCGAGGAACACCATGGCCGGGATGGCGCCGATCCAGTACCAGTGCACGGTGTAGGCACCGTACTGGGCACTGTTGGCGGCCATGCCGAGGATCTCGGTGGCGGCCAGGTTGGCGGAGATGAAGGCCAGGCCGGTGACCCAGGCGGGCAGGGAGCGCCCCGAGAGGAAGAAGTCGAGGGTGGTCTGCACCGAGCGGCGGGCCGCGAAGCCGATGCCGAGCACCACCACGAAGTAGATGCCGAGCAGCGTGTAGTCGAGCCAGTTCGTGGGGAGCCGCAGCTCGGCCGCGAGGTAGGTGGGGGAGGCGGGGGAGGTGGGGGAGATGCTGGAAAGCGTGGGGGAAATTGTGGGGGTTTGCATGCGTGCTCGCTTCGTCTCGCGAATCGATACAGAGCGGAACCTACGCGCCGGTGTTCAGTAATTGAACACATCTGGTGATGCTCTTTGTTTGATTGTGATGTTGACTTAGGTGGTGAGTTGTGTTTCGCTGTGTTTAGTTCTGTTTGATGGAGACTCGGAAGACCCCTGAGTGGCTCGAAATGGAGTCCGGCGTGAAGAAGACCTCGACCCGACTGGCCGACGGTCGTGAGCTCATCTACTACGACCTGCGTGACGACGCCGTGCGGGACGCGGTCGACCGCCGCCCGCTGGAGCGGACCGTCACCTCGTCCGAGGTCCGTCACGACGTACTGCTCGGCGACGCGGTCGCGATCGCCTCGCACCGGCAGGCGCGCACCTACCACCCGCCGGCCGACCAGTGCCCGCTGTGCCCCTCCGAGGGCGACCGGCTGAGCGAGATCCCGGACTCGTCGTACGACGTCGTGGTCTTCGAGAACCGCTTCCCCTCGCTGGCCGGCGACTCCGGGCGCTGCGAGGTCGTCTGCTTCACCTCCGACCACAGCGCGGCCTTCGCCGATCTGTCCGAGGAGCAGGCGCGGTTGGTGCTGGAGGCGTGGACGGACCGGACGTCGGAACTGTCCTCCCTCCCCTCCGTCCGGCAGGTGTTCTGCTTCGAGAACCGCGGCGCCGAGATCGGTGTCACCCTCGGCCACCCGCACGGGCAGATCTACGCCTATCCCTTCACCACCCCGCGCACCGCCCTGATGCTGCGGTCGGCCGCCGCGCACAAGGAGGCGACCGGCGGGCAGAACCTCTTCGACGCCGTCCTGGAGCGTGAACTCGCCGACGAGCGGGTCGTCCTGGAGAGTGAACACTGGCTGGCCTTCGTGCCGTATGCCGCGCACTGGCCCTACGAGGTCCACCTGTACCCGAAGCGCCGGGTGCCCGACCTGCTCGCGCTCGACGAGGAGGCGCGCTCAGAGTTCCCCCAGGTTTATCTGGAACTCTTGAGGCGCTTCGACCGGATCTTCGGTGACGGTGAGCCTCCGACGCCGTACATCGCCGCCTGGCACCAGGCGCCGTTCGGTCAGCTGGAGGACTTCGAGGGCGTCGTGCGGGAGGACTTCGCGCTTCACCTCGAGCTTTTCACCATCCGCCGCACTTCCGGCAAGCTGAAGTTTCTCGCGGGTTCCGAGTCCGGCATGAATGTGTTCATCAACGACGTGCCGCCGGAGCGCGCGGCCGAGCGACTGCGAGAGGTAGCGGGTAGATGAGTGGGAAGTTTCTGGTCACCGGCGGCGCCGGCTACGTCGGCAGCGTGGTCGCGCAGCACCTCATCGAGGCCGGGGACGAGGTCGTCGTCCTCGACAATCTCTCCACCGGCTTCCGCGAGGGTGTGCCGCCGGGGGCGTCCTTCATCGAGGGCGACATCCGCGACGCCGCCAAGTGGCTGGACGCCTCCTTCGACGCGGTGCTGCACTTCGCCGCGTTCTCGCAGGTCGGCGAGTCGGTCGTGAAGCCCGAGAAGTACTGGGACAACAACGTCGCCGGCACCATGGCACTGCTCGGCGCCATGCGCGAGGCGGGCGTGCGCAAGCTCGTCTTCTCCTCCACGGCCGCCACCTACGGCGAGCCGGCCGAGGTGCCGATCGTCGAGTCGGCGCCGACGCGGCCCACCAACCCCTACGGCGCCTCCAAGCTCGCCGTCGACCACATGATCACCGGCGAGGCGGCGGCCCACGGCCTCGGTGCCGTGTCCCTGCGGTACTTCAACGTCGCGGGTGCCTACGGCGCCTACGGCGAGCGCCACGACCCCGAGTCGCACCTGATTCCGCTCGTCCTCCAGGTCGCCCAGGGCCGGCGCGACGCGATCTCCGTCTTCGGCGAGGACTACCCGACGCCGGACGGCACCTGCGTGCGCGACTACATCCACGTCGCCGACCTGGCCGAGGCCCACCTGCTGGCCGTCAGGGCCGCCACCCCGGGCGAGCACCTCATCTGCAACCTCGGCAACGGCAACGGCTTCTCCGTCCGCCAGGTCATCGAGACCGTCCGGCAGGTCACCGGGCACCCGATCCCCGAGGTCGTGGCCCCGCGCCGGGGCGGCGACCCGGCGGTCCTGGTCGCCTCCGCCGACACCGCCCGCGAGCGGCTCGGCTGGAACCCGTCCCGCGCGGACCTCGCGGGCATCGTCGCGGATGCGTGGGGGTTCGCGCAGCGAGACGCAGGTTAAGTTCTACGGCCGGTGCCGCCGGCCGTAGGTTCTCAGGTCGTGCGGTCGGTCAACTCACCGGCCGCTTCGGCCGGTTCAGCACGGAAGGTCAGGGGCAGGGGATGAACGTCGACACGGCAGCCGCGGTCGCCGAGCGGTTCGAGGAGCTGTACGGGGCCCGGCCGGAAGGGGTGTGGGCCGCGCCGGGCCGGGTCAACCTGATCGGCGAGCACACCGACTACAACGACGGCTTCGTCATGCCGTTCGCGCTGCCGCACACCGCGGTCGCGGCCCTCTCGCGGCGCACCGACGGCGTACTGCGGCTGCACTCGCAGGACGTCGGGCGCGGCGTCGTCGAACTGCGCGTCGACGACCTCGAACCCGAGTCGGACCGCGACTGGACGGCGTACCCGTCGGGCGTGGTGTGGGCGCTGCGCCAGGCCGGCCACGCGGTGACCGGCGCCGACATCCACCTCGCCTCGACGGTCCCGGCCGGAGCCGGCCTGTCCTCGTCGGCGGCCCTGGAGGTCGTCGTGGCGCTCGCCCTGAACGACCTGTACGACCTGGGCCTCAAGGGCTGGCAGCTGGCCCGGCTGTGCCAGCGCGCGGAGAACGTGTACGTCGGCGCCCCGGTCGGGATCATGGACCAGACGGCGTCCGCGTGCTGCGAGCCGGGCCACGCGCTGTTCCTCGACACCCGCGACCTCTCCCAGAGGCAGATCCCCTTCGACCTGGCCGCCGAGGGCATGCGGCTGCTGGTCGTCGACACCCGGGTCAAGCACTCCCACAGCGAGGGCGAGTACGGCAAGCGCCGCGCGGGCTGCGAGAAGGGCGCCGCGCTGCTGGGCGTGGACGCGCTCCGCGACATCGCCTACGACGACCTGGCCGCGGCCCTCGACCGGCTCGGCGACGAGGAGGAGGTGCGCCGTCTGGTGCGCCACGTCGTCACCGAGGACCAGCGTGTCGAGCGGGTCGTGGCCCTGCTGGAGTCGGGCGGGACGCGGGCGATCGGCCCGGTGCTGACCGAGGGGCACGCCTCCCTGCGGGACGACTTCCGCATCTCCTGCCCGGAGCTGGACCTGGTCGTGGACACGGCCCTGGCGAGCGGCGCCCTGGGCGCGCGCATGACGGGCGGCGGCTTCGGCGGCTCGGCGATCGTGCTGGCCGAGGCGGCGGACGTGGAGAGCGTCACCAAGGCGGTCGAGGACGCCTTCGCCGCCGCCGGGTTCACGGCACCGAGGGTTTTCGAGGCGGTACCGGCCGCCGGGGCGCGACGCGTGCGCTGAGCCCGGACGGGGCAGCGGGGCCGAGGGCGGCTTCGTCGGCCCCGTTCGTTGGTCGCGGCACCTCCGCTCAGCCCGGGTCGGCCAGATGTTTGGTCAGCGTGTACTCCGTGATGCCCGGCGGATAGTCCGGGATCACGCAGACCACGTCGTACCCCTGCTTCCTGTAGAACCCCGGGGCCTGGAAGTCCCAGGTCTCCACGCGTGCCTCGGTGCAGCCCCGTTCGGACCGGGCCGTGTCCTCCGCGTGTGCGAGCAGTTGCGAACCCAGACCGGTCCCGCGGGCGCTCTCGTCGACCCAGAGATACGTGACGTGAAGCCAACTGGTCCAGGTGTGGCCGACCAGACCGCCGGCCACGGCGCCGGAGTCGTCCAACGCCCACACCTGGAGCGGAAGTTCACGTTCACCTGGGGTTCCGCGCAGGGCGCGCAGGACCGGGGAGGCGGCGGTGTTGGCGTCCCGCAGCCGACGGCGAAGCAGATCGTGCCGAGATTTGTCGACTTCTGTCTCCAGACGAAACATGCGGCTCACCATAAACGCGTCGGCCAACCAGTTCTGCAAATTACCTTCCGCTCCTGCCCCCCGGCCGTACCCTGATGAACAGCACCGGTGGGGGCCGGTGCTGATCAGGGGGCGAGACAGGTCGGGTTCGACGCCCGAAGTGGGGGGTAGCTGTTTCTGCACGGCGGCGGCCGTGCGCCATCCGCGCTTCGGACGTCGTTCCCGCGACGGTGTTCGTCTCCCGGTGTCGTCCTTCGGCGATGGGGTATCCCCTGCTCTTCGAGAGCTTGGGGAAGGGGGTTTCGTGGTTCGCATCCGAGTTCTGGTCGTCGACGACCATCGCATCTTCGCCGAGTCGCTCGCCGCCGCCCTGGCCGCCGAGCCCGATGTCGACGTCTCCGCCGCGGGCAGCGGTCCGGCGGCACTGCGCAGCCTGGAGCGCGCGGCCGCCGAGGGGCGCCGGTTCGATGTCCTGCTCGTCGACGCCGACCTGGGTGGCAACGTGCCCGGTGTCCGGCCCGCCGTGCCCGTGCAGGAGGTGGGCGAGGACGGGCTCGTGGACGGCATCTCGCTGGTCGCCGGGGTCCGCTCCGCACAGCCGGCGGTACGGACCGTCGTCCTCGCCGAGAAGGACGACCCGCGCCGGGCCGCGCTCGCGCTCCAGGCCGGTGCGTCCGGCTGGGTGGCCAAGGACTGCTCGCTGTCCCGGCTGCTCACCGTCATCCGCGGGGTCCTGCGCGACGAGACCCATCTGCCGCCGGCCCTGCTCACCGGCGTACTGCGGGAACTGACCGCCGCCCGCAAGCACCGCACCGAGAGCGAGCGGCTGGTGGAGTCCCTGACGCCGAGGGAGCGCGAAGTACTGCGGTGCATGGTGGCGGGACTGGGGCGCAAGGCCGTCGCCGAGCGCCTGTACCTCTCCCCGCACACCGTCCGCACCCACATGCAGAACGTCCTCGGCAAACTGGGCGTCCACTCCACCCTGGCCGCGGTCGCACTGGCGCGGCGGGCGGGGGTGGGGCCGGTGGACCTGGGCCCGACGGGCCGCATCATGCCGGAGGAGAGCAGCAGCGCCTGAGCAGCAGCGCCTGAGCGGCAACGCCTGAGCGGCAACGCCTGAGCGGCAACGCCGCCAGGGGGCGCGGGGTTGTGTCTCTTTCCCGGCTACCGCCGTGTGGGCGCGACCAGCCACAACGGCGCCGCAGCCGAACGACGGGGTGTCTACCCGGGAATGTTGTCGAACGGCGCCGTCAACTGCCGCAGCAGACCGGCCAGTTCACCCCGCTGCGCCCGCGAGAGCTCCGCAAGGATCGCCCGCTCCTGGTCCAGCAGCCCGGCAAGCGCCTGGTCCGCCCGGTCGCGTCCCTCGTCCGTGAGCCGGACGAGGACCCCGCGCCGGTCGCTGGGGTCGGGCAGGCGTTCCACCAGGCCCTTCTTGGCCAGGCGGTCGATGCGGTTGGTCATCGTGCCCGAGGTGACCAGGGTCTGCGTCAGCAACTGCCCCGGCGAGAGCTGATACGGCGTTCCCGCGCGCCGCAGTGCGGTCAGCACGTCGAACTCCCAGGGCTCCAGGCTGTGCTCGGAGAAGGCCAGCCGGCGTGCCCGGTCCAGATGCCGGGCCAGTCTGCTGACGCGGCTGAGCACCTCGAGCGGTTCCACGTCGAGGTCAGGGCGCTCCCGGCGCCACGCTGCGACCAGCCGATCGACCTCGTCCTCCATGGCGATCAGTGTAGTGGTTGTGTCGACGTGAAGTCTCTTGACGTCAAGATACTTGTCGGGGCAGGCTGGAGAGCGAGTAGAGACAGGAGGCCCCATGTCCACTGCCGCCACCCCCACCTGGGATCCCGCCCAGTACCTGCGTCACGCCGGCCACCGCGCCCGCCCCTTCGCCGACCTGCTGGCCCGCGTCCCCGACCTCCCCGCCGAGCGCCCCCGCATCGCCGACCTCGGCTGCGGCCCCGGCAACGTCACCGCCCTGCTCGCCGAACGCTGGCCCACCGCGCACATCACCGGATACGACAACTCCGCCGAGATGCTCGACAAGGCCCACGCCGAGCACGAGGGCCCCACGGCCGGCGGCGGCCGCCTCGACTTCGCGCGGGCCGACGTACGGACCTGGACGGCCGGGGAGCCGCACGACCTGATCGTCAGCAACGCCACGCTCCAGTGGGTGCCGGGGCACGCGGACCGGTTCGCGGACTGGGTCACGGCCCTGCGGCCCGGCGGCACCTTCGCCTTCCAGGTCCCCGGCAACTTCGCCGCCCCGAGCCACCGCCTGATGCGCGACCTCGCCCCCCGTCACGGCCTCGCCGACGTCCTGCGCCACGACGACGCCGTGCTCGGCCCGAGCGACTACCTGGCCCGGCTGGCCGACCTGGGCTGCACGGCGGACGTGTGGGAGACGACGTACGTCCACCTCCTGACCGGCGAGGATCCGGTGCTGGACTGGGTCAAGGGCACGGGCCTGCGGCCGGTCCTCGGCGCGCTCGCCGACGAGCCCGAGCGGCGGGAGGCCTTCCTGGACGAGTACCGGACGGCCCTGCGCGAGGCCTATCCCGCCGGGGCGCACGGCACCCCGTTCCCGTTCCGCCGGATCTTCGCCGTGGCCCGCAAGGAGGCGTGATGATCACCGCCGTCGACCATGTGCAGCTCGCCGCCCCGCCCGGCTCCGAGGAGCGGCTGCGGACGTACTACGTGGGAGTCCTCGGCATGACCGAGATCCCCAAGCCACCCGCGCTCGCCGCCCGCGGCGGCTGCTGGTTCCGGGCGGGCGGCGTGCAGCTGCACCTCGGCATCGAGAAGGACTTCCGACCGGCGGACAAGGCACACCCCGGGCTGCGGGTCGCGGGGATCGAGCGGTACGGCGCCCGGCTCCGGGCACAGGGGGCGCGGGTGGAGTGGGACGAGAACCTGCCGGGGCACCGGCGCTTCTACTCGCAGGACCCGGTGGGCAACAGGCTGGAGTTCCTTGAGCCCCTGACCGCTGTTTGAGCGGCGCCGCGCCGGGTCACCCGCTGGGGGACAGTGAAGTCGACGCCTGCGGGAGTGAGAAAAGTGGCGAAGGAAGAGAAGGCCCGGGCGATGAAGGAACAGGCCAAGGGCAAGGCCAAGGAAGCCGTGGGCCGTGTCGTCGGCAACGAGCGCATGACCGCCGAGGGCAAGGCCGACCAGGCGAAGGGCGACGCGCGCCAGGCGAAGGAGAAGGGCAAGGACACCTTCAAGCACTGAGGGCGCCGGCCGGGCACTGAGGGCACGGGCAGCGGCGGCCGGGGCGTCAGCTCTTGCGGCGCCCTATCAGATGGGGCTTCGCCTCCAGGCCGTCCAGCCCGTGCCAGGCCAGATTCACCAGATGGGCCGCCACCTCCGCCTTCTTCGGGCGGCGCACGTCCAGCCACCACTGGCCGGTCAGGGCGACCATGCCGACCAGGGCCTGGGCGTACAGGGGGGCCAGCTTGGGGTCGAAGCCGCGGCTCTTGAACTCGCGGCCCAGGATGTCCTCCACCTGGGTGGCGATGTCCGAGATCAGCGAGGCGAAGGAACCCGTCGACTGCGGGATGGGCGAGTCACGGACCAGGATGCGGAAGCCGTCCGTGTACTCCTCGATGTAGTCCAGGAGGGCGAAGGCGGCCTGCTCGCACAGTTCCCGCGGGTGGCCCGCCGTCAGGCTGCTGGTGACCATGTCGAGGAGCCGGCGCATCTCACGGTCCACCACGACCGCGTACAGCCCCTCCTTGCCGCCGAAGTGCTCGTACACCACCGGCTTGGAGACGCCCGCCTTCGCGGCGATCTCCTCCACCGACGTGCCCTCGAAGCCCTTCGCGGCGAACAGGGTGCGACCGATCTCCAGCAGCTGCTGGCGGCGCTCCGCCCCGGTCATCCGGGTACGGCGCGCCCGCCGGGGCTTGTCGTTGCTGGGGGTGCTGCTGGAGTCGGTCGCCACGGCGTCAATCATGCCGCCTCTACGGGTTCCTTCCGGCGCCGGGAGCCGCCTTCCGCGGTGTTCCGGCGCGAATCGATACGCGAGCGTGACGGCCAGCGCACGTCGTAGGCCCAGCCGAGCATCTCGCACCAGCGGATGATCCGCGCCGAGGAGTCGATCTGCCCGCGCTCCACACCGTGCCGCGCGGACGTCGGGTCGGCGTGGTGCAGGTTGTGCCAGGACTCGCCGCACGACAGGACCGCCAGCCACCACACGTTGCCCGAACGGTCACGCGACTTGAACGGCCGCTTGCCCACCGCGTGGCAGATCGAGTTGATCGACCACGTCACGTGGTGCAGCAGGGCGACCCGGACGAGGGAGCCCCAGAAGAAGCCGGTGAAGGCGCCCCACCAGGACATCGTCACCAGACCGCCGATCAGCGCGGGCAGGGCCAGCGACAGCACCGTCCACCAGATGAACTGGCGGGAGATCGTGCGGATCGCCCGGTCCTTGATCAGGTCCGGCGCGTACTTGTCCTGCGGGGTGCGCTCCTCGTCGAACATCCAGCCGATGTGCGCCCACCACAGGCCCTTCATCAGGGCCGGGACGGTCTCGCCGTAACGCCACGGCGAGTGCGGGTCACCCTCGGCGTCGGAGAACTTGTGGTGCTTGCGGTGGTCGGCGACCCAGCGGACCAGCGGGCCCTCCACCGCCATCGAGCCCGCGACGGCGAGCGCGATGCGCAGCGGACGCTTCGCCTTGAACGAGCCGTGGGTGAAGTAGCGGTGGTAGCCGATGGTTACGCCGTGGCAGGCGAGGAAGTAGAAGAAGACCAGCAGACCGAGGTCCAGCCAGCTCACCCCCCAGCCCCAGGCCAGCGGCACCGCGGCGCCGAGCGCCAGGAACGGGACGACGATGAAGAGGAGGAGCGCGAACTGTTCGAGCGACCCCTTCTTCTCGCCGCCGAGCGTGGCAGAGGTCGTCGGGGTGTCGTCGTTCGCCTTCGGGGCGTCTTCGATCACATCGGAGCTCGTGGTCATTGGGGCGTCCCCTGTGGGGTCGAGGGTTTTGGCAGGTGCCGGGGTTGCCGGAACCATTCCCGGGTTTCGTTACGACGGTGCCTACGGTTCCGTAACCTACGGCGTCGTAAGTATGGCAGTGCGTCGCCCGGCGGCAAGAGCCCGAGAGTCTGCGCGTCCGCATGGACACCTATCCTTGGTGTCGGTCGGACAGCGCGGTCCGCTCTGATTTCTTCCCGGAAGTCAGGAGCCGTATGCGGCACCCGCCGCGCGGCACCTGCGACCGGGTTCCCTCCCGGACGAGCTTCAACACTGCAAGGAGCCGCACCTGTGAGCAGTGCCGACGACCAGAACACGACGACCGGCAGTGAGCTGCGTGCCGACATCCGCCGACTGGGTGACCTACTGGGCGAGACCCTCGTCCGCCAGGAGGGCCCTGAGCTGCTCGAACTCGTCGAGAAGGTCCGCCGTCTCACCCGCGAGGACGGCGAGGCAGCCGCCGAGCTGCTGAGGGGCACCGAACTGGACACCGCGGCCAAGCTGGTCCGCGCGTTCTCCACCTACTTCCACCTGGCCAACGTCACCGAGCAGGTCCACCGTGGCCGCGAGCTGCGCGCCCGGCGCGCCGCCGAGGGCGGCCTCCTCGCCCGTACGGCCGACCGGCTGAAGGACGCCGACCCCGAGCACCTGCGCCAGACGGTCGAGCACCTCAACGTCCGCCCGGTCTTCACCGCACACCCCACCGAGGCCGCCCGCCGCTCGGTCCTCAACAAGCTGCGGCGCATCGCCGCGCTCCTGGAGGCCCCGGTCCTCGAAGGCGACCGCCGCCGGCACGACACCCGACTGGCCGAGAACATCGACCTCGTATGGCAGACGGACGAGCTGCGTGTCGTACGCCCCGAGCCCGCCGACGAGGCCCGCAACGCCATCTACTACCTCGACGAACTGCACGCCGGCGCCGTCGGCGACGTCCTGGAGGACCTGACCGCGGAGCTGGAGCGCGTCGGCCACAAGCTGCCCGACGCCACCCGCCCGCTCACCTTCGGCACCTGGATCGGCGGCGACCGCGACGGCAACCCCAACGTCACCCCCCAGGTGACCTGGGACGTCCTCATCCTCCAGCACGAGCACGGCATCAACGACGCCCTGGAGATGATCGACGAGCTGCGCGGCTTCCTGTCGAACTCCATCCGCTACACCGGCGCCACCGAGGAGCTCCTGGAGTCCCTCAAGGCCGACCTCGACGCCCTGCCCGAGATCAGCCCCCGCTACAAGCGCCTCAACGCCGAGGAGCCCTACCGGCTCAAGGCCACCTGCATCCGGCAGAAGCTGGAGAACACCAAGACCCGCCTGGCCAGGAACATCCCCCACGACGCCGGCCGCGACTACCTCGGCACCGGCGAACTGCTCCAGGACCTGACGCTGATCCAGACCTCGCTGCGCGAACACCGCGGCGCACTGTTCGCCGACGGCCGCATGAACCGGACCATCCGTACGCTGTCCGCGTTCGGCCTCCAGCTCGCCACCATGGACGTCCGCGAACACGCCGACGCCCACCACCACGCCCTCGGTCAGCTCTTCGACCGCCTCGGCGAGGAATCCTGGCGCTACGCCGACATGCCCCGCGAGTACCGCGCCAAGCTGCTCGCCAAGGAACTGCGTTCCCGCCGGCCCCTCGCGCCCACCCCGGCGCCGGTCGACGCGGCCGGCGAGAAGACCCTCGGCGTGTTCGAGACCGTCAAGAAGGCCCTCGCGGTCTTCGGGCCCGAGGTCATCGAGTCGTACATCATCTCCATGTGCCAGGGCGCCGACGACGTGTTCGCCGCGGCCGTCCTCGCCCGCGAGGCGGGCCTGCTCGACCTGCACGCCGGCTGGGCGAAGATCGGCATCGTGCCGCTCCTGGAGACCACCGACGAGCTCAAGGCCGCCGACACGATCCTGGAGGACATGCTCTCCGACCCGTCCTACCGGCGCCTGGTCGCGCTGCGCGGCGACGTCCAGGAGGTCATGCTCGGCTACTCCGACTCCTCGAAGTTCGGCGGCATCACCACCAGCCAGTGGGAGATCCACCGCGCCCAGCGCCGACTGCGCGACGTCGCCCACCGCTACGGCGTCCGGCTGCGCCTCTTCCACGGCCGCGGCGGCACCGTCGGCCGCGGCGGCGGCCCCTCCCACGACGCGATCCTCGCCCAGCCCTGGGGCACCCTGGAGGGCGAGATCAAGGTCACCGAACAGGGCGAGGTCATCTCCGACAAGTACCTCGTGCCCTCGCTGGCCAGGGAGAACCTGGAGCTGACCGTCGCGGCCACCCTCCAGGCGTCCGCCCTGCACACCGCCCCGCGCCAGTCCGTCGAGGCGCTGGCCCGCTGGGACGCGGCCATGGACGTGGTGTCCGAAGCCGCGCACACCGCGTACCGCAAGCTGGTCGAGGACCCCGACCTGCCGTCGTACTTCCTCGCGTCGACGCCGGTGGACCAGCTCGCCGACCTGCACCTCGGCTCCCGGCCCTCCCGCCGCCCCGGCTCGGGCGTCTCCCTCGACGGCCTGCGGGCCATCCCGTGGGTGTTCGGCTGGACCCAGTCCCGGCAGATCGTGCCCGGCTGGTTCGGCGTCGGCTCCGGTCTGAAGGCGCTGCGCGAGGCGGGCCTGGACACCGTGCTCGACGAGATGCACGAGCAGTGGCACTTCTTCCGGAACTTCATCTCCAACGTCGAGATGACCCTCGCGAAGACCGACCTGCGCATCGCCCGCCACTACGTCGAGACGCTGGTCCCGCAGGAACTCCAGCACGTCTTCGCCGACATCGAGGCCGAGCACGAGCTGACCGTCGCCGAGGTGCTCAAGGTGACCGGCGAGAGCGAGCTCCTGGACGCCACCCCGGTCCTGAAGCAGACGTTCGCCATCCGCGACGCCTACCTCGACCCGATCTCCTACCTCCAGGTCGCCCTGCTCAAGCGCCAGCGCGACGCCGCCGCGAGCGGCGCCGACCCCGACCCGCTGCTCTCGCGCGCCCTGCTCCTCACGGTCAACGGCGTGGCGGCCGGCCTGCGCAACACCGGCTGACCGCACCGCACACGACAGTGCCCCCGTGCTCGCAGCGAGCACGGGGGCACCGTTCGTTCACCGGCTCCGCGCGTCAGGCCCTGCGGCGCCGGAACACCAGGTAGCCGCCCGCGCCCAGCAGCGCCGCCGCGGCCGCCGACAGCAGGCCCACCGGGGCGCCGTTGCCGGTCTCGGCGAGATCGCCCTCGGCGCCGCCCTGCGCCGACGGCGACGACGACGGAACCGCCTCACCGGCGGACGTGGACGGGCTCGGGGCCGGCTCGGTGGTCTCCTCGCCCGGCGTCCCGGACCCGGGCTCGGAGGCGGACGGCGTGGGCGTGCCGCCGCCCGGCTCCTCCTCCTCGCAGTCCGTCCAGAACACCTTGTGCTTGGCGGACCCCTTCTCTCCCTGGAAGTTCCAGAACAGCTTGTAGTGGCCGTCGGGCAGGGTCATGTCGTCCGTGCGGCCGTGGCCCTCGCCGTCCAGCGTGATCGCGCCGGACTTCACGGTCTCGCCCTTGACGGCGGCCGTCGGGGCCCAGGCCTCGATGTGCCAGGAGACCTGCTGGACGGAGTCGAAGCCGAAGGCGTCGAGGTAGAACTCGCAGACGTGCGGCTCGTTCCTGCGCAGTTCCTCGCCAGTGGTGGCGTCATGGATCTTCACGGTGCCGTTGTCACCAGGAGCAGTCGCGTGCGCGGCGGCCGGAGCGGACAGCAGCGCCGCCGCGGCGACGGCGGACAGGGCACCGACGCGGTTCAGGGTACGCATGGGGCAGTAGTCCATCTTCGAGAAGGAACGGGAAGATGTGGAGGGGGCGGCTCAGCTTCCTGCTGGGACTGACTTCAGGTCAAGCACGAACAGGGAACGAACAGAATTCCCACAAGTGCCGCACCCGCGTACACCTCAAGGCTCCTCAGATCACCACAAATGCCGCCGTGAGCAAGGCCGTTCCCGACCCCGCCATCACCCACGCGAGCCGTGTCCGCCGCAACCCGCCCGCGACCACGACCGACGCCAGCAGCAGCGCCCCGCCCAGCGGAACCCACGCGTAGAGCACACCCGCAGGCCCCGACCGCACGACCTCGTCGCCGCCCGGCTTGATCACGACCGTGTACGTCCGCCCCTTGCGGATCGCCACGTTCTTCTCGATGACGACCGACTTGCGCGCCTGCGAGCCCGCCGACACCGGCGTGTACGGCCCGCTGCACGTGTCCTGGCCGCAGCGCGTCACCGAGATCGTGCCGCTCTCCCGGCCCTTGGTGAGCATCACATGATGCGCGGTGCCCCACGACGCCCAGACCCCCGCGATCAGGATCAGCACCGCGACCGTGCCCATCGCCGCGAGCCGCCCGAACCGCAGCGCCGAGACAGCGCCCTGACTGGAGACAACGGCAGAAGGCATGGCCGCGATCCTTGGCCATGGCCCTGCACCCGGTCAACCTCGGCCCGGCCGGGCGGCCGGACAAGTCAGGAGTTGTACGTGCTTTGCGCCCGCTCCAGCCCCTCGATCACCAGACACTCCACCGCGTCCGCCGCACGGTCCACGAAGTAGTCCAGCTCCTTGCGCTCCGCCGAGCCGAAGTCCTTCAGCACGAAGTCCGCGACCTGCATACGGCCCGGAGGCCGCCCGATCCCGAACCGCACCCGGTGATAGTCCGCACCCATCACCTTCGTCATCGACTTCAGGCCGTTGTGCCCGTTGTCCCCGCCGCCCAGCTTCAACCGCAGCGTGCCGTAGCCGATGTCCAACTCGTCATGCACGGCGACGATGTTGCCCAGCGGCACCTTGTAGAAGTCCCGCAAGGCGTTCAGCGGCCCGCCGGACAGGTTCATGAACGACATCGGCTTCACCAGGATCACGCGCCGGTTCATCGGACCGGGCGGTCCGATCCGCCCCTCCACGACCTGCGCCTGCGCCCTGCCGGCCCGCTTGAACTTCCCCCCGATCCGCCCGGCGAGGAGATCCGCCACCATGAAGCCGACGTTGTGCCGGTTCATCGCGTACTCGGGTCCCGGATTACCGAGGCCGGCAACCAGCCACGGCGCGCTCGGATCGGTCGTCACGTCCATGTCTCCTCGCTGTGTCTTCCCGAGTCATACGCGCCAGCCGCTGCCCCCGGCGGGAACAGCGGCTGACGAAGCGATGGCAGAGCCGCGGATCACGCCTCTGCCGGAGCCGGGGATCAGACCTCGGCGACTTCCTCGCCCTCGGTCTCCTCGCCCTCCGAGGCCTCCTCGGCCTGCGCGGCCAGGACCTGGAGGACGACCGCGTCCTCCTCGACGGCCAGCGTGGTGCCCTTGGGCAGGGTGATGTCCTTGGCCAGGACGGAGGCACCGGCCTCCAGGCCCTCGACGGAGACCGTGACGGCCTCGGGGATGTGCGTGGCCTCGGCCTCCACCGGCAGCGCGTTCAGGACGTGCTCCAGCAGGTAACCACCGGGGGCCAGCTCACCCTCGGCGTGCACCGGGACCTCGACCGTGACCTTCTCGCCGCGCTTGACCAGCAGCAGGTCGACGTGCTCCAGGAAGCCCTTCAGCGGGTCACGCTGCACGGCCTTCGGGATCGCCAGCTCGTTGGTCTTGCCGTCGATGTCCAGGGCGATCAGGACGTTCGGCGTACGCAGCGCGAGCAGCAGGTCGTGGCCCGGCAGGGTCAGGTGCAGCGGGTCCGAGCCGTGGCCGTACAGGACACCGGGGACCTTCGAGTCACGACGGATGCGACGGGCGGCGCCCTTACCGAACTCGGTACGGGTCTCGGCAGAGATCTTGACCTCGGACATGATCACTCCTCGTAGAAAACTAGGGGCGGACGTGGTCACCCGGCCACGAACGGCCTGCTACGAAGAGCGCGTCGATAACGGACCGCCGGATCCCTGAACGGGAAACGGCCTCCCTCGCCGAGCAACTGAAGCAGTCTACTCGGACAGGGAGGCCGTTCCCAAAAGGATCACTGCGGCACGATCCGCCGCGCGACTTCTACTGCTCGTCGAAAAGGCTCGTCACCGAGCCGTCCTCGAACACCTCACGCACCGCGCTCGCGATCGTCGGCGCGATCGACAGCACCGTCAGCTTGTCCAGATCACGGCTCAGCTCACCCGGCGTCGGCAGGGTGTTCGTGAACACGAACTCGCCCACGCGGGAGTTCTTCAGCCGGTCCGCGGCGGGACCGGAGAGCACACCGTGCGTCGCCGTCACGATGACGTCCTCGGCGCCGTGCGCGAACAGGGCGTCCGCGGCGGCGCAGATGGTGCCACCGGTGTCGATCATGTCATCGACCAGGACACACACCCGGCCCTTGACCTCACCCACGACCTCGTGGACGGTCACCTGGTTCGCCACGTCCTTGTCACGCCGCTTGTGCACGATGGCGAGCGGAGCGCCCAGACGGTCGCACCAGCGGTCGGCGACCCGCACGCGGCCGGCGTCCGGAGAAACGACCGTCAGCTTCTCCCGGTCGACCTTTCGACCCACGTAGTCCGCCAGCAGCGGCAGGGCGAAGAGGTGGTCGACCGGGCCGTCGAAGAAGCCCTGGATCTGATCGGTGTGCAGATCGACGGTGAGGATGCGGTCCGCACCGGCCGTCTTCATCAGATCCGCGATCAGACGCGCCGAGATGGGTTCACGCCCACGGTGCTTCTTGTCCTGACGGGCGTAACCGTAGAACGGCACGATGACCGTGATGGAGCGGGCCGACGCACGCTTCAGCGCGTCGATCATGATCAGCTGCTCCATGATCCACTGGTTGATCGGAGCCGTGTGGCTCTGGATCACGAAGCAGTCCGCGCCACGCGCCGACTCCTGGTAGCGGACGTAGATCTCACCGTTCGCGAAGTCGAAGGCCTTCGTCGGGACGACCCCGACCCCCAGCTGCTGGGCGACCTCCTCGGCAAGCTCGGGGTGGGCGCGGCCGGAGAAGAACATCAACTTCTTCTCGCCGGTCGTCTTGATCCCGGTCACAGCTGTCTCCTCAGAGGTGTCTCAACTGGGTGTGCACTTATCACGGTACGCCGTGTTTGGCGCACCCGTTTCCGGTCAGTCCTCGCCCTCGACCTGCCGAGACGCCGTCTCCGCCGCCTTCGCGGCAGCGCTGCCCGGACGCTTGCGCGCCACCCAACCCTCGATATTCCGCTGCTGACCACGGGCCACGGCCAGCGAACCGGGCGGAACGTCCTTCGTGATCACGGACCCGGCGGCGGTGTACGCACCGTCCCCGATCGTGACAGGAGCCACAAACATGTTGTCCGAACCGGTACGGCAGTGCGAGCCGACGGTCGTGTGGTGTTTGTCCTTCCCGTCGTAGTTCACGAAGACGCTCGCGGCACCGATGTTCGTCATCTCACCGATCGTCGCGTCACCCACGTAGGACAGGTGCGGGATCTTGGTCCCCTCGCCGATCGAGGCGTTCTTCGTCTCGACGTACGTACCGATCTTGCCCTTCGCGCCGAGCCGGGTCCCCGGCCGCAGATAGGCGTACGGCCCCACGCTCGCGTGCGCCCCCACGACGGCACCGTTGGACACGGTGTTGTCCACCCGCGCCCCGGCGCCGACCCGGGTGTCCCTCAGCCGGGTGTTGGGCCCGACGTCCGCGCCCTCGCCGAGGTGCGTGTCGCCCTGCAGCTGCGTACCCGGCTGGACGATCACGTCCTGCTCGAAGGTGACGGTCACGTCGACCCAGGTCGTGGCGGGGTCGATCACGGTGACGCCGGAGAGCATCGCGGCGGTCAGCAGCCGGTCGTTGAGGATCCGGCGGGCCTCGGAGAGCTGCACCCGGTTGTTGATCCCGGCGATCTCACGGTGATCGGCGGCCACGCAGGCGCCCACCCGGTGACCGGCCTCGCGCAGGATGCCGAGCACGTCGGTGAGGTACTCCTCGCCCTGGCTGTTGTCGGTGCGGACCTTGCCCAGCGCGTCCGCGAGCAGCTGCCCGTCGAACGCGAACACACCCGAGTTGATCTCCCGGATCGCCCGCTGCGACTCGGTCGCGTCCTTGTGCTCCACGATCGCGGTCACGGCACCGGAGGCACCGTCGCGCACGATCCGCCCGTAACCCGTCGCGTCCGGGACCTCGGCCGTCAGCACGGTCACGGCGTTGCCGTCGCCGGAGTGGGTGGCGGCGAGCGCCGTCAGGGTCTCGCCGGTCAGCAGCGGGGTGTCACCGCACACGACGACGACGGTTCCCTCGACACCGCCGCCGAGCTCCTCCAGGGCCATGCGGACGGCGTGACCGGTGCCGTTCTGCTCGGCCTGCACGGCGGTGCGCACGCCGGGGTCGATCTCGCCGAGGTGCGCGACGACCTGCTCACGGGCGTGGCCGACCACGACGACGAGATTCTCGGGGTCCAACTCGCGCGCGGCGGCGAGCACATGCCCCACGAGGCTGCGTCCGCAGATCTCGTGCAGGACCTTCGGTGTGGCCGACTTCATACGGGTGCCCTCACCCGCTGCGAGAACGACGACGGCTGCCGGGCGAATGGCGCTCACGGTTTGCCCTTCGGATGTGGCGGGGGTGGGGTGACATCCGCAGGATACCGGGGCGTTTCGTGGGGGATATGGGAGCGGGCCCTGACTGCGCTGTCAGCAGTCGGGGCCCGAACCGAGCGATGGCTCCCCCGCCAGGACTCGAACCCGGACAAATGGCACCAAAAGCCACGGTGCTGCCAATTACACCACGGGGGAACAAACTCAACTAAACCGGACATTTAGTCAGGTCGTTGAGCGGCGCGTCCTACTATGCCGTACCAGGCGCCTTCCATGCGACGGTACAACTCGGCACTCCTGGTGGTGTAGATGATCAGGCAGCCTCTGTAGGAGTCGCCGACGTTCTTGCGAAGAGTCCTGGGGTTGTGCTTCTTGAGGGTGGCGCGCTGGAACGTCGAAACGTCCACGGCGACCAGGTCTGCCCAGAAGGCCTCGGCCGCCGTCACGTCCGCCGATTCATGGATGCTGAGACGGAACCGCATGCGCTCGCGCTCCACGCCCAGGGACTCGAGCCAGCGCAGGTAGAAGCGGATGACGTTCGGGTCGCTGTTGATGAACTGCAGGCTCTCCCGGCGCTGTGTGGCGTGTGCCTTGTCCTTGGCCCCCTCGGCCCAGTAGAGGACCACGCCCGCCAGGAACAGCTCCCGGTCGGACAGGTCGCCCACCGCTTGCTCGGCCATCGCCTTGGTGTGCCGGCGTTGCTCCTCGTGACGATGCAGCCTGGCCTCCCATCCCCGCCTGGCAATGGCTGACGCTTCCTCCGTGCCTCGTTTTCGGTCCGGCTTCGGCAGGTCGCGTACCCACAGCGAGATCGAACTCTTCGAGCACCCCAGCTCCACCTGGATCTGGTCGTAGGTCCAGCCCTTGAGCCGCAGTTCCCGTGCCCTGTCCCTCAGGTCGTCCTTCGCGTTCGGTCGCTTCGTCCACTGCGGTGGCGGCTCGCCCTCCAGGAGCCGGTTGAGGATGTCGTTGTTGTCGACGCCCAGCCGGTCGCGGATCTGGCGTCGGCTGAGTCCTGCCCGCCGCAGCGCCACCGCCCGCTCCCGCAGGCCCTCGAAGTCGCCGTACTTGCTCGGTGAATGTGCCATGGGCATACAGTCCGGGCGGAATGATCGCTTCCGGAGTGGAAGGACAGGTGAATCAACTGTTCGAGGGATATCGGGCGGTTTCGCTTACGTCCGGTCACGGAATGTGGTGTAGGCCAGTCCGCGAAACTCGCCGGAAAGGCAGGTCGGTCGGCCCGTAGGCTGGAGGCATGACCACGACGGGGGAAGACCGCGCCGGGGACCCGCCACCGGGGGCGGGACTTTGGTGGTGGGGCAGGATGCGCAGTGCGGTGCTGGACGTGAGTCTGGCCGTCGTGTCCGCGTTGGAGTGCGGGGTCGAGGGGGTTCGGTTCGCCCGGGACGCCGGGATACCCGAGGCCGCGGGAGTCGTCTTCGGAGTGCTGGCCGGTTCCGTGCTGGTGCTGCGCCGCCGCTGGCCCATCGCGGTGGTGCTCGTGTCGATCGCGGTGCTGCCGGCCCAGATGGGGTTCCTGCTCGGCATCGTCGGGCTGTACACCCTCGCCGCCTCCGAGCTGCCGCGGCGGATCATCGCGTCGCTGGCCGGGATGTCGTTCGTCGGCACGCTGATCGTGACGTTCGTGTGGGTGCGCCAGGGCGTGGCGCGTGGGGAGCTGACCTTCGGGGACTGGGTGGTTCCGTTCGCGTCGGTGACCACCGCTCTCGGCGTGACCGCGCCTCCTCTGCTGCTCGGTCTGTACGTCGGCGCGCGGCGCCGGCTCATGGAGAGCCTGCGGGAGCGGGCGGACAGCCTCGAACGGGAGCTCCAGCTGCTGGCCGAGCGGGCCGAGGAGCGTGCCGAGTGGGCGCGGGGCGAGGAGCGGACCCGGATCGCGCGGGAGATGCACGACGTCGTCGCGCACCGGGTGAGCCTGATGGTGGTCCATGCCGCCGCCCTCCAGGCGGTCGCCCGCAAGGACCCCGAGAAGGCGGTGAAGAACGCCGCGCTGGTGGGGGACATGGGCCGGCAGGCGCTGACCGAGCTGCGGGAGATGCTGGGTGTGCTGCGCAGCGGGGCCGCCACGGCGGACCGGGCGCGGGGCGCCGTCGTACCGCTCGCCGCGGTGGGGGCCGCCGCGGCTGCCGCGGCCGACCGGGAGCTGGCGGGTGGGGACGAGGGCACCGCGGAGGGGCCCTGTCTGTCGGAGCTGGAGGAGCTGATCGGGCAGTCGGCGGCCGCGGGGATGGTCGTGGAGCTGTCCGTCGAGGGCGAGACGCGGGGGTACGCGCCGAGGGTGGAGCAGACGGCGTACCGGGTGGTGCAGGAAGCGCTGACGAACGTCCACAAGCACGCGGCGGGTGCGAAGACGCAGGTGCGGCTCGCGCACCGGATGTCGGAGATCGCGATGCAGGTGGAGAACGGCCCGCCGCCGGAGCCGGCGTCGGCGTCGTCCGCGCGGCTGCCGTCGGGTGGCAACGGCCTGGTGGGGATGAAGGAGCGGGTCGTCGCGCTGGGCGGGGTGTTCGTGTCCGGGCCGACGGATGCCGGGGGCTTTCGGGTGTCGGCGGTGATTCCGGCGGCCTAGGTGGTGGTTCCGGTG
>NZ_JBYIVZ010000030.1:0-126685 GCF_057710365.1 Streptomyces sp. bgisy027
TGGCCTCGAGCTGCTGGAGGAGGCCCGCCCGACCAACGACAAGGCGCTGCGCGAGGCCCTGGACGAGGCCGCGAAGAACCCCGAGCTCGTTCCACTGGTCCGGGTCATCGAGTCGCTCCCGGCGCCCGCATAGGGTGCGGACATGGGAGATCTTGAGATACGGCCCGCCGCCACCGACGACATCCCCGCGATCGTCGGCATGCTCGCGGACGATCCGCTCGGCGCCCGGCGCGAGTCGCTCGACGACCTGACGCCCTACCTCGCCGCGTTCGAGCGGCTCACCAGCGACCGGAACCAGCACCTGGTCGTCGCCGTACGCGAGGGCCGTGTCATCGGCACGCTCCAGCTCACGGTCATTCCCGGGCTGTCCCGGCGCGGAGCGACCAGGTCGATCATCGAAGCCGTACGCATCCACGCCGACGAGCGCGGCAGCGGTCTGGGCACGCGGCTCATCGAGTGGGCGATCGACGAATCCCGCCGTCAGGAATGCCAGTTGGTGCAGCTGACCTCCGACAAGAGCCGTACGGACGCCCACCGCTTCTACGAGCGGCTCGGCTTCACGGCCTCGCACGCGGGCTTCAAGCTCGAGCTGTGAAACGGCGAGGTGCTTGTTTCACGTGAAACAAGCACCTCGCCGGTCCCCGCACGGTGGCGGGGGCGCACTCTCGGCCGAAGGTCAGAGCCGGTCGATTCCCCGCCACCCCTCGGGATCCACTCCACCGGGCACAGCAGCCCCCTCGTCGTACGGCTGACGCGTGAACACGAACGACCCTAGGTCCAGATGATCCACGACCCCGTCAGGGCGCCGTACGGCCTTCAGGAGCTCTCCGGCGTAATAGCCCTCCAGTCCCTTCCAGGTGCCGTCACCGTTGGGCCGGAACCGCGATCCGCGGCCCTTGCCGGACAGCGGCTCCAGGGAGACCAGTCCGCCGGCCGTCAGCCGCAGCGCGAAGGCATGCGTGCCCCAGTACCACTGTCCGGCCAGCTCCAGGACCGCCGGATCGACGTCCCGCATCGGGCGCCACGGCTCGGGAATCCGCGGCTCGGCCTCGGCGACGATCCGCACGAGGTCGGCGGCGACCGTGAACAGCAGCGGTCCGGAGGTGCAGTTGGTCAGGACGACAGCGGCGAGATCGTCCTCCACACTGACGGTGAGACAGGCGAGGAAGCCCGGCAGCGAACCCGCGTGCCCGAGGAGGACCCTGCCGTCCTGGCGCCGGAGCTCCAAGCCCAGGCAGTAGGCATAGCCGCTCTCCACATCCGCGGCCTCCATCGGAGCCGCCGGCGTCCTCATCTCGCGCAACGACTCGGCGCCGAGCACCCGGTCGTCGCCCTGGATCAGAAAGGCCGCGAACCGTGCCAAGTCAGCTGTGGTTGACCAGAGTTGACCTGCGGACGCCATGCGGCCGAGGTCCTCGACCGGTTCGGGGAGCATGACGTCGGCCCAGGGATGCACGGCCCAGCCCCCGGCGTGCGGGGCCTGCGGTTGCACACTCGTGCGGCTCAGCCCCAGGGGTTCGAGCACTTCCCGCCGGAGCACTTCCTCCCACCGGGCTCCGCGCAGCTTCTCGACCAGAGCGCCCAGCAGCGTGTAGCCGGGGTTGGAGTAGTGGAACCGGCGGCCGGGCTGATGCAGGAAGGGCTGTTCGCCGAGGACGTCGGACAGCTCGGGCCGCAGGGATCCGGAGGTCCGCTCCCACCAGGGCGCCGGCGACTCGGCCGCCAGCCCGCTCGCATGCGCGAGCAGTTCGGCGATGGTCGCCTCCCCCGCACCCGTGCCCGGCAGATGCTTCTCCAGCGGGTCTCCGAGGGCGAGCAGGCCCTCGTCGCGCAGGCGCAGGACGAGAACGGCGGTGAAGGTCTTGGTGATCGAGCCGATGCGGTACTGCACATGCTCGTCCGGGCCGTGCCCGTCCATCGACGTACGCGAGCCGTGCCACACCGCCCGGCCGCCCCGCACGACCGCGGCCACCATCGAGGGCGCACGCCCTTCGGCCTGGGCCGTGGCGACGCGGTGCAGCAGCGCGCGGCGGGTGGTGGGAAGCAACTCGTCCTGAAAAGTCGTCATGCCCCCAGTCCACCCCGCCGTCAGCTCTGGAGTCGAGCGCATTCCGGCGGAGGCGCGGATCAGGTCTGCGCCATGTCCACGAACCGCGAGTAGTGACCCTGGAAGGCGACCGTGATCGTCGCCGTCGGACCGTTACGGTGCTTGCCGACGATGATGTCGGCCTCGCCGGCGCGCGGCGACTCCTTCTCGTAGGCGTCCTCGCGGTGCAGCAGGATCACCATGTCGGCGTCCTGCTCGATGGAGCCGGACTCACGCAGGTCGGACACCATCGGCTTCTTGTCCGTGCGCTGCTCGGGACCACGGTTCAGCTGCGACAGCGCGATCACCGGAACTTCCAGTTCCTTCGCCAGGAGCTTGAGGTTACGGGACATGTCCGAGACCTCCTGCTGACGGCTCTCGGAGCGCTTGGAACCACCGGCCTGCATCAGCTGGAGGTAGTCGATGATCACGAGCTTGATGTCGTTGCGCTGCTTCAGCCGGCGGCACTTCGCGCGGATCTCCATCATCGACAGGTTCGGGGAGTCGTCGATGTAGAGCGGTGCCGCCGAGACCTCGGGCATCCGTCGTGCCAGCCGGGTCCAGTCCTCGTCCGTCATGGTCCCGGAGCGCATGTGATGCAGGGCCACGCGCGCCTCGGCCGACAGCAGACGCATGGCGATCTCGTTGCGCCCCATTTCCAGGGAGAAGATGACGCTCGCCAGGTTGTGCTTGATCGACGCCGCGCGCGCGAAGTCGAGGGCGAGCGTGGACTTGCCCATGGCGGGGCGGGCCGCGATGACGATCATCTGGCCCGGGTGCAGACCGTTGGTGAGCGAGTCGAGGTCCGTGAACCCGGTGGGCACACCGGTCATCTCGCCTGAGCGCGAGCCGATGGCCTCGATCTCGTCGAGCGCGCCCTCCATGATGTCCCCGAGCGGGAGGTAGTCCTCGCTGGTGCGCTGTTCGGTGACCGCGTAGACCTCGGCCTGGGCGCGGTTGACGATCTCGTCGACGTCGTCGTCGGCCGCGTATCCCATCTGTGTGATGCGGGTGCCGGCCTCGACCAGGCGGCGCAGTACGGCCCGCTCGTGGACGATCTCCGCGTAGTACTCGGCGTTCGCGGCCGTCGGCACGGTCTGGACGAGGGTGTGCAGATACGAGGCGCCGCCGACCTTGTTGATCTCACCGCGCTTGGTGAGTTCGGCGGCGATCGTGATGGGGTCGGCCGGCTCGCCCTTGGCGTAGACGTCGAGGATCGCCTGGAAGATCGTCTCGTGCGCCGGCTTGTAGAAGTCGTGGCCCTTGATGACCTCGACCACGTCGGCGATGGCGTCCTTGGACAGGAGCATGCCGCCGAGGACGGACTGTTCGGCGTCGAGGTCCTGCGGCGGGACTCGCTCGAAGGTCGAACCGCCGCCGTCCCATTCGCCGTTGTCCCGGCCGCGATCGTGCTGTTCGTCGCGTCCTCGGCCGCCTTCGCCGCGTCGGCGGGAGGCGGGCAGACGATCACTGGGACCGCTGTCGGCCCACGGGTCGTCCAAGGGCTCGGAAATGCTCACCGAGCCACCTCCTCCCGTCCGCCGAGCGGACCTCGCCGTGCCTCTCTGTTCTACGGCACGCCACTGACAAATAAGAGGCCCAACTCCGGTTCAGGCACGTCGGTTTTGTGACGCTTTCACGGCCGAAGGACGGAGCGGGCGCCGGACCACGGTAGGCCCGCGGGCACCGTCAGCCAATCTGGTTATCCACAGGCCATGTGGACGACGGCCCCGATGCTGTGGAGAACTCCTCAAAACCTGTGCACGACCCGGTGGACAGGCCTGTGAACAAGCTCCGAGCGATTCTCCACAACCAGCTCTGACCTGCACGTTTACCATCCACCGGCTGTGCAGAAGAAAAACTTCCCCAGTCGGACCAAGATCGCTTCGAACGGTGCGCGAAAGCATACGACGAGAGAGGGCGAGTAAGAGTCACTACTCAATTGCATCTCTTACCTGTGGACGATTAGATTGGTGGCCATGACACAGGCCCCCGCGAGACCCAAGGCTGCCCGGCGACAGCACGATCGAGAGATCGTCGCACTGGCCGTCCCGGCCTTCGGCGCACTCGTCGCCGAGCCCCTCTTCGTCATGGCCGACAGCGCGATCGTCGGCCATCTCGGTACGTCCCAGCTCGCCGGACTCGGGGTCGCCTCGGCCCTCCTCATGACGGCCGTCAGTGTCTTCGTCTTCCTCGCCTACGCCACCACAGCAGCCGTCGCGCGACGCGTCGGCTCCGGCGACCTTCAGGCCGCGATACGCCAGGGCATGGACGGCATCTGGCTCGCCATCCTCCTGGGTGTCGCCGTCATCGCGGTCGTCCTGCCCACAGCACCGTTTCTAGTGGAACTCTTCGGCGCCTCGGACACCGCGGCTCCGTACGCCACCACCTATCTACGGATCTCGGCACTCGGCATACCGGCCATGCTCGTCGTCCTCGCCGCCACCGGCGTCCTGCGCGGACTCCAGGACACTCGGACTCCGCTGTACGTCGCCGTGGCGGGCTTCGTCGCCAACGCCGTCCTCAACGCGGGCCTCGTCTACGGCGTCGGCCTCGGCATCGCCGGCTCCGCGTGGGGCACGGTCATCGCCCAGTTCGGCATGGCCGCGATCTATCTGGTGGTCGTCGTCCGCGGAGCCCACAGGCACGGTGCCTCCCTGCGCCCCGACGCGGCCGGGATCAGGGCCTCCGCACAGGCCGGGGTGCCTCTGCTGGTCCGCACGCTCTCGCTGAGGGCGATCCTCATGATCGCGACGGCCGTCGCGGCCCGGCTCGGGGACGCCGACATCGCAGCCCACCAGATCATCCTCTCGCTGTGGAGCCTGCTCGCCTTCGCCCTGGACGCGATCGCCATCGCCGGACAGGCCATCATCGGCAGGTACCTCGGCGCCGGTGACGCCGAGGGTGCCAGAGCTGCGTGTCGCCGCATGGTGGAGTGGGGCATCGCAGCAGGCGTGGTCCTGGGCCTTCTCGTGGTGATCTCCCGGTCGCTCTTCCTGCCGTTGTTCACCAGCGATTCGGTCGTCAAGGACGCCGCCCTGCCCGCCCTTCTCGTGGTGGCGCTCTCCCAGCCGATCTGCGGCGTCGTCTTCGTCCTGGACGGCGTCCTAATGGGAGCGGGGGACGGCCCCTATCTAGCCTGGGCCATGGTGCTCACACTGGCCGTGTTTGCTCCGGTCGCACTGCTCGTCCCGGCGCTGGGCGGCGGCCTCACGGCGGTCTGGGCGGCCATGACGCTGATGATGACGGTCCGCATGCTGACGCTCTGGCTGCGCGCCCGCTCGGGTCGCTGGATCGTGACGGGCGCGACGCGCTGAGGCGCAGGATCGCCACGGGCTCGGCATGCCGAGGCGCAGGTCGCCACCGACGCCGCGCTGAATGTTTCACGTGAAACACGCTGTTTCACGTGAAACGGACGCGTCCCATGAAGGCCCGCCGCCCCTTCCCGAGACCCACGCCCAACTTCCTCCATAGTGAAGGGGCGCATTCTGCACAGTGAAGGGGCCGTACCTCAGCAGGTACGGCCCCTTCATTCAGCTGTTCAAGCCGAGCGCAGCGATCAGGCCGCGATGACCTCGATGTTGACCTTGGCGGCAACCTCGGGGTGCAGACGCACGGACGTCTCGTGGGCGCCCAGGGTCTTGATCGGGGAGCCCAGCTCGATGCGGCGCTTGTCGACCTCGGGGCCACCGGCAGCCTTGATCGCGGAAGCGATGTCGGCCGGCGTGACGGAACCGAAGAGACGACCGGCGTCGCCGGAGCGGACGGCCAGACGGACCTTCACACCCTCGAGCTGGGCCTTGACAGCGTTGGCCTGCTCGATGGTCTGGATCTCGTGGATCTTGCGAGCACGACGGATCTGCTCGACGTCCTTCTCGCCACCCTTGGTCCAGCGGATAGCGAACTTCCGCGGGATGAGGTAGTTGCGAGCGTAACCGTCCTTGACGTCGACGACGTCGCCCGCGGCGCCGAGGCCGGAGACCTCGTGGGTGAGGATGATCTTCATGTTTCGGTCACCCTTCCCTTATCGCGCGGTGGAGGTGTAGGGCAGCAGCGCCATCTCACGGCTGTTCTTGACGGCCGTGGCGACGTCACGCTGGTGCTGCGTGCAGTTGCCGGTCACGCGGCGGGCACGGATCTTGCCGCGGTCGGAAATGAACTTCCGCAGCATGTTCGTGTCCTTGTAGTCCACGTACGTGACCTTGTCCTTGCAGAAAGCGCAGACCTTCTTCTTCGGCTTGCGCACAGGCGGCTTCGCCATGGTGTTTCTCCTGTGTGATCAAGAAGTTTGGGTACGGCCCGCCCCGGACCCGAGGGTCTAGAAGGGGGGCTCGTCCGAGTAGCCGCCGCCGCTGCCGCCGGAGTTTCCACCCCAGCCGCCGCCACCGCCGCCGCCCTGGTTGCCACCGGCGGGAGCGCCGGTCGCCCACGGGTCGTCGGCAGGAGCACCGCCGCCGCCCTGCTGGCCGCCGCCGGAGTTACCACCCCAGCCGCCGCCACCCTGGCCGCCACCGCCGCCGTAACCGCCCTGGCCACCACGGGCGCCACCGGAGGTCTTGGTGACCTTCGCCGTGGCGTTCCGCAGGCTGGCGCCGACTTCCTCGACGTCCAGCTCGTAGACCGTGCGCTTGACGCCCTCACGGTCCTCGTAGGACCGCTGCTTCAGCCGGCCCTGCACGATGACGCGCATGCCTCGCTGGAGCGACTCGGCGACGTTCTCCGCCGCCTGACGCCAGACCGAGCAGGTCAGGAACAGGCTCTCGCCGTCCTTCCACTCGTTGGTCTGACGGTCGAAGGTGCGGGGGGTGGACGCGACACGGAACTTCGCGACCGCCGCACCGGAAGGGGTGAAGCGCAGCTCGGGGTCGTCGACAAGATTGCCGACGACCGTGATGACGGTCTCGCCTGCCATGGGGAACCTCTCGGCGGGTTTGCTGCTCTGGCTGCTTGGTTGCTGCTACTCGAATCCCGAGATCAGCTGAGCGGGAGAGCTCAGTGGGTCTCGGGGCGGAGGACCTTGGTCCGGAGGACCGACTCGTTCAGGTTCATCTGGCGGTCGAGCTCCTTGACGACCGCAGGCTCGGCCTGCAGGTCGATGACCGAGTAGATGCCCTCGGGCTTCTTCTTGATCTCGTACGAGAGACGACGACGGCCCCAGGTGTCGACCTTCTCGACCTTGCCGTTGCCCTCACGGACGACGGAGAGGAAGTTCTCGATCAGGGGGGCGACAGCGCGCTCCTCCAGATCGGGGTCGAGGATGACCATCACCTCGTAGTGACGCATGTGGAACCCACCTCCTTTGGACTCAGCGGCCACGGTCGTTCCGTGGCAGGAGGGTTGTGATGCGTACGCAACGGTATCGGCGGGCACTGACAATCGGGGTGACCTCGCGGTTTCCCCGAGCTGGCCCGGGCAGACATCGGTGCAGACGGTACACAGTACCCGCACACCTGCTTCCGGTTGAAATCCGGCCGCCGTCGCCCACAATCTGTACACATCGGGTGTGTATGGCGCTACGATGCGCCGCCTTCCGCAGGAGGTGCCCTATGGCACAGGCATTGCGACCCAACACCGTCGGAGGCCTCTTCGCCACGGACGGAAAGCCCCATCCCATCCAGGACACCCTGCTCGTGGTGACCCTGGTGCTCGGTATCACTTCGTTCATCACGGCACAGTTCGACTTCCTGCACCTGCTCAGCTCCTGGACGGGTCTGGTGGGCATCATCGCCGGGGCGTACGGTCAGTGGATCTCGGAGACGACGCGTGAGCGCTTCGGCCTGATCGTGGGTCTCGGCGCCTCCGGAGTCGGCTTCTTCCTCGGCATGGCGCACGGCGGGCTCTTCGGCGGCTTCTGACGTCGGGGGCAATGCCCTTCCCGCGCCGGCCGGGGAGACCCTCTCCCGAACACCGGTAGAACATCGCAGAGAACACTCTCGAACGCCTCGGCGACGCGGAAGCCGGGGCGAAGCTGCCGTACGCCCAGTCGGGGCGCTCCACAGGCGCAGTAGGCTTCGGCGCGAGAGCCGGAGCCCCTGTACCCATGGGGACACACCAGCCCGAGGAGCGCCCCGAATGAGCCTGACCCTGAGGACGATCAGTCGCGAGCAGCATCTGGCCTACATCCAGAGCCTGCCCGCGGCCAGCCACATGCAGGTCCCGGCCTGGGCTGACGTCAAGGCTGAGTGGCGTTCGGAGAGCCTCGGCTGGTTCGACAGGAGCGGCGAGCTGGTCGGCGCGGGCCTCGTCCTCTACCGCCAGCTGCCCAAGATCAAGCGCTACCTCGCCTATCTGCCCGAGGGCCCGGTCATCAACTGGTTCACGCCGAATCTGACCGAGTGGCTGGAACCGATGCTCGCGCACCTCAAGCAGCAGGGCGCCTTCTCCGTGAAGATGGGCCCGCCGGTGATCATCCGGCGCTGGGAGGCCACCTCCATCAAGGCGGGCATCCAGAACCCCGACGTGAAGCGGCTGCGCGACATCGAGGCCGACTTCATCGAGCCGCGCGCCTTCGAGGTCGCCGACAAGCTGCGTCGTATGGGCTGGCAGCAGGGCGAGGACGGCGGGGCCGGCTTCGGCGACGTGCAGCCCCGCTACGTCTACCAGGTGCCGCTGGCCAACCGGTCCCTGGAAGAGGTCCACAAGAACTTCAACCAGCTGTGGCGACGCAACATCAAGAAGGCCGAGAAGGCCGGCGTCGAGGTCGTCCAGGGCGGTTACCAGGACCTCGAGGAATGGCAGCGCCTGTACGAGATCACGGCCGTGCGCGACCACTTCCGGCCGCGTCCGCTGTCGTACTTCCAGCGCATGTGGACGGCCCTCAACACCGAGGACCCCAACCGCATGCGGCTGTACTTCGCCCGCCACAACGGTGTGAACCTGTCGGCGGCGACGATGCTGATCGTCGGCGGGCACGTCTGGTACTCCTACGGTGCCTCCGACAACATCGGCCGTGAGGTCCGGCCCTCGAACGCGATGCAGTGGCGGATGCTGCGCGACGCCTATGCCCTCGGCGCCACCGTCTACGACCTGCGCGGCATCTCCGACTCGCTGGACGAGACCGACCACCTCTTCGGCCTGATCCAGTTCAAGGTGGGCACGGGCGGCCAGGCCGCCGAGTACCTCGGCGAGTGGGACTTCCCGCTGAACAAGCTGCTTCACAAGGCGCTCGACATCTACATGTCGCGTCGCTGACCTTGAGTTCTCTGCTTCGATACCGTCAACAGCTGCACCGTCGATAGCTTCCATATCTCTGATACACCGCAGCCACCAGAAAGGTTCCAGGTCCGGCCATGGCGCTCACGCTCTACGTCGACACCGCGCGCTGGCGGGCGCACCACAAGCACGTGCAAGAGCAGTTCCCGGGTCTCGTCCCGGTCTGCAAGGGCAACGGCTACGGGTTCGGGCACGAGCGGCTGGCGGAGGAGGCCACACGGCTGGGCTCGGACATACTCGCCGTCGGCACGACGTACGAGGCCGCACGCATCAAGGACTACTTCGGCGGTGACCTGCTGGTGCTGACGCCGTACCGGCGCGGCGAGGAGCCCGTCCCGCTGCCGGACCGGGTCATCCGCTCGGTGTCCTCGGTGGACGGCGTGTACGGCCTGGTGGGCGCCCGCGTCGTCATCGAGGTAATGTCCTCGATGAAGCGGCACGGCGTGAACGAGCAAGACCTGCCGCAGTTGCACGCCGCCATAGAGAACGTCCGGCTGGAGGGCTTCGCCATCCACCTGCCGCTGGACCGCACCGACGGCTCCGACGCCGTCGAGGAGGTCATCGGCTGGATGGACCGGCTGCGCGCGGCCCGGCTGCCACTGCACACGATGTTCGTCAGCCACCTCAAGGCCGAGGAACTCGCCCGTCTCCAGCAGCAGTTCCCGCAGACCCGCTTCCGCGCCCGCATCGGCACCCGGCTGTGGCTGGGGGACCACGACGCCACCGAGTACCGCGGCGCCGTCCTGGACGTCACACGCGTCTCCAAGGGCGACCGCTTCGGTTACCGGCAGCAGAAGGCGGCTTCTGACGGCTTCCTGGTGGTCGTGGCGGGCGGTACGTCGCACGGGGTGGGTCTGGAGGCCCCGAAGGCCCTCCACGGCGTCATGCCGCGTGCCAAGGGCGTCGCACGCGCCGGCCTCGCCACGGTCAACCGGAACCTTGCTCCCTTCGTGTGGGGAGGCAAGCAGCGCTGGTTCGCCGAACCGCCGCACATGCAGGTCTCGATCCTGTTCGTCCCGTCGGACGCACCGGAGCCGAAGGTCGGTGACGAACTGGTCGCCCATCTGCGGCACACCACCACGCAGTTCGACCGCCTCGTCGACCGCTGATCCGGTGCCGCTCAGCGGCTGAACCACCGCCGGCCGCCAACGCCGCAGCCACGAAAGGCCGTACCCGGACTCCTCCGCGTACGGCCTTTTCGATGTCGGTCCCGCTCCGCGCAGGGCCTTTGGCGTGGCTCCACGAGCCCTGTTCGCTCAGAGCGAACTGCCGGTGGCCCCGCGGTTGCCCCACTCCACCTGAGGCCCCTCGAAGTGGACCGCATGCCGCGGTGGATGCGTCGCGGCGCCGAGCACGAACACGTCCTCCGCCCTGTCCAGGACGCCGCCCGAGGGGTCGTCCTCACCGCCACGGCGCACCGGATCGCGCTCGGGCATGAGGATGTCCCGGACGATGACGGCGCACAGGTACAGGGTGCCGAGCAGGTGGGCGCCGATGGCCCAGTGGTAGCCGTCCGGCGGCAGGCCCTTGTGAGCGTCTCCGCTGGTCGTGTACGCGAGGTACAGCCAGATCCCGAGGAAGTAGGCGACCTCGCAGGCCTGCCAGATGAGGATGTCGCGCCACCTCGGCCGGGCCAGGACGGCCAGCGGCACCAGCCAGAGGACGTACTGCGGCGAGTAGACCTTGTTGGTGAGGATGAACGCGGCGACGATCAGGAAGGCCAGTTGGGCGAAGCGCGGGCGCCTGGGCGCGGTGAGCGTGAGCACGGCGACGCCGGCGCAGCACAGCAGCATCAGCAGCGTGGCCAGCGTGTTGACGGACTCGGTGCTCAGCGGGTCGTCGGAGTTCTGGGCCAGGATGAGCCAGAAGGATCCGAAGTCGACGCCGCGCTCCTGGCTGAACCGGTAGAACTGCGACCACCCGTCCCAGGCGAGCAGCATCACCGGAAGGTTCACGACCAGCCAGGCGACCACGGTGCCGCCGAGCGCCTTGCCGAAGTCCCGCCACTTGCCCGCGCGCCAGCACAGGATGAACAACGGGCCCAGCAGGAAGACGGGATAGAGCTTCGCGGCCGTGGCGAGGCCCAGGAGGACCCCGAAGGCGAGGGAGCGGCCTCGGGACCACATCAGCATCGCCGCGGCTGTCAGAGCGACGGCCAGCAGGTCCCAGTTAATGGTCGCGGTCAGCGCGAAGGCGGGCGCCAGGGCGACCATCAGGCCGTCCCAGGGTCGCCGAGTGTGCGTGCGGCTCACGCAGACGGCGATGACAGCCGCGCATGCCATCAGCATCCCGGCGTTGACCATCCAGTACCACTGCTCCTGGTCCTGGATGCTGCCGCTGCCCGGCGTGAGCCAGGAGGCAACCTCCATGAAGACTCCGGTCAGCACCGGGTACTCCAGGTACTCCATGTCGCCGGGGAGCTTGTCGAAGTACGGCACGAGCCCGTCGGCGAAGCCGCGCCCCTGGTAGAGGTGCGGGATGTCCGAGTAGCAGGCGTGCGTGTACTGCGAGCTGGCGCCGAAGAACCAGGCGCCGTTGTAGCACGGCGCCTTCTGGACCAGCCCGAGGGCGAACATGCCGATCGCCAGGAGCGCGACGATCCGCACGGGAGTCCACCAGGACGTCCCGAGCAGGGCACGCCGTCCGATGGGGCCACCGATCAGCTCGCTCCCGTTCGCGGCGACCTCGTCTTCCTTGGTCGGCCGCACCACGGGGTCGGGCTCGTGCACGCTCGTGGGCGTCGTCTCTGCACTGGGCATGGGGGACATCCTGCCGTACCAGTCTGAGAACGGCGCGAGGGCCAAGACGGCGGGGCGGTCGAGTGTTTCACGTGAAACCGACGTTTCACGTGAAACAGCACGCCGGCCTACCGCCCACGAGGCCCCGCACGAGCGACAAAGGCCGGTGGCCGGCACCCACCTCATGGGTACCGGCCACCGGCCTTCTCGCGTCAGATGAGCCCTCGGTCAGCCTGACGACCCACCGAAGATGCCTCCGTTGCCGTTGCCATTACCCCCGCTGCTGTCCGTCGCTGTTTCCGTCGGAGTCGGTGACAAGGTCGTCCCCCCGTCCGAGCCGCCGTTCTGTCCACCGTTGCTGTTGCCGCACTGCCAGTCGAACTCGCTACAGGTGTCGGTGGGCGTCGGCGTCGGCGAAGTCTCCGTCTGCGTCGGCGTCGGCGTCGGTGTCGGGCTCTCCTCGACGGTCTCGGTGGGCGACGGCGCCACAGTGGGCGTGGGCGTCTCCTCGATGATCTCCCCGAGGGGCTCCGCCGGCGGGAACTCCTCGTAGTCCACGCCCTTCATGGCCTCGGCCATGTAGTCCTTCCAGACCTGCGCCGGAATGTCACCACCATGGATGGAGGGCACGCCGCCGGTGCCGTTCATGGACAGCAGCTTGCCCTTGTCAGGGTCCGTCCGGAACAGCGTGACGGCTGTGGACAGCTCCCTGGTGTAGCCGACGAACCACGCCGACTTGTTCTCGTCGGTGGTACCCGTCTTGCCGGCCACCGGGAACCCGATGTCCGCGACCTTCTTGCCGGTGCCGTTCTTGACCACGTTCTGCAGGACGTCCGTCACGTTGTTCGCGACGTTCTCGTCCATGGCGGTCGTGCCTTCCGGCTTCTCGAATCCTTCGAGCGGCCCGCCGTCCTTGAGGACCTTGGTGACCGAGTACGGCTCGAAGTGCTCGCCCGACGCGGCGAAGGAGCCGTACGCGTCGGCCATGCGGATGGCGCTGGGGGTCGAGGTACCGAGCGAGAAGGAGACGTTCCTGATGTTGCCCTTGTCGAAGAAGGCGGACGAGATACCCATCTTGTTCGCCATCTTCTGGGTGTTGGACAGGCCGACGTCGATACCCAGCTGAGCGAACGGGCTGTTGATCGACTGCTCCATGGCCTTCGTGAGGGTCACGTCACCCCAGGCCGTGGTGCCTTCGTTCTTCTGCCGGAACGGCTTGCCGTTGTTGCCCATGATCGGGTCGCCGTTCTGGTCCTTGATCACGAGAAGGTCGTCGCCGTTGTACTTCGTCAGCGGCGAGAGCGGCTCTCCGTCGGTCTCATAGGTCCCGTACTGCATGGCGGAAGCCAGCACGATGGGCTTCCAGGTCGAGCCGACCGGCACACCCAGAGTGTTGGCGTTGTTGGAGTAGTGCCCCTTGTCGTAGCCCGCGCCGCCGTACAGCGCGACGATCGCTCCGGTCTTGGGATCGACCGACGCCCCGCCGAACTGGACGTGCTTGTCCTTCTCCCGCTTCTTGGTGTTGAGGAAGCTCTTGCGCGTCTTCTCGACGGCCGCCGCCATCTGGTTGACCTTCTCCTTGTCGAAGGTCGTGTAGATCCGGTAGCCGCCCTTCTCCAGGTCCTCAGGGGAGAGACCCGCCTTCTTGGCGACGTACTCCTTGGCGATGTCGATCAGATAGCCGGATTGCCCGGAGAGGTTCGAGCTCTGCTTCTTCAGCGTGGGGAACTTGCCGACCTCGGCCCGGTCCGCCGGCGTCATACGGCCGACCTCGACCATGCGGTCCAGGATCCACGACCAGCGGTCCTTGGCCCGCTTGGTGTTCTTGTCCGAAGTAGCGTTCGCTCCCACACCACCGTCGGGGTTGTAGAAGTTCGGGCCCTTGAGGACGGAGGCCAGGAAGGCGCACTGCGTAGTGGTGAGCTTCGTGGCGTCCACGCCGAAGTAGGCCTGCGCCGCCGCCTGGATGCCGTAGGCGTTACGGCCGTAGTAGGCAGTGTTGAGATAGCCGGCAAGGATCTCGTCCTTGGAGAGCTTCTGGCCGACCTTGATGGAGATGAAGAGTTCCTTGAACTTACGGGTGAGCGTCTGCTCCTGGCTCAGATAGGTGTTCTTGACGAACTGCTGGGTGATCGTCGAACCACCCTGCGTCTCGCCGCCCTTCGCCATGTTGAGCAAGGCACGCCCGATACCCGCCGGGTCGATGCCCTTGTCGTCGTAGAAGGACGCGTTCTCGGCGGAGACCACCGCATCCTTCATCTCCCGCGGGATCTCGGCATCGCTCACGAGCTGGCGGTTCGTCTGACCGCCGGTCGCGGCCATCTGCTTGCCGTTGGACCAGTAGAAGACGTTGTTCTGCGCCAGGGCGGTGTCCTGGGCCTTCGGGATCCCGACCATGGCGTAGCCGATGCCCGCAGCGGCGATCAGGCCACCCATCAACGCGAGAAAGGCCCCCGTGACGAGCCGCCACGACGGCGTCCAGCGCGCGAGGCCGTCCTTGCCGGCGCGGGGATAGTCGATGAACCGCTTGTTGGGCGGCGGCGCGGCCCGTCCTCTGCCGCGCCCGGGCCCGCTCGGCCCACCGGGAGCGCCGCGGCGGCCGCCTCTGCCCGGTTCGGGCGCCTTGCGCCGGCCACCGGCGCTCCTCTGGGCCGCGCGTCGTGCTTCGGCGCGGCCGCCGTACTGACGTTCCTCGCTCACCGCACCGGTGGGACCCGACCCGTACGAGTCGGAGGGAGATCCGGTGGCGCCTCGCGGTGCCGCTCGGCGGCCGGCGGACGAGCCGGCCTGGCCGCGTCGGGCCGCGGCACGTCCGCCTCCCTGCGGCTGCGGCGGTTTGCGACGGTGCTCGCTCATCGAACGACTACTCCTTGGACAGGCGCACCCCTGGGCGCCTGGCAACGGCGGCGGTTTTCCGGTCCCCCCGGAGTACGGATGTGGCCGGTTCCTCATTCACCCGTACTGCACCAAGGATGACGACGCCCTCAGGTGTCACTCGGTTCCCGGTGCTGTGCATGGCGCACAGACTACGCACCGTCAAAGTCCTCCTAGCCCCGAACTTCACCCCAAATCAGGCAACTCGCTCCACATGAATCGTTGATGTGATCCCGTTCACCGTTCCCCCACTTGTCGTGCCCGGAAGGCCGTTCTATCGTCTTGATGTATCGAGTCGATACATCAGCGCGAGATAAGGACGAGGAGGCGAGGGGTGAGCCGACGTTCCGGGATCCTCGAGTTCGCCGTACTCGGACTACTTCGCGAGTCCCCGATGCACGGCTATGAGCTGCGCAAACGACTCAATACATCGCTGGGCGTGTTCCGTGCGTTCAGCTACGGCACGCTCTATCCCTGCCTCAAGACGCTGGTCGCCAACGGCTGGTTGATCGAGGAACCGGGGAACACCACGGAGGACGCGCTCGCCGCACCCCTCGCGGGCCGTCGCGCCAAGATCGTCTATCGATTGACGGCGGAAGGTAAGGAGCACTTCGAGGAGCTGCTCTCCCAGACCGGACCCGATGCGTACGAGGACGAGCACTTCGCTGCCCGATTTGCCTTCTTCGGACGCACACCCCAGGACGTGCGCATGCGCGTGCTGGAGGGCCGTCGCAGTCGGCTGGAGGAGCGCCTGGAAAAGATGAGCGCCTCTCTGGCGCGCACCCGGGAACGCCTCGACGACTACACGCTCGAGCTCCAGCGCCACGGGATGGAGTCCGTGGAGCGCGAAGTGCGCTGGCTGAACGAGCTCATCGAGAGCGAGCGGGCCGGACGGGACCTGAGGGGTTCCGCCTCCGGGGGGCCCGACTCGCAGGACAACACCACTGGAGCGCCGGGCGGCCTGCCCCGGCCGGGGGACGACCCCCGGCCGGATACGCCCGGCGACACCGCCACGTGAGATCCACTCAGGACCTCACTCGTACACACAGGGAGCAACCGGAATGGGTTCGGTTCGCGTAGCCATCGTCGGCGTGGGCAACTGTGCCGCGTCGCTGGTTCAGGGAGTCGAGTACTACAAGGACGCCGACGCGGCGTCGAAGGTCCCCGGCCTCATGCACGTGCAGTTCGGCGACTACCACGTCAGCGACGTCGAGTTCGTCGCCGCGTTCGATGTCGACGCGAAGAAGGTCGGCCTCGACCTCGCAGACGCCATCGGCGCGAGCGAGAACAACACGATCAAGATCTGCGACGTGCCCCGTTCCGGCGTGACCGTCCAGCGCGGTCACACCCTCGACGGTCTCGGCAAGTACTACCGCGAGACCATCGAGGAGTCCGCCGAGGCCCCGGTCGACGTCGTCCAGGTCCTCAAGGACAGGCAGGTCGACGTCCTCGTCTGCTACCTGCCCGTCGGTTCCGAGGACGCGGCGAAGTTCTACGCCCAGTGCGCCATCGACGCCAAGGTCGCCTTCGTCAACGCCCTGCCGGTCTTCATCGCCGGTACCAAGGAGTGGGCCGACAAGTTCACCGAGGCCGGCGTCCCGATCGTCGGCGACGACATCAAGTCCCAGGTCGGTGCCACCATCACGCACCGCGTCATGGCGAAGCTGTTCGAGGACCGGGGCGTGATCCTGGACCGCACGATGCAGCTGAACGTCGGCGGCAACATGGACTTCAAGAACATGCTCGAGCGCGACCGCCTCGAGTCCAAGAAGATCTCCAAGACGCAGGCCGTCACCTCGCAGATCCCCGACCGGGAGCTCGGCGAGAAGAACGTCCACATCGGCCCGTCCGACTACGTCGCCTGGCTCGACGACCGCAAGTGGGCCTACGTCCGCCTCGAGGGCCGTGCCTTCGGTGACGTCCCGCTGAACCTGGAGTACAAGCTGGAGGTCTGGGACTCCCCGAACTCCGCCGGCGTCATCATCGACGCGCTCCGCGCCGCGAAGATCGCCAAGGACCGCGGCATCGGCGGCCCGATCCTGTCGGCGTCCAGCTACTTCATGAAGTCCCCGCCGGTCCAGTACTTCGACGACGAGGCCCGCGAGAACGTCGAGAAGTTCATCAAGGGCGAGGTCGAGCGCTAAGCAGACGGAGCCGCACCAGAACGCTCCTGCCAGGGCTGTGGAGGGTCCCCGGGTTGTACCGCCCGGGGACCCTCCCGTATGTGAGGCTGTGCCCCATGTCCGTCGTACGCGATCTGCGGGTCCTGCTGCGCTTCCGCGACTTCCGGCGCCTGCTCGTCGTACGCCTGCTCTCACAGGGCGCCGACGGCGTCTACCAGACCGCGCTCGCCACGTACGTCGTCTTCTCCCCGGAGAAACAGACCTCGGCCACCGCGATCGCCTCCGCCATGGCGGTGCTGCTCCTGCCGTACTCCCTGGTGGGCCCGTTCTCCGGCGTCCTGCTGGACCGCTGGCGCCGCCGCCAGGTCCTGCTGTACGGCAGCCTGCTGCGCACCCTGCTGGCCTCGGCGACGGCCGCCCTGATCGTCACCGAGGTCCCGGACTGGCTGTTCTACGTCTCCGCGCTGTGTGTCACCGCCGTCAACCGATTCGTCCTGTCGGGTCTGTCCGCCGCGCTGCCACGCGTGGTCGACGAAGAACGGCTCGTGATCGCCAACTCCCTTTCCCCGACCGCCGGAACGCTCGCCGCGACCACGGGAGCGGGCCTGGCCTTCGTCGTACGGCTGGTGGTCTGGGACTCCGATGCCGCCGTGGTGCTGCTGGGAGCGGCGCTGTATCTGTGCGCCGGGCTGGCCGCGCTGCGCATGGCGCCGGAACTGCTCGGTCCCGATCGCGAGTTGGTGCGGCCACGTCTTGCGACGGCCCTCTCCGGCACCACACACGACCTGGCGGCAGCCGTACGTCACCTCTCCGCTCCGCCGCGCCGAGAGGCCGCCTGGGCGCTGTTCACGATGACGCTGATGCGCTTCTGCTATGGCGCTCTGCTCGTCATGGTGCTGATGCTGTGCCGGTACGCCTTCTCCTCCACCACCGATGACGGACTCGCCCTGCTGGGGCTGGCGTTGGCCCTCTCGGGCGCCGGCTTCTTCGCGGCGGCCGTGGTGACCCCCTGGGCCGCCGCGCGGCTCGGCCCCGGCTGCTGGATCGCCACGTGCGCAGGCGCCGCCGCCGTGCTGGTGTCCGCGCTCGGACTGCCCTTCGCCGCAACTCCCATGCTGGTCGCGGCATTCGTGCTGGGGCTGACGACACAGGGCGCGAAGATCTCGACGGACACGATCGTGCAGTCCTCGGTCGAGGACGGCTTCCGTGGCCGGACCTTTTCGGTCTACGACGTGCTGTTCAACGTCGCGTTCGTCGGAGCGGCCGGAGTTGCCGCGCTGATACTGCCGCCGGACGGCCGTTCCGCCGCTCTCGTGGTCACAGTCGCCGTTATCTACGCGGCAGTTGCGGTGGCTATGGCCCGCTTTGAGTACCGGTCTGTGTCACATCAATGACACAGAGCCATTCCTGAGTACTGAGTTGTCAGTGCGGCCCGGTAACTTACGTCCGTCTTATATCGCGCCATTGTTCGCGATCACGCACCCATGTTCTAGGGGGACCCCCAAGTGACAACTCCGCCGCCGCAGGGCAATCCATTCGCGCAGGGCCAGAACCCGTACGCCCAGGGCCAGCCGCCCCAGGGCCAGGCCCCGTACCCGCAGCAGCCGGGCCAGCCGGGCTTCCCGCAGGGCGGGGCGCCCTATGCGCCGGTCCCCCCGGAGCAGCCGCGCCGCAAGGTCAGCTTCAAGACGATCAAGAACGTGCTCATCGGCGTGGGTGTCGTGACGGCGATCGTCGTCGGCTACATAGCCAGCCTGGACGACGCGGACCAGGCGAAGGTGGGCGACTGCCTGAAGTCGGCCTCCTCCTCATCCTCGAGCGATGAGATGGAGGTCGTGGACTGCTCTTCCTCGGAGGCGGAAGCCAAGGTCCTCAAGAAGGTCGATGGCACCTTCACCTCCTTCACCGCCGAGACGGAGTGCCGCAAGGTCAGCGGCGCCACGAGCTTCTACGCCCAGACCGGCGACGGCGACAACTTCGTGCTGTGCCTCTCGGACGTCTGATCTGAGCTCTCTGCACGCCTAGGGGCGATGTTTCACGTGAAACATCGCCCCTAGGCGTATCCAGGCGGGCACGTTTCACGTGAAACATGCCCCGCTCCCAAAGCTCAGCCCTGCGCGGCCCACCACTCCTTGAGCGCCGCCACCGCATCGTCATGCTCCATCGGCCCATGCTCCAGCCGAAGCTCCAGCATGTGCTTGTACGCGTTGCCGATCACCGGCCCCGGGCCGACGCCGAGGATCTCCATGATCTGGTTACCGTCGAGGTCGGGGCGGATGGAGTCGAGTTCCTCCTGCTCCTGGAGTTGAGCGATGCGCTCCTCCAGGCCGTCGTAGGCGCGGGACAGCGCCGCCGCCTTGCGCTTGTTGCGGGTCGTGCAGTCCGAGCGTGTCAGCTTGTGCAGGCGGTCCAGAAGCGGGCCGGCGTCGCGGACGTAGCGGCGGACGGCGGAGTCCGTCCATTCACCGGTGCCGTAGCCGTGGAAGCGCAGGTGGAGCTCGACCAGACGTGAGACGTCCTTCACCAGCTCGTTGGAGTACTTGAGCGCCGTCATGCGCTTCTTCGTCATCTTCGCGCCGACCACCTCGTGGTGGTGGAACGAGACCCGACCGTCCTTCTCGAAGCGACGCGTGCGCGGCTTGCCGATGTCGTGCAGCAGGGCGGCCAGCCGGAGAGTCAGGTCGGGACCGTTCTCCTCCAGCGCCATCGCCTGCTCCAGGACGATCAGCGTGTGCTCGTAGACGTCCTTGTGACGGTGATGCTCGTCGCTCTCCAGCCGCAGCGCCGGCAGCTCCGGGAACACCCGCTCGGCGAGCCCGGTGTCGACCAGCAGTGTCAGGCCCTTGCGCGGGTGGGCGGAGAGGATCAGCTTGTTCAGCTCGTCCCGCACCCGCTCCGCCGAGACGATCTCGATCCGCTCGCTCATCTCCTTCATGGCCGTCACCACCTCGGGGTCCACCTCGAAGTCGAGCTGGGCCGCGAAGCGCGCAGCACGCATCATGCGCAGCGGGTCGTCAGAGAAGGAGGCCTCCGGCGTACCCGGGGTCCGCAGGACGCGCGCCGCGAGATCCTCCAGCCCGCCGTGCGGGTCGACGAACCCCTTCTCCGGCAGCGCGACCGCCATCGCGTTGACCGTGAAGTCACGCCGGACGAGGTCCTCCTCGATCGAGTCGCCGTACGACACCTCCGGCTTGCGGGACGTCCGGTCGTACGCCTCCGATCGGTAGGTCGTCACCTCGATCTGGTAGCCGTCCTTCTGCGCACCGACCGTGCCGAAGGCGATCCCGACCTCCCACACCGCGTCCGCCCAGGGCCGCACGATCTTCAGCACGTCCTGAGGACGGGCGTCGGTCGTGAAGTCCAGATCGTTGCCGAGCCGGCCGAGGAGCGCGTCCCTGACCGAGCCGCCGACCAGGGCGAGTGAGAACCCGGCGTCCTTGAAACGGCGGGCGAGGTCGTCGGCAACAGGCGCGACCCGCAGCAGTTCACTCACCGCGCGATGCTGCACCTGACTCAGGACACTGGACTTGTCTTCGTTGGCGTTCGGCACAACAGGAGAGGGTACGTGGCCACGGCGCGCCCGAGCGCCTCCATTAAACGTGCACGAGGCGCGCACAGACACCTCCGCGGATGTGCCCCGGCGTCTGCCGTCGCTACCTTTACGACTTGGTGACGGCCCTCCCTCTATAAACGCACATACGGGACAGGCCGACGCCTCGGACCGATCTTGTGGGGCGGTCCGCGGCACTTCCCCTCAGCGCACATCGTTACCATGCGTGGACGCACATTCCGACGACCACTGACGACGACGAGGGACGGGCGAGCGCGTGGCCGAGGCGGCAGACTTCCAGGGGATGAGTCCCTCACCTGCCCGCCGCTGGGTGCGGCGCACCGGAGCACTGATCGCCGGGGCACCACTGCTGGCCGGTCTGCTCACGCTGTCTGCCGCGGCGCCCTCGCACGCCGCCGCACAGGACTCCCTGAAGGCCGCTTCCGGCTCGGAAACCGTCGATGTCGCTGTGGACTCGCTCACTCCGACCGTTCCCGGCGAGGACGACACCATCACCGTGTCCGGCACGGTGACGAACAAGGGCAAGGAGGCCGTCACCGACGCACAGGTGGACCTGCGGCTCGGAGGCGTCCTGAACACCCGATCGGCCATCGACACGGTCGCCGGCCGCACCGACTACCAGCAGGGGCTCGACGGCTCCCCGGTCGGCGAGAAGTACGTCAAGGAGTTCGCGAAGCTCGCCCCGGGCATCTCCCAGAACTTCAGCATCTCGGTGCCGGTCGACAAGCTCGATCTCGGCGGCGAGGGCGTGTACCAGTTCTCCGTCTCCCTGTCCGGCGAGACGTCCTCGCAGGCCTGGAACCACGTGCTGGGCATCGAGCGGACGTTCCTGCCGTGGCAGCCGGACGGCGCCGACACGAAGACGAAGACGACGGTTCTGTGGCCGCTCATCTCCACGTCCCAAATGACGGCGCAGACGGGATCCGACGAGGCCCAGACGCCGGTCTTCCGTGACGACGACCTCGCCAAGGAGATCGCCCCGGGCGGCCGCCTCCAGCAGCTGGTGTCGCTCGGCAAGGATCTCGACGTCACCTGGGTGATCGACCCGGACCTGCTGGCCTCCGTGGACGCGATGACGGAGAGCTACCGCGTCCAGGGCGAAGGGGACACGACCACGGCGGGCACCCATCAGGGAGCCGCCAATCGGTGGCTGTCCGAGCTCCAGGACGCGGTGCAGGACAAGGAGATCGTCGCCCTGCCCTTCGCCGACCCGGACCTGGCCTCCCTCGCCCACAACGGCACGAACGTCACCGGCTCCCTGAGCCACCTCAAGGAGGCCACCGACGTCGCCGCGGACACCGTCGAGTCCGTGCTCCATGTCGTACCCGCCAGGGACTTCGCCTGGCCCGTGAACGGCGCCGTCGACCCGTCCATCGTCAAGGTCGCCACCTCCGCCGGCGCGGACAAGGTGATCGCCCGCAGCGACAGCCTGATCGAGACCGGCGGTCTGCCCTACACACCCTCCGCTTCCCGCCCCATCGGCGGCGGCACGACGGCGGTCGTCGCGGACGCCCGGATGTCGACGGTGTTCCAGGGCAACCTGACACGGGCGTCGAGTTCGACGCTCGCCGTGCAGCGGTTCCTCGCCCAGAGCCTGGCGCTGAACCTCCAGTCGGACCGGCAGCGCAGCATCGTCGTCGCCCCGCAGCGGATGCCGTCGGCGAGCCAGGCCCAGGCGATGGCCGCGGCCGTGACGGCGCTCCAGGGCGGCTCCTGGTCCCAGTCCCAGGAGCTCACGGCCGCGGCCACGGCCAAGCCGGACGCCGGAGCCACCACGAAGGTGCCGTCGGCGTCCCGGTACCCCTCCTCGCTGCGCAAGCAGGAGCTGCCGCGCGAGGCCTTCGAGCAGATCGCGTCCACGCGGAACAAGCTCGACAACTTCCAGGTCATCCTCAGCGACCCGTCCCGCGTGGTGACCCCCTTCGGCCGGGCCTTGAACCGCGAGATGTCCTCGTCGTGGCGCGGCCGCTCGGCGGAGGCGGCCGACTACCGCAACGGTGTCGAGGCGTACATCAACTCCCTGGCCGGCCAGGTCACGCTGATCGAGAAGTCCGAGACCAAGCTCTCCGGACGCAGCGCCACGATCCCGGTGACCGTGCAGAACAACCTGGTCCAGGGTGTCGAGCATCTGGTGCTGCGGCTCACCTCCACGAGCCCGAGGCGTCTGGAGATCGGCGGCGAGGCCTACTACGAGCAGCCCGTCTCGGTCTCCGGCGGACACAGCCAGACCGTGAAGTTCCCCACCTCGGCGCAGGCCAACGGCCAGGCCTCGGTGATCGCCCAGCTGTACACGGAGGACGGGCAGGCGTACGGCCAGCCCGTCAGGTTCGATGTGAAGGTCACCGAGTTCACGGCCACCGTGATGCTGGTCATCGGCGGCGGTTTCCTGCTGCTGGTCCTCGCCGGGTTCCGGATGTACACGCAGCGCAAGCGCGCCGCGGCCCGTGAAGCGGAGGAGGACGACTCCCGGAAGACGGGCGCGGAAGAAGGCGGTCCGGAGAACCCGGAAGGGCCCTCCGACCGTCTCACACCCGAGGATGTTCTCAAGGAGGAGTCCCGCCACGAGGACGGGGCAGACGCCCCGGAGCAGGCGAGTGACCCTTCACCGGACACCGCAGCGGAAAGCGCCGACCCGTCCGGCACGGGTGAGAGAGTGGACCGTTGAGCGAAGTCGTGGCCGGTGGGCCAGGGACGATGAGGTGGGGTAGCCATGAACGCGCCGTACGACGGTGACCGCGGCCAGGCCGCGGGCAGCTCGGGGCACCCCGAGGGCCCGCCGCCCGAGCCCGGCCAGGTGCCGCCGCAGCAGCCCGCGGACATGTACCTCCAGGACGCCTACGACCAGGACCCCTACCGGGGCCAGGAGCTCTCCGCCCAGGACCCGGTCGCCGAGGCGCTGTACGACCGTGCCGCGCACCCGCCGCCCCCGCCGGGCACGTACCAGCCTCAGCAGCCCCTCTACTCCCAGCCGCCCCAGTCGCCGTACGCCCCCGACCCCAATGTGTGGGCCCAGACCCCGGCGCCCGAGCCGGAGGGCCCCACCCAGTACCTGCCGTACGGTGACGACCCTCGTACGACCCAGTACGTGGGCGTCGACGACCTCGTCTCGCACTCCGCCGGGGAACAGCAGGAGCACGACGCCTTCGCGCACCTCTTCCGCGACCAGCAGCAGGGCGGCCACCCGCAGTACCAGGCACAGCCCACGGTCCCGGCACCGTCCCCCGCGCCCGCCGCGGGGGCCACGCCGCCCGCGGGAGCCGAGACGGCCCCGCCTGCACCCGCCCCTGCCCCCGCTCCCACCGGGAAGCAGGGCGGCCGGGCCGGCGGTCTGCTGAAGTCGAGCGCCGTGATGGCCGCGGGGACGATGGTCTCCCGGCTCACCGGGTTCGTCCGGTCCATGCTGATCGTCTCGGCACTGGGCCTCGGCCTGCTCGGCGACTCCTTCCAGGTCGCCTACCAGCTGCCGACGATGATCTACATCCTGACCGTCGGCGGCGGCCTCAACTCCGTCTTCGTGCCGCAGCTCGTGCGTGCCATGAAGGACGACGAGGACGGCGGCGAGGCCTACGCCAACCGTCTGCTGACGCTGGTGATGGTGGCGCTCGCTGCCCTGACCGCGCTCGCGATGTACGCCGCCCCGCTGCTCGTCAGCGCACTGTCCACCAAGGTCGCAGGGGATCCCGCCGCCAACGACGTCGCGGTCACCTTCACCCGTTACTTCCTGCCCTCGGTCTTCTTCATGGGCGTCCACGTGGTGATGGGCCAGATCCTCAACGCGCGCGGCCGCTTCGGCGCGATGATGTGGACCCCGGTCCTGAACAACATCGTCATCATCGTGACGCTCGGCATGTTCCTGTGGGTGTACGGCACCGCCGAGCACTCCGGCATGTCGGTCACGAGCATCCCGCCGGAGGGCCAGCGGCTCCTCGGCATCGGTGTCCTGCTCGGTCTGGTCGTCCAGTCCCTGGCGATGATCCCGTATCTGCGCGAGACCGGCTTCCGGCTGCGGCTGCGCTTCGACTGGCGCGGCCACGGCCTCGGCAAGGCCGCCGTGCTCGCCAAGTGGACCATCCTGTTCGTCCTCGCCAACCAGGCAGGCGCGCTCGTGGTCACCCAGCTGTCCACGGCCTCCGGAATCGCCTCCGGCGTCGTCGGCACCGGCTTCGCCGCCTACGCCAACGCACAGCTGATCTGGGGCCTGCCGCAGGCCATCATCACCGTGTCGCTGATGGCCGCCCTGCTGCCCCGTATCTCCCGCTCGGCCGCCGAGGACGACCCCGGCGCCGTACGCGACGACATCTCCCAGGGCCTGCGCACGACGGCCGTGGCGATCGTGCCGCTCGCCTTCGGGTTCGTGGCCCTCGGCATCCCGATGTGCACCCTGATGTTCGGCTCCTCGGGCACCAGCGCAGCCACCAACATGGGCTACATGCTGATGGCCTTCGGCCTCGGCCTGATCCCCTACTCGGTGCAGTACGTCGTGCTGCGCGCCTTCTACGCCTACGAGGACACCCGCACCCCCTTCTACAACACGGTCATCGTGGCCGCGGGCAACGCGGGTGCCTCGATGCTCTGCTTCCTCGTGCTGCCGGCCCGCTGGGCCGTGGTCGGCATGGCCGCCTCGTACGGCGTGGCCTACGCGATCGGCGTCGGTGTCGCCTGGAGCAGGCTGCGCAAGCGGCTCGGCGGCGACCTCGACGGCACCCGGGTGATGCGGACGTACACCAGGCTCTGCATCGCCTCGGTGCCGGCGGCGCTGCTGAGCGGCGTGGCCTGTTACGGAGTCACCCTGACGCTCGGCCAGGGCGCCCTCGGCTCTCTGGCCGCCCTGCTGGCCGGTGGAGCGGTACTGCTGGGCACCTTCTTCGTCGCCGCGCGCAGGATGCGCATCGACGAGCTCAACTCATTGGTCGGCATGGTTCGCGGGCGTCTGGGTCGCTGAACCGGGGTACGCGCACAACCATCGTCCGCCACCGTGTGTCGTGCATAGCGGCGGACTGTGGGCACAATTGGTTCGGCGTCGGACGGCGCGCACGGGGTCCAACGGCGCGCAATGGATGGGGAGGCAGGAACGACGGTGGCGGAACGGAGCACGGCTGCCGTCGACGTGGCAGACAACAGCGGCGACGAGCCGCTGACCGCTCAGGCGGACCAGTCCACGGCCGACGGGGTGGCCAAGAATCGGGAGCGGGTCACGGACATCGACGAGGCACAGGGGAGTGGCGGGACCGAGGGTCCCGGGAAGGCCTCACCGCCCGAACTGCACAGCGGCCACAAACTCGCCAGACGCTACCGCCTTGAGGAGTGCGTCACCCGTCTGGACGGTTTCAGCAGCTGGCGGGCGGTCGACGAGAAACTCCGTCGCGCGGTCGGCGTGCACATCCTGCCCGCGGACCACGCGCGGGCGCGTTCCGTTCTGGCCGCGGCCCGTTCCTCCGCATTGCTCGGCGACCCGCGCTTCGTCCAGGTCCTCGACGCCGTGGAGGAGAACGACGTCGTCTACGTCGTCCACGAATGGCTCCCCGACGCCACGGAACTGACGACCCTTCTCGCCTCCGGCCCGCTGGAGGTGTACGACGCCTACCAGATGGTCACCCAGGTGTCCGCGGCCATGGCTGCGGCCCACCGCGAGGGTCTGGCCCATCTGCGGCTCAACCCGAACGCCGTGTTGCGCACCTCCAGCGGGCAGTGGCGCATCCGCGGCCTCGCCGTGAACGCCGCGCTGCGGGGCATCAGCTCCGACACCCCGCAGCGCACCGACACGGAGGCCATCGGCGCCCTGCTGTACGCCGCGCTCACCCAGCGCTGGCCGTACGAGAGCGACGCCTACGGGCTGTCCGGGTTGCCGAAGGACGTCGGTCTGATCGCGCCCGACCAGGTGCGTGCCGGTGTCCACCGTGGGCTGTCCGAGCTCGCCATGCGCGCGCTGGCCAACGACGGCGCGACCGCCTCCCGGCACGAGTCCGCGTGCACCACGCCGGAGGAACTGGTGAAGGCGATCGGCGAGATGCCGCGCATCCGCCCGCCGGAGCCCTCGTTCACGGCCCCGCCGGACTATCAGCGCACCACGTACCAGCAGGGCACGTACGGCCGCCAGACGCGTCCCGGCGTAGCCCAGCAGATGCCGACTCCGCCGCCCCCGCTCCAGAGCCGCACGGGCAAGGCCCTGAAGTGGGCCGTCTCGGCCCTCCTCATCGCAGCTCTGGGCCTGGGCAGCTGGCAGTTGGCGGACGCGCTCATGGACCGGGGCGGCAAGTCCGAGGACTCCAACCAGACGCAGACGACCGAGGACAACGACAAGAGCCCGACGAAGCCGGCCAGCAAACCGATCGCCATCGAAGGCGTCCAGGACTTCGACCCGTTCGGCTCGGACCCCACGGAGAACCCGAGGGACATAAACAAGATCTACGACTCCGCGTCGGGCACGTATTGGCAGACGAACTACTACGCCAGCTCCGACTTCGGTCGGTTGAAGTCGGGCGTCGGAGTCATCCTGGATCTCGGCAAGGTCCAGCCCGTCGGCAAGGTCACCGTCAGCTTCATGGGCGACACCTCCGTCGAGCTCCGTGCCGCCTCGGGCGACCCCGGCGCCACACCGACGTCCTTCGACAGCTACCCCAAGGTGGCTTCCGGTTCCGGCACCACGGTGACGCTCAAGCCCGGCGACTCCCTCAAGTCCCGCTACCTTCTGGTCTGGCTGACCAATCTGCCGAAGCAGGTCGACGACGGCCAGTTCCGTGGCAGGGTCGTGGACGTCAAGGTGAGCAGCTGAGAAAGGGAGGGAGGTCCGATGGCGGATGGCGGCGCATTCGGTGACACAAGCGATCAGGACCTCCTCGCCCTGCATGTAGAGGGCGACCCCGACGCCTTCGGGGAGATCGTGCGGCGTCACCGTGACCGCCTCTGGGCGGTGGCGCTGCGGACGCTGGGCGACCGCGAGGAGGCCGCTGACGCCGTCCAGGACGCCCTCGTCTCCGCCTACCGGGCGGCTCACACCTTCAGGGGCCAGTCGGCCGTCACAACATGGCTGCACCGCATCACGGTGAACGCCTGCCTGGACCGTGCCCGCAAGGCGGCCTCCCGCAAGACCTCCCCGGTCGACGACACCGAGCGCCTGGAGCAGCTCCTGGAGCCGCACGAGTCCGCCTCGGCGCCCGCGGAGCGCAATGATCTCCATCGCCAGCTGCTGGAAGCGCTCGGCACTCTCCCGCCGGACCAGCGGGCGGCCCTCGTCCTCGTGGACATGCAGGGCTACCCCGTCGCGGAGGCCGCCCGGGTTCTCGATGTCCCGACGGGCACGATCAAGAGTCGGTGTGCACGCGGCAGAGCCAGACTCCTGCCGCTCCTCACCCATCTCCGCCCGGAAAGCGGCGGCGGCAAGGATCCCGGCGAAAGGCGGAACCGGACGCAGGGGGCATCCGTCCCACCGGCAGCGGGTCCGGAGGCCAGGAAGCCGAAGGAGACGGATCCGCGCGATACAGGGCCGAGTGATTCAGCCGCAGTGAAGGGCGGAGGTGGGCGAGCGTGACATCCACGACAGACACGGCCGGGCACCCGGACGTCGCCGAGATCTCCGACCTCGCCGAGGGCCTCCTCCCCCCGTCCAGGACCGCCGATCTACGCCGGCATCTGGACGAGTGCGAGCTGTGCGCGGACGTCCACGCCTCGCTGGAGGAGATCAGGGGACTGCTCGGCACCCTGCCCGGCCCGGCCCGGATGCCCTCCGATGTCGCGGAGCGCATCGATGCCGCGCTCGCCGCGGAGGCGCTGCTGAGCGCGACGGCACCACAGAACGCCGGCGCACCTACGCATACCGGCGGCGCCCATGCGGTCTCCGCTGCCGACGACGGCAGGTCCGCCGAGGACGACGGTGCTCATGTTTCACGTGAAACATCGACAGCATCGGACCGTCCGGCAGGTCACGCCCGCTCCTCCACCACCGGCCCCGGCCGCAAGGACCGCAAGAGGGCGGGGCGCCGCAAGGTCGCCGTCCTGGGTGCCGCCTTCACGGCCGCCGCCCTGGGCCTCGGCACCGTACTGCTGACCTCATTGATGGGCGGCGGAGGATCCGGTCCCACGGCCGAGGGCGGACAGACCACCACCGACACCTTCTCGGCGGCGAAGCTGGAGAAGCAGGTAGACCACCTCCTCGCCACGAGCGGCAGCAACATCGACAAGTCCCGCGGCCCGGACGAGAGCATGGGCGTGAGGGGCGGAGCCGACACCGAGAGCCCGAAGATCCTGCGCGAGATCACCGTGCCGGAGTGCATCCAGAAGGGCATCGGTCGCGATGAGGCCGCGCTCGCCGCTCAGGAAGGCACTTTCCAGGGCAAGGAAGTGCTGCTCGTCGTCCTCACCGACGCCTCTGACGCCGGCAAGGTCACCGCTTATCTCGTCGACGCGAGCTGTGTGACACACCCGTCGACCACCAGTGCCAAGGTCCTTCTGACGAAGTCCTACGCACGTAACTGAGAGCCCCGTGGTTCGTCTTCGTCAGGCGCGGCAACCCCTACGGTGAGGCCTCACCGTGTGCCCGGACACAGTGGGAATGCACGCCCCTTAGGATCCGTTGGGTGGGGTGAGAGTTCTGAAAGGGGCTCCACCGGTCCGACGACGTATTCCAGAGACGAGGAATCAAGCCGTGAGCGACGTCCGAAACGTGATCATCATCGGCTCCGGGCCCGCCGGCTACACGGCGGCGCTCTACACCGCGCGCGCGTCGCTGAAGCCGCTGGTGTTCGAAGGTGCCGTCACCGCCGGTGGTGCGCTCATGAACACGACCGACGTGGAGAACTTCCCGGGCTTCCAGGACGGCATCATGGGTCCCGAGCTCATGGACAACATGCGCTCCCAGGCCGAGCGCTTCGGCGCCGAGCTCGTCCCGGACGACATCGTCAACGTCGACCTGAGCGGTGAGATCAAGACTGTCACCGACACCGCGGGCACGGTCCACCGCGCGAAGGCCGTCATCGTCGCGACCGGCTCGCAGCACCGCAAGCTCGGTCTGCCGAACGAGGACGCCCTCTCCGGCCGTGGCGTCTCGTGGTGTGCCACCTGTGACGGCTTCTTCTTCAAGGACCAGGACATCGCCGTGATCGGCGGCGGCGACACCGCGATGGAGGAGGCGACCTTCCTCTCGCGCTTCGCCAAGTCCGTGACGATCGTCCACCGCCGGGACACCCTGCGCGCCTCGAAGGCGATGCAGGAGCGCGCCTTCGCCGACCCGAAGATCAAGTTCGTCTGGGACAGCGAGGTTGCGGAGGTCCAGGGCGAGCAGAAGCTCTCCGGGCTGAAGCTGCGCAACATCAAGACCGGCGAGTTCTCGGACCTGGCGGTCACCGGCCTGTTCATCGCGATCGGCCACGACCCGCGTACCGAGCTGTTCAAGGGGCAGCTGGAGCTGGACGAGGAGGGCTACCTCAAGGTCAGCGCTCCCTCGACCCGCACCAACCTCACTGGTGTCTTCGGTGCCGGCGATGTGGTTGACCACACCTACCGCCAGGCGATCACCGCGGCCGGTACCGGCTGTTCCGCCGCTCTCGACGCCGAGCGCTTCCTCTCCGCCCTCGCGGACGAGGAGAAGGCTGAGCCCGAGAAGACCTCTGTCTGACCCCCATCCTCCCCACGCACCGATCAGTTAAGGAGCCCGCCGTGGCCGGCACCCTGAAGAATGTGACCGACGATTCCTTCGACCAGGACGTCCTCAAGAACGACAAGCCCGTCCTGGTGGACTTCTGGGCCGCCTGGTGCGGTCCGTGCCGTCAGATTGCGCCGTCCCTCGAGGCAATCGCCGCCGAGCACGGCGACAAGATCGAGATCGTCAAGCTCAACATCGACGAGAACCCGGGTACGGCCGCCAAGTACGGCGTCATGTCCATCCCGACGCTGAACGTCTACCAGAACGGCGAGGTCGCCAAGACCATCGTCGGCGCGAAGCCGAAGGCCGCCATCCTCCGCGACCTCGAGGACTTCATCGCCGAGTGATGTTTCACGTGAAACACGAATGGGCCAACCCGAGGGGGTTGGCCCATTCGTTTTAGAGAGGTCGCAGCACCGGTTCCTTCTGGACCGCGCCCAGAAGCCGGTCGATCGCCATCTCCACGTCTTCCTTCCACGACAGCGTGGTCCGCAGCTCCAGCCGCAGGCGCGGGGAGGTGGGGTGCGGACGGACCGTCTTGAAGCCCACGGCCAGGAGATGGTCGGCGGGCAGAACACACGCCGGCTCTTTCCATCGAGCGTCCCCGAAAGCCTCGATCGCCTTGAACCCCCGGCGCAGGAGATCCTTGGCGACCGTCTGGACCATCACTCTGCCCAGCCCCTGCCCCTGATAGCCCGGCATGATGAAGGCGGTCATCAGCTGCACCGCGTCCGGTGAGACAGGGCTCGTGGGAAACGCCGTCGCGCGAGGAACGTAAGCCGGAGGCGCGTACAGCACAAAGCCGACCGGCACTTCATCGACGTACACGACCCGCCCGCAGGAGCCCCAGTCCAACAGGACGGCGGAGATCCAGGCTTCCTTCTCCAGTGCGGCGGTGCCGGCCTTTACCGCTGCCTCACCGCTGACCGGGTCCAACTCCCAGAAGACACACGAGCGGCAGCGCTTGGGAAGGTCCGGAAGGTTGTCCAGCGTGAGCGGTACGAGCCGACGCCCCATGAAGGCTGTTCCTCGCTTCCTTCGCCCGCGGCATCGCGAGCGGCTGTCAGGGCGCTTCGTTCCCTGAGCAGGCTGCCGACGAATCCGCCGACCGCGCCCAGCCCAAGACCCGCGCTCACCAGTCCGGTGCGGCTCACCGTTCGCATGGACCCCGCCTCCCCTAAGAGGTCTGCCAGGTGGATGCGCCATACCCGATCGCATCGTATCCACGATGCGATTCCATCGATACCGCCAGAAAGCAAAGTGCGGGCCGTGTTCCGGTACACACCGGACACGGCCCGCATGAACGAGTCGGACAGCCGACCCGGCCGGGCATCAGCCCTCGTTGTCCTCGTCGTCCTCAGCAAGCAGGCTCTTCTGCAGGGCGAGCTTCTCGCCCGGAGCAAAGGTGCTGAGGATCCGCTCGAGGTCCTCCGGGGAGGCGAACTCGACGGTGATCTTGCCCTTCTTCTGACCGAGTTCGACCTTCACGCGCGTCTCGAAGCGATCCGAGAGCCGCGTCGCGAGGTCGGACAGCGCCGGCGACGGAACCGAGCCGGCCCGGGGACCCCTGGACCGCGGAGTCTTCTGCGGACGGGAGCCCATCAAGGTCACGATCTCTTCGACGGACCGTACGGACAGCCCTTCGGCCACCACCCGGTAGGCCAGCCGCTCCTGCTCCTCCGCGTCCTCCACGGACAGGAGAGCCCGTGCATGGCCCGCGGAGAGCACTCCGGCCGCCACCCGGTTCTGAACCTTGGGCGAGAGCTTCAGCAGACGCAGGGTGTTGGAGACCTGGGGCCGGGAACGGCCGATGCGGTCAGCCAGCTGGTCATGCGTGCAGCTGAAGTCCTTCAGCAGCTGATCGTAGGCAGCCGCTTCTTCGATCGGGTTCAGCTGAGCGCGGTGCAGGTTCTCCAGCAGCGCGTCCAGGAGAAGCTTCTCGTCATCCGTGGCCCGCACGATCGCCGGGATCGCCTCAAGACCGGCCTCCCGGCAGGCCCGCCAGCGGCGCTCACCCATGATGAGTTCGTAGCGCGAGGGGGCGATCTGACGCACGACGATCGGCTGGAGGAGACCGACCTCCTGGATGGAGGTGACGAGCTCCTGGAGCGCGTCCTCGTCGAAGATCTCACGCGGCTGCCGCGGGTTCGGCGTGATCTCGTCGAGGGGAATCTCCGCGAAGTGAGCACCCATGGGAGCGGCGGGCGTCTCCACGGCGCCGTTCGACGACGGCTCCTCGGTTTCATGTGAAACAGGCGGCAGCGTAGCCACCTTGGCCGCGGCAACCCCACGGTCGGTCAGCGCCGGCATCGCGGCCGGGGAGGCGGAAGCAGCTCCCCCTACCGCAGCCGGGGGTACCGTCTTCTCCGTCGGTGCAGCAGGGATCAGTGCGCCGAGTCCACGACCCAAACCCCTCCGTCGCTCGCTCACTGGATCCCCTCCACCATGCTCGGGTTGCTCTGGGCGCCGAAGTGGCCGTTCGTCGGGTCGTAGCTGACACCGACGCCCTTCAGCGCGATTTCTCGTGCGGCCTCAAGGTAGGACAGGGCGCCGCTCGAACCTGGATCGTAAGTCAGAACCGTCTGCCCATAGCTCGGCGCCTCGGAGATACGGACCGAGCGGGGAATGCTCGTCCGCAGCACCTCGTCGCCGAAGTGGTTGCGTACCTCGTCCGCGACCTGGGACGCGAGCCGCGTCCGGCCGTCGTACATGGTGAGCAGGATCGTCGAGACGTGCAGAGCGGGGTTGAGGTGCCCCCGCACCAGGTCGACGTTGCGCAGCAGCTGCCCGAGGCCCTCCAGCGCGTAGTACTCGCACTGGATCGGGATCAGGACCTCCTGCCCGGCCACGAGCGCGTTGACCGTCAGCAGGCCGAGCGAGGGAGGGCAGTCGATGAGGACGTAGTCCAGCGGCTGTTCGTAAGCCTGGATCGCCCGCTCAAGCCGGCTCTCGCGTGCCACCAGAGACACCAGCTCGATCTCCGCACCGGCGAGATCGATCGTGGCGGGGGCACAGAAGAGACCCTCGACATCGGGGACCGGCTGGACGACTTCAGCGAGCGGCTTGCTCTCGACCAACACGTCATAGATCGAAGGAACTTCGGCGTGGTGGTCGATCCCCAGGGCTGTGGATGCGTTGCCCTGAGGGTCGAGGTCGATGACCAGTACACGGCCGCCATGCAGGGCGAGCGACGCGGCAAGGTTCACAGTCGTCGTCGTCTTGCCCACGCCCCCCTTCTGGTTGGCGACCACAATGACACGCGTCTGCTCGGGCCGTGGCAGGCCCTCACCGGCGCGGCCCAGAGCCTCGACCGCCAGTTGGGCAGCACGACCGATGGGAGTGTCGTCCATCGGGGGCGGTGTTTCACGTGAAACATCGTCCCCCATCGACTCGGTACGGGGACCGGGGACCGGATCGGTCATCGGTCCCGCGATGTTGGCGTCGGACCGCAAGGATTCACTCTCCTCGACTTCAGGCTCGCAATGAACAGAGCCTCCCATGTCTTCGGGGTCGTGAACCAGTGAGGCCTGTTGTTCTGTGGAGAAATCCACCTCTGTGGAAACCTCCGTGCCCCTCCAGGGGGACGGAGGTTCGTCGGAAGCACCCTCCTTGAGGGACCCGAGGGGCTTTCGGTCACGCGGTTCGGCAGCGCGGCCACGACTAATGATGCCGTGCAGCAGTGAGCGACGTTTCACGTGAAACACGATGCACAGCAGCTGCGGCCGAACTGTCGCGACACTCCGGCATGGGTGGGTTTGCCAGCTTGTGTGGAGTACGTCTCGTCGTCAGGACGGATCAGCGCCGTCGACGGACCCGTCCCGTCCTGGCCGCCTTCGCCCGCTTCGCGGCGAAGCGCACACCGCCCGGGCTCTCCCCGACCTCGACGCGCACAACCGTGGACATCGGGTCCACCACGCCCTCGCCCACATGGAGGATCGACGTCTCCACCGCGCCCAGCTTGCTCAGAGCCGTCGCCGCGCTCTTCAGCTCCTCCTCCGCGGTGTCGCCCTTGAGCGCCAGCATCTCGCCGTAGGGGCGCAGCAGCGGGATACCCCAGGTGGCCAGGCGGTCCAGCGGAGCCACAGCACGGGCGGTCACCACATGTACGGGCGGCAGCTTCCCCATGACCTCCTCGGCACGACCGCGCACGACCGTCACATGGTCGAGCCCGAGCAGCTCCACGACCTCCGTCAGGAAGTTCGTCCGCCGCAGCAAGGGCTCCAGGAGAGTGATCTTCAGGTCCTCCCGGACCAGCGCCAGAGGGATGCCCGGCAGGCCGGCCCCCGAGCCGACGTCGCACACCGTCACGCCCTCGGGAACGACCTCCGAGAGCACCGCGCAGTTCAGCAGATGGCGCTCCCACAGACGGGGCACCTCTCGTGGGCCGATCAGGCCGCGCTGCACACCCGCCTCGGCGAGCAGTTCGGCGTAGCGGACCGCATCAGCGTAGCGATCGCCGAACACCTCACGTGCCTGTTCGGGCACAGGGGGAAGCTCCGCTGCCTCCGTCACGGGGGGACCGTCCTTCCGTACCGCGCCGGCGCTTCGGGCGCCGACCACCAGAACCACCAGAACTAACAGGCTGACAAACTTCGGCCCCGCCTGCGCACAGACGGGGCCGGAGGAAACGTAGGGACCGATCAGGCGGGAAGGACGACGACGAACCGCTGCGGCTCCTCGCCCTCGGACTCGCTCCGCAGGCCCGCCGACTTCACCGCATCGTGCACGACCTTGCGCTCGAACGGCGTCATCGGCTTCATCTTCACGGGCTCGCCGGTGCTCTTGACCTCGGCGGCGGCCTTGGCGCCCAGCTCGGAGAGCTCGGCGCGCTTCTTGGCCCGGAAGCCCGCGATGTCCAGCATCAGCCGGCTGCGGTCCCCGGTCTCCCGGTGCACGGCCAGGCGCGTGAGCTCCTGAAGCGCCTCCAGCACCTCGCCCTCACGCCCGACCAGCTTTTGCAGGTCGCGGCTGCCCGCGTCGCTGATGATCGAGACAGCGGCGCGGTCGGCCTCGACGTCCATGTCGATGTCGCCGTCGAGATCGGCGATGTCGAGCAGACCCTCGAGGTAGTCCGCCGCGATCTCGCCCTCTTGCTCCAGGCGGCTCAGGGTGTCTGCACCCTCGGCAGCGGCGGAGGTGGTGCCTTCCGTCACGGGATGGGCTCCTTCTTACTTCTTGGACGGGGACTTGGGGCGCTGCGGACCGCCCTTGCGCTGCCCGGACTGGGCCTTGCTGCGGCCGCCACTGCTGGGCTTGGGCGCGTCCTTCTTGGCGGCTTCGGGCTTGGCGTCCTCAGACTCGGACTTCTCGAGCGAGGTCGGCTCACCGGCCTGCTTCGGGTGGCCGGACTGACGCTGGGCCTTGCTCTGCCGCTTCGGCTGCTGACGCTTGGGCGTCGCCGTGGTGGTCGGCGTACCGTCCTCGGCGATGGTCGCGACGGCGCCCTCGCTCTTCACCACGGTGCCGTCGGCCTGCGCCGCGAGACCGGCCTTGGTCAGGCCGTTGATGAACTTGCGCTCGAACTCGTTGCGGTCGCGGCCCTTGGCGACGATGGCCTTGACGATGGCGCGCTCGCCCCGGCGGCGGGTCTTGCCGTGGCTCGTGACGTGCTTGGTCAGGCGCTCCAGGTAGGCGGCCTGGGCCTTGGATCCCGGGGTCGGGTTGTTGTGGATGACGTACATCTGCTGGCCCATGGTCCACACGTTGGTGGTCAGCCAGTAGACGAGGACACCGACCGGGAAGTTGATGCCGAAGACGGCGAACATGACCGGGAAGACGTACATCAGCATCTTCTGCTGCTGCATGAACGGCGTCTTCACCGTGGTGTCGACGTTCTTCGTCATCAGCTGGCGCTGCGTGTAGAACTGCGACGCCGACATCAGGACGATCATGATCGCGGTGACGATGCGAACCGTGGTGATCGAGGCGTCCAGCGCGGCGGCGTCGGAGGCGCTGTCGGTGAACTTCGCGGCCAGCGGGGCCCCGAAGATGTGCGCCTGCTGCGCGCTCTTCAGCAGGCTCTCGTTGATGACACCGATGGTGTCGTTGTTCGCGATGCTGTTGAGCACGTGGTACAGGGCGAAGAAGAACGGCGACTGCGCCAGGATGGGAAGGCACGAGGAGAGCGGGTTGGTGCCCGTCTCCTTGTACAGCTTCATCATCTCTTCGGACTGACGCTGTTTGTCGTTCTTGTAGCGCTCCTGGATCTTCTTCATCTCGGGCTGCAGCGTCTGCATGGCCCGGGTCGCCTTGATCTGCTTCACGAAGAGCGGGATCAGGCAGATGCGGATCAGAATCACCAGGGACACGATGGACAGGCCCCAGGCCCATCCGGTGTCAGGGCCGAAGATGGCGCCGTACACCGAGTGGAACTGGACGATGACCCAGGAAACGGGTGTCGTGATGAAGCTGAAGAGGCTGGCAATCGTGTCCACTAATCATGCTCCTTGGACATGGGACGGGGTCTCTGCGGCCGGGCTCGAAGGAACATCACCTTCGATGGCCGTTTCGGCGGCGGAGGGCCCGCCCTTCCGTGCGCGCCACGCGTTGCGCACCATTTCGTGCCACCGTGGGCGCTTGCGCGGCGGGACATGATCCACACCGCCCAATGACCACGGGTTGCACCGCAGGATGCGCCAGGCGGTGAGCGCCGTGCCCTTGATCGCACCGTGCCGGTCGATGGCCGTGTACCCGTAGTGGGAGCACGACGGGTAGTACTTGCACACCGGCCCGAGCAGCGGACTGATCGTCCACTGGTACAGCTTGATCAGAGCGAGCAGTGGGTACTTCATCGCGCGCCCCCTCCCAGCAGCCGCTGCAGAGCGGCATCCAGGTCTCGGGCCAGCTGTGCATGGTCGGCATCACCCGAACCGGGCAACGCTCGTACGACTACCAGGCTACCGGGGGGCAGCTGGTCGACTCTGTCGCGCATCAGATGGCGAAGCCTGCGCTTCACCTTGTTCCGTACGACCGCGCCGCCCACAGCCTTGCTCACGACGAAACCCGCACGCGTCGGGGGAGCGCTCTCCCCAGGCGCGTGCGGGTCCGTGGCACCGCTACGAAGGTGGACGACGAGTGTCGGGCGGCCTGCCCGACGACCTCGTCGTACCGCGGTCGCGAAGTCCTCGCGCCGCCTCAGCCGGTTCTCGGTGGGCAGCACGACGTCATGACCTGATCAGGATCAGGCGGACAGGCTGGCGCGACCCTTGGCACGACGGTTCGCGAGAATCGCGCGGCCGGCGCGGGTGCGCATCCGCAGGCGGAAGCCGTGGGTCTTCGCGCGACGACGGTTGTTCGGCTGGAAGGTGCGCTTGCTCACTCGGGGGCTCCAGAGATAAATCGGTGTTTGGCGGGTGCCGTCCTGGCTGTCACCGTGCGCCCACGAGTAGCTCGCAGTTACGCCCGATTGCACCGCTTCCCGATCACCTGACGTGATCTGTGCCCATCGGAGGCAGGCGGCAGCAGCCATCGACAACTCGACCTGGTTACGGTACGCGCGGCTACGCCATCCGGTCAAACCAGAGGTCACGGGGAGACACTATCCACAGGCTGGGGACAACAACTTGAACCGCACCCGCCGCCCTGACTACCGTGACTGGACTCCGATTCGTTCCCTTGTCCCCCTGATTCTGGCTCCACCCGTTTGAATCCCGACCCGTCCCACAATCACACGTTCGTGGGACCTGTGAGAGAGCGTGCCCTGTGGCTGACGTACCTGCCGATCTTGCCGCAGTGTGGCCACGAGTACTGGAGCAACTTCTCGGTGAGGGGCGAGGGCAGGGCGTCGAGGGCAAGGACGAGCACTGGATCCGGCGCTGCCAGCCCCTCGCGCTGGTCGCGGACACCGCCCTCCTCGCCGTACCGAACGAATTTGCGAAGGGCGTACTGGAAGGCCGTCTGGCCCCGATCGTGAGCGACACGCTGAGCCGCGAGTGCGGCCGCCCGATCCGCATCGCGATCACCGTCGACGACTCCGCCGGCGAGCCCCCGGCCCCACCGGTACCCCAGCCCGCGCAGCAGCCCCGCTACGAGGAGCCCGAGCTCCCCTCCTACGAGAGCTACGGCCGCCACCGCGCCGACGACCAGCGGACCGGCAGCCCCGACCCGCTGCCCACCGCGCGCCCGGCCTACCCCGGCGAGTACCAGCGCCCGGAGCACACCCCCGGCAGCTGGCCGCGCCCCACGCAGGATGACTACGGCTGGCAGCAGCAGCGCCTCGGCTTCCCCGAGCGCGACCCTTACGCGTCCCCGTCCCAGGACCCGTATCAGCAGGACCCGTACCAGCAGGACTCCTATCAGCAGGACTCCTACGGCGGTCCCTCCCAGGACTACCGCCCGCAGCCGATGGAACGGCCGTCCTACGACGGGCACCGCTCGGAGTACGAGCAGCACCGCTCCGAATATGAGCCGCAGCGGCCCGACTACGACCGCGACGCCCGCCGTGAGCTGCCCGAGCCGCCCGTCGGCTCCGGTCATGTGCACCGCGGAGGCCCCGTCGGCCCCGGTCTGCCGGCCACCGGTGCCCCCGGCCCGCTGGCCGCGCAGCCCGCGCCGGCGCCCGGTCCCGGCGAGCCGACCGCGCGTCTGAACCCGAAGTACCTCTTCGACACGTTCGTCATCGGCGCCTCCAACCGCTTCGCGCACGCGGCCGCGGTCGCCGTCGCCGAGGCACCCGCGAAGGCCTACAACCCCCTGTTCATCTACGGGGAGTCCGGCCTCGGAAAGACGCACCTGCTGCACGCGATCGGGCACTACGCGCGCAGCCTCTACCCGGGCACGCGCGTGCGGTACGTGAGCTCGGAGGAGTTCACCAACGAGTTCATCAACTCCATCCGCGACGGCAAGGGCGACAGCTTCCGCAAGCGGTACCGCGAGATGGACATCCTGCTCGTCGACGACATCCAGTTCCTCGCGGACAAGGAGTCGACGCAGGAGGAGTTCTTCCACACCTTCAACACCCTCCACAACGCCAACAAGCAGATCGTGCTCTCCAGCGACCGGCCGCCCAAGCAGCTGGTCACCCTGGAGGACCGGCTGCGGAACCGGTTCGAGTGGGGTCTGATCACCGACGTCCAGCCGCCCGAGCTGGAGACGCGTATCGCGATCCTGCGCAAGAAGGCGGTCCAGGAGCAGCTCAACGCCCCGCCGGAGGTACTGGAGTTCATCGCCTCCCGCATCTCGCGCAACATCCGTGAGCTGGAGGGCGCACTGATCCGGGTGACGGCGTTCGCCTCGCTCAACCGGCAGCCGGTGGACCTGGGTCTGACGGAGATCGTCCTCAAGGACCTGATCCCGGGCGGCGACGACGCGACGCCGGAGATCACCTCCACGGCCATCATGAGCGCCACCGCCGACTACTTCGGCCTCACCGTGGAGGACCTGTGCGGCAGCTCGCGCGGCCGCCAGCTGGTCACCGCCCGCCAGATCGCCATGTACCTGTGCCGTGAGCTGACGGACCTGTCGCTGCCCAAGATCGGCGCACTGTTCGGCGGCCGCGACCACACCACGGTGATGCACGCCGACCGCAAGATCCGCAATCTGATGGCCGAGCGGCGCTCCATCTACAACCAGGTCACCGAGCTCACCAACCGCATCAAGAACGGCTGACGGAGCCGGCCGGCGCAGGGCCGCGAGGCCCGCTCGTACGTCACTGAGGGCGCTTCGGGACGAGATCCCGGGGCGCCCTTCGTCATGCCGCGGACGGCGGCTGTTCGAATACCTGCCGGGTTACGGCCACTCTCCACAGATTCGGTGACTTTCTGGCGTCCACACCCTGGGGACCGGGAAGTTGTCCAGACTGTGTCCACAGCTGCCCCTGTTGAAGGACGATCGGACCAGGTCAACTGCATGTGGATTCGTGGACGAACGATCTCCACAGACTGTGGACAGCGAGAAGATCCACAGGCTGTGCACAAAGTTGTCCACCGACAACCCACAGGCTGGGGGCAGTTGTCCCCAGCAATCCCCAGCTTCTCCACACCGCTGTCCACTGTTCGGCAACGCGACGCGCCTCCTCACCGGTTCGAGTGAAAGGCGTCACACAAAGGTGCCGGGTTGGCCTGTGGGAAAGGTGGGTAAAGCTGGGGACGGCGCTGGGGAGAAGTCGGCCCAGGCTGTGCATGGGGTGTGCAGAACTTTCCGTTCTCCACAGAAACACCCGGTTGTCCACTGCCGTCGCCCACAGGACCCGTGGACAAAATCTCTGCTCTGAGCTGGGAAAACGTGGTTATCCACGGTATCCACAGGCCCTACTACTACTCCCAACTAGAGAGAGCTGGGAATCCGTTTCGAAGAGGGTCCTGTGCACAACTCTCTGTCCGGCTCCCGGCTGCCCCTCGTCACGACTTGACCCCGAGAGGCACCTACTGTCAGTGGGGTGCGTCAGACTGTTCCCGGTGTCCTTCCCCTCACTGGGGCCGACGACACCGAGACAGACGACGAAGCCAGGCAGGCCGAGAAGCGCCGGCAACAGCAGGAGGCGGCAAGAGTGAAGATCCGGGTGGAACGCGACGTACTCGCGGAGGCCGTGGCCTGGGCGGCGCGCAGCCTCCCGGCCCGTCCGCCGGCGCCTGTCCTCGCCGGCCTCCTGCTGAAGGCCGACGACGGTCAGCTGAGCCTGTCGAGCTTCGACTACGAGGTCTCCGCTCGCGTCAGCGTCGACGCCGAGGTCGAGGAGGAGGGCACGGTCCTCGTCTCCGGCCGCCTGCTCGCCGACATCTGCCGCGCTCTGCCCAACCGCCCGGTGGAGATCTCCACAGACGGTGTACGGGCGACCGTGGTCTGCGGCTCCTCGCGATTCACACTCCACACCCTGCCTGTGGAGGAGTACCCGGCCCTGCCGCAGATGCCGACCGCCACGGGCACCGTTCCCGGCGAGGTCTTCGCCTCCGCGGCCTCCCAGGTCGCCATCGCCGCCGGCCGTGACGACACGCTGCCCGTCCTGACCGGTGTGCGCATCGAGATCGAGGGCGACACCGTCACCCTGGCCTCCACCGACCGCTACCGCTTCGCGGTCCGCGAGTTCCTGTGGAAGCCGGAGAACCCGGAGGCCTCCGCGGTCGCCCTGGTCCCGGCCAAGACGCTCCTGGACACCGCCAAGGCGCTGACCAGCGGCGACAGTGTCACGCTGGCGCTCTCGGGCTCCGGTGCCGGTGAGGGTCTGATCGGTTTCGAGGGCGCGGGCCGCCGGACGACGACCCGACTGCTGGAGGGCGACCTCCCGAAGTACCGCACGCTGTTCCCGACCGAGTTCAACTCCGTCGCCGTGATCGAGACCGCCCCCTTCGTGGAGGCCGTCAAGCGTGTCGCCCTGGTCGCCGAGCGGAACACCCCGGTGCGGCTCAGCTTCGAGCAGGGCGTGCTGATCCTGGAGGCCGGCTCCAGTGACGACGCACAGGCTGTGGAAAGGGTCGACGCCCAGCTGGAGGGCGACGACATCTCGATCGCCTTCAACCCGACGTTCCTGCTGGACGGCCTGAGCGCCATCGACTCCCCGGTGGCCCAGCTGTCGTTCACCACGTCCACCAAGCCCGCGCTGCTCAGCGGCAAGCCCGCGCTGGACGCCGAGGCGGACGAGGCCTACAAGTACCTGATCATGCCGGTGCGCCTGAGCGGCTGAGCGGCTGAGCGGCCGACAGTTGTCCACAGGCCGGTGGAGAAGTGACCCCGGCCTGTGGGAGAACCCGCAGGTGAGGGTGTACGTATGAGCGCGTATGCCCACGGATGTGCGCGTGCGTCCGGGTTTAGGCTCTGGCGTGGGCACGCAGGTGCCTCACACGCCACAGCAACCTAAGGAACAACTGATGGAGCTCGGTCTCGTCGGCCTCGGCAAGATGGGCGGCAACATGCGCGAGCGGATACGCCGCGCCGGCCACACCGTCATCGGCTACGACCGCAACCAGGACCTCGCGGATGTCCACAGCCTGGAAGAGCTTGTGGGCAAGCTCCCCGGCCCGCGTGTGGTCTGGGTGATGGTCCCGGCCGGTGCCGCGACCCAGTCGACGATCGACGGGCTCGCCGAGCTCCTCGAGCCCGGTGACGTCGTGGTCGACGGCGGGAACTCCCGCTGGACGGACGACGAGCGGCACGCCGAGGAGCTGGCGGCCAAGGGCATCGGCTTCGTCGACTGCGGCGTCTCCGGCGGTGTCTGGGGCCTGGAGAACGGCTACGCGCTGATGTACGGCGGTGACGCGGAGAACGTCGCCAAGGTCCAGCCCTTCTTCAACGCCCTGAAGCCGGAGGGCGACTTCGGCGCCGTGCACGCCGGCAAGGTGGGCGCGGGCCACTTCGCGAAGATGGTCCACAACGGCATCGAGTACGCGATGATGCAGGCCTACGCCGAGGGCTGGGAGCTGCTGGAGAAGGCCGACTCCGTGACCGACGTCCGGGAGGTCTTCCGCTCCTGGCAGGAGGGCACGGTCATCCGCTCCTGGCTGCTGGACCTCGCGGTGAACGCCCTCGACGAGGACGAGCACCTCGACAGGCTCAGGGGTTTTGCACAGGACTCCGGTGAGGGACGCTGGACTGTGGAAGCCGCCATCGACCACGCGGTGCCGCTGCCGGCGATCACCGCGTCGCTGTTCGCGCGGTTCGCGTCCCGCCAGGACGACTCGCCGCAGATGAAGATGATCGCGGCGCTGCGGAACCAGTTCGGCGGCCACGCGGTGGAGAAGAAGTAGCCCGCTCGGCGCGGCAGGACCGAGCACGACAGGACCGAGAAACGAGAACGAGTAATCCACACCCTGGGGACGCCGACCTGGCACCCTCGGGGAGTGGCCCGGTTGTCCACAACTGGGGACGGTTCAACCACACGTTGGGGGAGGTCGGCGAACGACCATGCACGTCACGCATCTGTCGCTGGCCGACTTCCGCTCGTACACCCGGGTCGAGGTCCCGCTCGACGCGGGCGTCACCGCCTTCGTCGGCCCCAACGGCCAGGGCAAGACCAACCTCGTCGAAGCCGTCGGCTATCTCGCCACCCTCGGCAGCCACCGCGTCGCCTCCGACGCCCCCCTCGTCCGCATGGGCGCCGACCGGGCGGTCATCCGGGCACAGGTGCGCCAGGGCGACCGGCAGCAGCTGGTCGAGCTGGAGCTGAACCCGGGCAAGGCCAACCGGGCCAGGATCAACAGGTCCTCGCAGGTCAGACCCCGTGATGTGCTCGGCATCGTACGGACCGTGCTGTTCGCGCCGGAGGACCTCGCCCTGGTCAAGGGCGACCCCGGCGAGCGGCGCCGCTTCCTCGACGAGCTGATCACCGCCCGCTCCCCGCGCATGGCGGGCGTGCGCTCCGACTACGAACGCGTCCTCAAGCAGCGCAACACCCTGCTGAAGTCGGCCGCATTGGCCCGCCGCCACGGCGGGCGCAGGGGGGGACCTACCACGCGAGCGGATTCGAGCGTGGGGGCGGACCTGTCCACCCTCGACGTCTGGGACCAGCACCTCGCGCGGGCCGGCGCCGAGTTGCTCGCCCAGCGCCTGGACCTGATCGCGACGATCCAGCCGCTGGCCGACAAGGCGTACGAGCAGCTGGCCCCCGGCGGCGGCCCCGTCGCCCTGGACTACAAGCCGTCGGCTCCCGGCGAGGCGCACACGCGCGAGGACCTCTACGAGCAGCTGATGGCGGCGCTCGCCGAGGCCCGCAAGCAGGAGATCGAGCGCGGGGTCACCCTCGTGGGCCCGCACCGGGACGATCTGCTGCTCAGACTCGGTCAGTTGCCGGCCAAGGGCTACGCCTCGCACGGCGAGTCCTGGTCCTACGCACTGGCGCTGCGCCTCGCGTCCTACGACCTGCTCAGGGCCGAAGGCAATGAACCGGTGCTGGTCCTGGACGACGTGTTCGCCGAGCTGGACGCCCGGCGCCGCGAGCGGCTGGCCGAGCTGGTCGCGCCCGGCGAGCAGGTCCTGGTGACGGCAGCGGTCGACGACGACGTCCCGCACGTACTGACGGGGGCGCGCTACTCGGTGTCCGAGGGCACGGTGGAGCGCGTATGAGCGAGAACCCCTCCGAGAACGCCCCCGACGCCCCCAGGAAGGCCCCCGAGCCCTCCGGTGTCGACCTCGCGCGCGTGGCGCTCAGGGCGGCCAAGGAACAGGCACGCGCGCGTGGGGACGCGGCGCAGCAGAAGAAGCAGGCGCGCCGCGGGGGCCTGCGCTCCGGTGCGCGCGCCGACGGCCGCGACCCCATGGCGCTCGGCTCCGCCATCAACCGCTTGATCAGCGAGCGGGGCTGGGAGACCCCGGCCGCGGTGGGCGGTGTGATGGGCCGCTGGCCGCAGATCGTCGGCGACGACGTCGCCAAGCACTGCGTGCCGGAGAAGTACGACGAGGACGAGCGGGTCCTGGTCGTGCGCTGCGACTCGACGGCCTGGGCGACGAACCTGCGGCTGCTCGCCCCGACCCTCGTCGCCCGCCTCAACGAGGACCTCGGCCATGGCGCGGTACGGCACATCAAGGTCAACGGCCCCGGCGGCCCGGCCCGCCGCTACGGCCCACTGCGCGCCCCCGGCAGCACGGGGCCCGGCGACACCTACGGATGAGCGGGCCGGCCGAGGGCGCCTGACCGGCCTTCTCCGTGCGTGCGGAACCCCCGCCGACGGCCCTGGAATCCCCGTAACAGCAGCCCCGAGAGCACCGTCGGCCACGAGTGACCGACATCACATCAGTAGTCGTCGGCGGTCACGAAACGACGCCGGTGAGCCCCTCCTCGCACGACCGCACGCGGTGGCGAATCGCGACCTGACTCCTAAGTAGCAAAGGGTTGACGGCCGGAAGCGCTGAGTGGCTCTGTGAGCCTCTTGGAGCCCCCATCCGCATATCGGGAGTCGGAAGAGGCAGGTTCAGGGCGGCACATGCGGACTCAGGTACCGGCAAACCCCCATCACTGTCGGCGCTACCGGTAGACTGGAGCCCAATCCCGCCCCAATCGTGGGGACCGTCCGGGACAAGCTGAGCAACGCTGATCAAGGCTTACCAACGCAACATGCCGCAGCCGCTCCGGCAACCCGCCGACGAGCCTGGCTCGTGCTGTGCCAGAAAGGGCGCTTCGTGGCCGATTCCGGCAACCCCAACGAGAACATCCCGTCCACTGACGCCGTCGTCGCCGAGGCCATCGCCACGGCCTACGACGCCAGCGCCATCACCGTCCTCGAGGGTCTGGACGCGGTTCGCAAGCGACCCGGTATGTACATCGGTTCGACCGGCGAGCGCGGTCTGCACCACCTCGTGTACGAGGTGGTGGACAACTCCGTCGACGAGGCGCTGGCCGGTCACGCGGACACCATCGAGGTCACGATCCTCGCCGACGGCGGCGTGCGCGTCGTCGACAACGGCCGCGGCATCCCGGTGGGCATCGTCCCCTCCGAGAACAAGCCGGCGCTGGAGGTCGTGCTGACCGTGCTGCACGCGGGCGGCAAGTTCGGCGGCGGCGGCTACGCGGTCTCCGGTGGTCTGCACGGCGTGGGTGTCTCCGTCGTGAACGCGCTGTCCTCCAAGGTCGCGGTCGAGGTCAGGACCGACGGTCACCGCTGGACGCAGGACTACAAGATGGGCGTCCCCACGGCCCCGCTCGCCCAGCACGAGGCGACCGAGGAGACGGGCACGTCGGTCACCTTCTGGGCCGACGCCGACATCTTCGAGACCACCGACTACTCCTTCGAGACGCTCTCGCGGCGCTTCCAGGAGATGGCGTTCCTCAACAAGGGTTTGACGATCAAACTCACTGACGAGCGCGAGTCGGCGAAGGCCACGTCCGGCGCGGACGAGGCCGGTGCGGACGAGACCGCCGAGGTCAAGAAGGTCACGTACCACTACGAAGGCGGCATCGTCGACTTCGTGAAGTACCTCAACTCCCGCAAGGGCGACGTGGTGCACCCGTCGGTGATCGACCTCGAGGCCGAGGACAAGGACAAGGCACTCTCCCTCGAAGTCGCCATGCAGTGGAACAGCGGCTACAGCGAGGGCGTGTACTCCTTCGCCAACATCATCCACACGCACGAGGGCGGTACCCACGAAGAGGGCTTCCGCGCGGCGCTCACCAACCTGATCAACAAGTACGCGCGCGACAAGAAGCTGCTGCGCGAGAAGGACGACAACCTCACGGGCGACGACATCCGCGAGGGTCTGACGGCGATCATCTCGGTGAAGCTGAGCGAGCCGCAGTTCGAGGGCCAGACGAAGACCAAGCTGGGCAACACGGAGGCCAAGACCTTCGTGCAGAAGGCGGTCTACGAGCACCTCAACGACTGGCTGGACCGCAACCCGAACGAGGCGGCGGACATCATCCGCAAGGGCATCCAGGCGGCCACCGCGCGCGTGGCGGCCCGCAAGGCCCGCGACCTGACGCGTCGTAAGGGACTGCTGGAGAGCGCCTCGCTCCCCGGCAAGCTCTCCGACTGCCAGTCGAACGACCCCACCAAGTGCGAGATCTTCATCGTCGAGGGTGACTCCGCCGGCGGCTCGGCCAAGTCCGGCCGCAACCCGCAGTACCAGGCGATCCTCCCGATCCGAGGCAAGATCCTCAACGTCGAGAAGGCGCGGATCGACAAGATCCTGCAGAACCAGGAGATCCAGGCGCTGATCTCGGCCTTCGGCACGGGTGTGCACGAGGACTTCGACATCGAGAAGCTCCGCTATCACAAGATCATCCTGATGGCGGACGCCGACGTCGACGGCCAGCACATCAACACCCTGCTGCTGACCTTCCTGTTCCGCTTCATGCGGCCGCTGGTCGAGGCCGGGCACGTGTTCCTGTCCCGTCCCCCGCTGTACAAGATCAAGTGGGGCCGGGACGAGGTCGAGTACGCGTACTCCGACCGCGAGCGCGACGCGCTCCTGGAGATGGGCCGTCAGCGCGGCAAGCGTGTCCGCGAGGACTCGATCCAGCGCTTCAAGGGTCTCGGCGAGATGAACGCCGAGGAACTGCGCATCACGACCATGGACCAGGAGCACCGGGTTCTCGGCCAGGTCACCCTCGACGACGCCGCCCAGGCCGACGACCTGTTCTCGGTCCTGATGGGAGAGGACGTCGAGGCGCGCCGCCAGTTCATCCAGCGCAACGCCAAGGACGTCCGCTTCCTCGACATCTGAGTCGGTCTCAGCTGACCGCACCAGGAAGGATCTTCACCAGCAATGACCGACGAGAACACTCCCGTCACTCCTGACGAGGGACAGATCCTGCGTGTCGAGCCCGTCGGGCTCGAGACGGAGATGCAGCGCTCGTACCTCGACTACGCGATGTCCGTCATCGTCTCGCGTGCGCTCCCGGACGTCCGTGACGGCCTCAAGCCCGTCCACCGCCGTGTCCTGTACGCCATGTACGACGGCGGCTACCGCCCCGAGCGCGGCTTCTACAAGTGCGCGCGCGTGGTCGGCGACGTCATGGGCAACTACCACCCCCACGGCGACTCCTCGATCTACGACGCCCTGGTGCGCCTCGCCCAGCCGTGGTCGATGCGCATGCCGCTCGTCGACTCCAACGGCAACTTCGGCTCGCCGGGCAACGACCCGGCGGCGGCCATGCGCTACACCGAGTGCAAGATGGCGCCGCTGTCGATGGAGATGGTCCGTGACATCGACGAGGAGACCGTCGACTTCACGGACAACTACGACGGCCGCTCCCAGGAGCCGACCGTCCTGCCGGCCCGCTTCCCGAACCTGCTGATCAACGGCTCGGCCGGTATCGCGGTCGGTATGGCCACCAACATCCCGCCGCACAACCTGCGCGAGGTCGCGGCCGGTGCCCAGTGGTACCTGGAGAACCCCGAGGCCTCCCACGAGGAGCTCCTTGATGCGCTCATCGAGCGCATCAAGGGCCCCGACTTCCCGACCGGCGCGCTCGTCGTCGGCCGCAAGGGCATCGAGGAGGCGTACCGCACCGGCCGCGGCTCCATCACGATGCGCGCGGTCGTCGAGGTCGAGGAGATCCAGAACCGCCAGTGCCTGGTGGTCACGGAGCTGCCGTACCAGGTCAACCCGGACAACCTCGCGCAGAAGATCGCCGACCTGGTGAAGGACGGCAAGATCGGCGGCATCGCGGACGTCCGTGACGAGACGTCGTCGCGCACCGGTCAGCGCCTGGTCATCGTCCTGAAGCGGGACGCGGTCGCCAAGGTCGTGCTGAACAACCTCTACAAGCACACGGACCTGCAGACGAACTTCGGCGCCAACATGCTGGCGCTCGTCGACGGCGTCCCGCGCACCCTCTCGCTCGACGCGTTCATCCGCCACTGGGTGACGCACCAGATCGAGGTCATCGTCCGCCGTACGCGCTTCAGGCTGCGCAAGGCCGAGGAGCGCGCGCACATCCTGCGCGGCCTGCTGAAGGCCCTGGACGCCATCGACGAGGTCATCGCCCTGATCCGGGCCAGCGACACCGTCGAGATCGCGCGTACGGGCCTGATGGACCTCCTGGAGATCGACGAGATCCAGGCCAACGCCATCCTCGAGATGCAGCTGCGCCGACTGGCCGCCCTGGAGCGCCAGAAGATCATCCAGGAGCACGACGAGCTCCAGGCGAAGATCACCGAGTACAACGAGATCCTCGCCTCGCCGGTCCGCCAGCGCGGCATCGTCAGCGCGGAGCTGGCGGCGATCGTCGAGAAGTACGGCGACGACCGCAAGACCATGCTGGTGCCCTACGACGGCGACATGTCCATCGAGGACCTCATCGCCGAAGAGGACATCGTGGTCACCGTCACTCGCGGTGGCTACGTCAAGCGCACCAAGACCGTCGACTACCGGGCGCAGAAGCGCGGCGGCAAGGGTGTACGCGGCACGAAGCTGAAGGAAGACGACATCGTCGACCACTTCTTCGTCTCGACCACCCACCACTGGCTGCTGTTCTTCACCAACAAGGGCCGGGTGTACCGGGCGAAGGCGTACGAGCTTCCGGACGCCGGCCGTGACGCGCGCGGGCAGCACGTCGCCAACCTGCTGGCCTTCCAGCCGGACGAGGCGATCGCCGAGATCCTCGCGATCCGCGACTACGAGGCGACCCCGTACCTCGTACTCGCCACCAAGGCCGGTCTGGTGAAGAAGACGCCTCTGAAGGATTACGATTCGCCGCGCTCCGGCGGTGTCATCGCGATCAACCTCCGTGAGATGGAGGACGGTTCGGATGACGAACTGATCGGTGCCGAGCTCGTTTCGCCCGACGACGATCTGCTTCTGATCAGCAAGAAGGCGCAGTCGATCAGGTTCACCGCCACGGACGAGTCGCTGCGCCCGATGGGCCGCGCGACCTCGGGTGTCAAGGGCATGAGCTTCCGCGAGGGGGACGAGCTGCTCTCGATGAATGTTGTTCGACCCGGTACGTTCGTGTTCACTGCCACCGACGGCGGGTACGCGAAGCGGACCGCGGTCGACGAGTACCGCGTCCAGGGTCGCGGCGGCCTCGGTATCAAGGCCGCCAAGATCGTCGAGGACCGCGGCTCTCTCGTCGGTGCGCTGGTGGTCGAGGAGACCGATGAGATCCTTGCCATCACGCTGGGCGGCGGTGTGATTCGTACGCGAGTCAACGAGATCAGGGAGACGGGTCGTGACACCATGGGCGTCCAACTGATCAACCTGGGCAAGCGCGATGCCGTCGTAGGCGTCGCACGCAACGCCGAGGCGGGACGCGAGGCGGAGGAAGTCGACGGCGACGTGGTCGTCGACGAGACCGCCGAGGGGGCCGCGACCGCCGGCACGGACGAGGACGCACCCTCGGCCGAGTAGCACGAGGAGAGAGTCATCGTGAGCGGAGCCACGGGCGCCGGATCGTCCGGTACCTCGACCGGTTCTACGGCCGGTACGGAAACGGGCGGCGGCCGTGGCTCCGCCGCGCCTGCGACCGACACGCACACCACGCAGCTGAAAGCGATCAAGTCGCCGGCGAAGGGCGCTCCGGCGCCCGACGCACCCGGATCGCAGGGGGGAACCGTGACGGACACGCGAGGCCCGCAGGCCCAGCAGTACGCGGCCGGGGCGGCTCCGGGCGCCCAGCCGCAGCCCGCGGGAGCGCAGCAGGCGGCCCCCGCGCCGGGCTCGCCGCTGCCCGGGGAACGGCAGTCGCAGCAGGCCGCCGGGCCCTACCACCCGCCGCAGGCCTACCAGACGGGCGCTCCGGCGGGCGCGGTGCGCCGGCCCCGCACGGGCGCGCGTACGACGCCGCGCACGCGCAAGGCGCGGCTGCGGGTGGCCAAGGCCGACCCGTGGTCGGTGATGAAGGTCAGCTTCCTGCTCTCCATCGCGCTGGGCATCTGCACGATCGTCGCGTCCGCGGTGCTGTGGATGGTCATGGACGCGATGGGTGTCTTCTCGACGGTCGGCGGCACGATCTCCGAGGCCACCGGCTCGAACGAGTCGAACGGCTTCGACCTCCAGTCGTTCCTGTCGCTGCCGCACGTCCTGATGTTCACGTCGATCATCGCGGTCATCGACGTCGTCCTGGCGACGGCGCTGGCGACGCTCGGCGCGTTCATCTACAACCTGTCCGCCGGCTTCGTGGGCGGCGTCGAGCTGACACTCGCCGAGGACGAGTGAGGTTCGCCGAGGCCGGTCGACGGTTGCCGTCGGGAGGCGGTTCCAAACCTCTCCTGACGGTCCCCCGACAACCGATTTTGGGACTGCCCACGTCGTGCGCTAATCTTCAGGAGTCAGCGCGCGGGACACACACCGCAGAGCGCGGCGGGGCTATAGCTCAGTTGGTTAGAGCGCATCCCTGATAAGGATGAGGCCACAGGTTCAAATCCTGTTAGCCCCACATCGAGAGGACCCCCAGTCGATCCCGACTGGGGGTCCTCGGTATTCAGCGACCTGTTTCCGGAACCCCGGCAGATCTAAGCTCTGCGGATGACCTTGGAATGGGAACAGGTAATCGTGCACTCGGCGGATCCGGCGGCTCTGGGCCAGTGGTGGGCCGAGGCTCTGGGCTGGGTCGTGGTCCACTCCTCCGACGACGAGTTCGAGATCCGCCCGGCGTCGGATCGCATGCCGGGACTGGACTTCGTACGGCTCGACGAGGCCAAGCAGAGCAAGAGCCGACTGCATCTCGACTTCCGGCCCGACGACCAGGCCGCCGAGGTGGCGCGCCTGGAGGCGCACGGCGCGAAGCGTGTCGACATCGGCCAGGGCGACCAGCCCTGGGTCGTCATGGCGGACCCCGAGGGCAACGAGTTCTGCATCCTCGGCCGGCGGCGGCAGTAGGGCCCCTGACGGCGCGTGTGCCTGGTTGTCAGTGCCGGGTGAGAGCCTTTCGGCATGATCGTCGAACGGGCATACGCGCATGTCGCCGAGGACGAGCGGGAGGAAGGCGACGGCTGGCCCTGGTCGGTGCCCTGTGTGCGGCAGCTGCTGGACGAAGGCCTGAGATTCGCCGCACCGGTCACGTTCCTGGTGGGGGAGAACGGCTCGGGGAAGTCGACCCTCGTCGAGGCGCTGGCGGAGGGCTTCGGCCTGGACTCCTGGGGCGGCTCCGCGGGCTACAAGTACGCGACCTGGCGCGAGCCGTCGGCCCTGGGCGGCCGGATGAAGTTCGAGGCGACGGCAGCCGGTCGCCGCATGCTGCGCGGGCCTCGGACGCGCCGCAGAGGTTTCTTCCTGCGGGCGGAGACGGCGCTGGACGCGCTGGACCGTGAGCAGAGGACGGGAAGGCTGTCCGGGGCCGCGGACGAGATGAGCCACGGCGAGGGCTTTCTGATGGCCTTCCGCGAGCGGTTTCAGGAGCCTGGGCTGTACGTCCTGGACGAGCCGGAGGCTGCGCTGTCCTTCGCTTCCTGTCTTCAACTCGTGGGGCTGCTGCACGAACTGGGGCGTTCCGGCGCACAGATCATCTGCGCGACGCACTCACCCGTGCTCACGGCGCTCCCTGGCGCCGAGATCATCGAGGTGGGTGACCACGGAATGCGTCCCGCCGGCTGGCGGGATCTGGAACTCGTCGATCATTGGCGGCGGTACCTCAACGACCCGTGGTCCTACCTCCGGCACATCGTCGATACGCGATGAGACGGGGTCGTGGACGGGCGAAGCGGTTCGCCGTGGTGTTGCGGGGTTTCGAGCAGGTGGTGTTGCGAGGTTCAAGCAGAGGGTCACAGCTCGGGTCGAGCCGGGGGTTCAGCGCTGGTGCGGGACCAGTGGCTGCGCCGGTGGCGCGGTGTGGGCGCATTCTCGGGTGGTCGAGGCCGTCGTGGCCGCTTCCGTCTCGCTGAGCGGGCGGTGTCGGCAGCTGGGGGTCTTTCCGTGTGCCTCGGCTCGGATGCGCTGCTTCATCGTGGGGGGCAGTGCTCTGGCGTAGGACCAGGCCCATTGGGGCATCGCCGGCACCGGCACCGGCACCGGCAGCTCGGCGCTGCGCTTGTTGTCGTCGCCGTTGCTCCGGCGGCTCGTCTCGGTGTGCGGTACGGCCGCGGCGGCGGTGTTGGTGACGAATCCGAGCGCGGTGCACAGCGCGAGGAAGGCGGTGACGATGGCCGTCCACAGGTTCATGACCTTGTTCCTGGTCATGGCCCCTCACTTTCGGGTTGGGCGATTTGCGTACTTTCCCAATGATGTGTATGGGGGCTCGGAAGTCATGGACCGACGCCCGTGGCGCGTCGATCTTCAGATGAACAGCACTCGAATGGGCGCATGGCACTCGAAGAGTGAGCGAAGATGGAGGAAAGGGGCCAAAGGTCACCGTCCGTCGGGGTGTGATCACCCTCCGATCGGAGCGGCGGCATCCGCTTCTACTGGGCTGCAGCGGCGGGCAGTTGAGCCCGGACTCAGGTCACCGATTGATATCGACCGGTGTGTATAGTCGGGCGCCAGAGGTCCCCTACGTCAAGGAAAGACGAGGTCGCGCGGTGAAGAAGCTTCTCCTGGTCGCACTGGCCGCCATCGGCGGGCTCCTCGTGTACCGCCAGATCCAGGCGGATCGCGCCGAGCAGGATCTGTGGACGGAGGCGACTGACTCCGTGCCCACGGGTTCGTGAGCCACGACATCGGATTGCACACAGACCCCGGTCGCCCGAGCGGCCGGGGTTTTGTGTGCCCGCCGCAGCGCACGGCGTCGCCGCCTCGAGTTGCGCGAGCGGACCGGAGGCCGTAGAGCCGGGCTTTTCGGACGGCCGTACGGATTGTGAGGGTGGCGCGCGGCCGGGCTGGGCAGGATGGGCGAGTCCGAGGTCCGGTCGTGGTGACGAGGGGTGGCGCGTGATGAGGCGGCGTACGACGCGGTGGCGTCCCGCGAGGATGTGGCGCGGTTCCTCGCCGGCACACGCGCGTGCTGCGGCTGTGGTCGCGCTGCTGTGCGCGACGGCCGCCCTGCCGGTCGGGCCCGCCCTCGCCGCCGGAACACCCGCCCCCTACACCTTCGCGCCGGACGCCCGGCCCGTCAGCGGCGGCGCGAGCACCGCGGACGCCGGCCCTCTCACGCCAGGCGTGACCTACAAGAGCTCCCTCCCCGGCGCCGGAGAGACCCACTACCGCGTCGAACTCGACGGCACCTCGGACGCGTACGTCTCCGTGACCGCCGTCCCCGCCTCCGGCAGCGCGATCCACGCGGGCGACGGCATCAAGGTGTCCCTACGGGACGCCGAGGGCCGCTCCTGCTCCCAGGACACCGAGACCTTCGGCGTCGTCCGCAGCCCGCGTCCGATCGCGGTATGGGGCATGCGTGAGATCTCGGCCGGCCGGCCGCACTGTGACGAGGCCGGTGCCTACGACGTGATCGTCGAGCGCGTCACCACGGCCGAGTCGGTGCCGGACACCTGGGACCTGGAGCTCTTCGCCGCCACCGAGCCGCCCCGGGAGCAGGCCGGCGGGACGAGCGCCCCCGAGACCTGGGACTCCGCCTCACCCGACCCCCTCACCGGCGACGGCGAGCGACGCGAGGGCGGCCCCGGGTTCGCCTCGGCGGTGCCGGTCGGAGAGGGCAACTGGACCTCCGTCATCGAGCCGGGGCGGACGCTCTTCTACAAGGTGCCGCTCGACTGGGGCCGCCAGCTGCACGCCACCGCCGAGCTCGGCGCAGCGGACGGCGGCGACGGCTACGCGGTGGGCGCCCTGAACCTCGCCCTCTACAACCCCGTGCGCGGGTTCGTCGACGACGCGAGCGCCAGCTACAACGGCAGAGAGAAGGCGGCCGAACTCGACCCCCTGCCGCCGGTCGTCTACGAGAACCGCTACGCCGGCCCGGACCGGCTCGGCGCCATGCGGTTCGCGGGCTCCTACTACCTCGTGGTGCATCTGTCGGCCGCGGTGGCCGAAAGGTACGGCGACGGACCGTTCGAGCTGACGCTGCGCGTGCGGGAGTCGGGCGAGGCGAAGTCCGGTCCCGGTTATGCGGGGGAGTCAGTGCCGGGGGACGTGTTCCAGCTCTCCGCGGGCGACCGGGAGGCGGCCGCGGCGGACGGAGCCGGCAGCGGGGCCGGGGGCATCGAGAGCGCCGCGATGACCGTGCTCGCGGTGAGCGGCATCGGGGCCGGGACCTTGGTGTTGGTGGTGCTGGGGGTTTGGACGGTGGTCGCTCGGCGGCGGGGCGGGGCCCTTTAGGCGCAAGGGTCGGGGTCTTCGGGGTCTTCGGGGTCTTCGGGGGCGCTCGGCGGGCTCACGAGAAGCCGGTGAGCCTGTTCTCTTCCTGGACCCGTGGGTCGGTCGCTCGGCGCTGGGACCGTGGACCGGTCGCTCAGCGCTGGACCCGTGAGCCTGTACTCAGCGCTGGACCCGTGAGCCTGTACTCGGCGCTGGGACCGTGGGTCGGTCGCTCAGAGCTGGGCCAGCGCCCAGAACCCCACGGCGTAGCAGGCCAGCGCCAGCAGCAGGAGCGGTACCGCCACCTTGGCGGGTGGGCCGGGGCGGCGCGCGGGGCCGCGGGCCCCTCGGCGGACGGCTCTGTGACCGCCGCGGCGGCGTTGCTGCGGAACTGGGGGCGCCGAAGGCGGAACCTGCGGGCTCTGAGCGGTGTACGAAGCAGTAGAGGCATCGACGCGCTGGTGCTGTGGCGGCGTCGTCGGAGGCTGAGGCGGGTACTGCGGCGTGCGCGGTTGAGGGGAGGACAGGACGTGAGTGGTGTCGTAAGGGGAGTTGTTGGCCGTGGGGTTGCCGGTCTCGGGGGCGGCGGCCGGCTGCTGCTGCACGCCCTCGTGGCTGTGGCTTTCGCTGCCTGTCCGTACCTGGCCCCGTGCCGGCCCCTGAGCCGGATCTTGCGCCGCGTAGGGCTGTGGCGAGGGCGTTTGTGCCTGCGGGGAGGAGCCCGTGGGCTGCGGGAGCGGCAGATGGAAGCTGCCGGTGTCCGACATGTTGACGGAGCTGCCGCTGCCGCTCGGCGGCGGGGAGGCGGGAGGCTCCGCCGGCGTATGACCAGGATCGCCGGATACGGATGCAGAGTCGGTGCCGGCTGCGCCGCGACCGGTGCCGCCCGCCCCGGCCCCTGCGCCGACCCCCGCGCCGCTCGGCATCGAGCCCAAGCTTCTCGGATCGGGTCCGACCCCGTTCGCCGAGTTCGGCGTCCCCGTCGAGCCCTCACCGAGCGGGAACTGCCCGGAGCCGGTCCGCTCCCCTTCGATCCCCGGAGCCCGTTTGAGCGGCCCCTCCGGTGCGAACCCCGGTGGCAGTGGACCGAGTTGGTCGAAGATCTCGATGATCTCGTCGTCGGGGCCTGGTTCCGGCAGAAGCTCGACGGCCGCGGCGAGGGCCTTGCGCGCCCCCGTCGCCGTGCGGAACCGCGCGTGCGGATCGGGTTGCAGCAGCGAGGCCACGACCTGCCACAGCGGTTCCGGAATGCCTTTGGGAGCACCCGGCGTCCCGTGGCTGGTGAAGTACTGGACGAGTGCCTTGGAGTCCGGCTTGGCGCCCTCCAGGAGATACACCGCGACCAGCCCCACGGCGAACAGATCGGCGGGGAAGTCCGGTTCCGCGCCCATGAGTTGCTCGGGAGCGAGATAACCGGGCGTTCCCACGACGAGGTTGGTCTCGGTCAGGCGGGGCTCACCGAGCCGCATGGCGATGCCGAAGTCGGAGAGCCGGAGCCGCGGGCGACCCGTGCCGGTGGCTTCGAGGAGCAGGTTGGCGGGCTTGATGTCCCGGTGTACGACGCCTTCCGAGTGCACCGCGGCGAGCCCGGCGAGGAGCTGGTCGAGAAGGGTGCAGACGAACGAGGGCGGCAAGGGGCCGTAGTCCCCTATGAGATGGACCAGCGAGCCACCGGCCACCAGGTCCATGGTGAACAGGACCTTGTCGTCGTCGGCGGCCCAGCTGGCAGGCGCGAGCACATGGGGGTGATCGATCCGCAGCGCCTGTTCGCGGACGAACCGCAGCAGCGAGTGCGCGTCGCTCTGCTGCAGCACCTTGGCGGCCACATAGCGTCGGCGGCGATGGTCGAAGGCACGCCAGACGGCGCCGACGCCCCCGCGTCCGATCGGGTCGACCAGTTCGTAGCGCCCGGCGAAGACCTCACCCATGGCTGTGCGTCGCTCCTCCCCCTCCGGTTACCCCCCTTGCTTCCCCCACGACGAGCGATACGACTCCCCCTCGCTGACCGTCCTTCGCGGACTCCCCCGCACGACCCCCTCGTGCCCGCTCAGGACGCACACCGTCGGCCCGGCTGCCGATACCCCCTCGGCGACCGGGCCAGGGGGTCAGTTCTGGTGGGACTGGTAGTGCGCGACCGCGTCGGAGGTGCGGCCGGCGCCGTACACCCGGAGGAACTCTGCCAGTTCCGGGTGGGTGGGGGCGAGGGTCTCAGCGGCCTCGATGATGTCGCCCGCGGCGGCGACCGAGCGCAGCAACGACTGGATCTCGCGCACGACCCGCTTGACCGTGGGCGCGCCCGAACTGTTAGTCGTGTGCGTGGTGTTGCTGAGCACCGAGCCCCCCTGCGACTTCTTGATCTCCTCCATGCGCTCGGTGGCCTCGGCCGCGCTCACGCTGCCGTCCGCGACCTGCCCCGCCAAGTCCTGCAGCAGCTGCACCCGCTGGACCACGGCGGGATTGCCGATCTTTGCCCGCTGTCCGCTCATCAGCTGCGACAGCATCGGTGCTGACAGTCCCAGTACCCCCGCGAGACGAGCCTGGTTGAGACCAAGATCGTCGATGAGCTTACGGAAGAGCGTCCCCAGCGGCTCCCCGTACCAGTTCCGCTGCAGATCCCGCGCTCTTGCGGTGGCTTCCTGCTGTGCGGCGTCCATTGCGTCTCCCCATCGCTTCCCCAAAACCGCGGTTCGCTGTCGCGAACCACGCCGAGCATCCTACGGAGAGTGGTCGTTTACCGGGACCCCCAATCCTTTTGCGGGATCCGGGGGGCGACCGGGTACTCTGGTCTGGGCGCCCGCCGGTATGGGGTTTTCCTCCGGCCGGACGTTCCTTTTTGAGGGGCCTTAGCTCAGTTGGTAGAGCGCTGTCTTTGCATGGCAGATGTCAGGGGTTCGACTCCCCTAGGCTCCACGCATCAAGCCCCCTGACCTACGGAAACGCAGGTCAGGGGGCTTTTTGGTGTGCCGGCAATCCTGAGCGGACGTCAGCCGGCGAGGTCCGGAGACGACAAGTGGTGTGCGCCCGCCACATGGGGTGCACACCACTTTCGTCGCCTACGGCACGTGGGGCCGCTGGTGAGAAGCCGTACGCGAGAAGCCGTAAGGCCAGGCCCTCAGATCACCGGCCCTCAGACCACCGGCCCTTGTCCGTCACCGGCTCTTGTCCGTCACCGGCCCTCGTCCCGACGGGCGGCCTCCTCCTCGGCCTCCTTCGCCTGGACCTCCGGGTCCAGGCCGGACTGGCCGCTGCCGTCCACGGACGTCAGCCGGTTCGACTCGGGCACCTCCGTCGCGGCGGGCGGTTCGACCAGCCAGTCCGGGTTGGCCTGCTTGTCCCACCACTTCCACGCGGCGATGGCGCCGCCCGCGAGGATGCCCAGCACGGCCAGCGTCTTCACGACGCGGCCGGTCCTGGCCCGCCGCTCGTGCTTGCGGACCAGCCGCTGGATCTCCTGCGGCGAGACCTGACCGCGCAGCGCGGCCAGTGCGGCGGCACCGCGCGCGGTGGCCTCGTCCCGTACGGGTCCGGCCGCGGCCACCGCCTGCTCGATCCTCGGCCGGGAGTAGTCGGCGGCCTGCCGGGCAGCCTTGCGGGTACGGACGGCGGCTTCATGAGCGGCGAGGTCGACCTTCGGCGGCACATGGGTAAGGGCCTGCTCCAGGCGCGGTGCGAGATGCGCGTCGTACTGGAGACGGGCCTGGGCGCGGGCCTGCTCGGTGGCCTGCGTCACCATCGGCGCCAGCCGTACGCGTGCCTCGTGCGCATACAGTGCGGCCCTGTCCTTGGCGGTGTCGGCGTAGGGCGCCACCACTTCCGCGGCGTGCAGCACGCTGTCCTTCGCCGAGCCGGTCGCGGCGCGCACGCTGTCGATGCGGGTCACGGGATCCTCCTCCTCGGTGGCGTACGGTATTTCGACTTTCCACCCTTTTACGGATCATGCCTGCCGGAGCGCTCCGCGGCATGTGCGGTCGGGCATATGGGTGCCGAATTGCTTGATCAATCCCAATAACGGACCAATGTGGTTCAACGGTGGCTTGTCGTCGACAATGCCACGGTTCGTCGCCTCGCGCCCCCGCCACGTACCCACTCAGCCACTTTTCTGCACGAGAAGCGCCCGGTTGCCTGCCGGTGAACGAGTGGCGGGCGACGGATCCCGCAGACCGTGCGAGGATCGGGGGGTCACAGGAAGACAACGGAAGGCAGATCGTGGCTGAGCAGCTTTACGCCACCCTGAAGACCAACAACGGCGACATCGAGGTCCGGCTCCTCCCGAACCACGCGCCGAAGACGGTCAAGAACTTCGTCGAACTCGCCAAGGGCGAGCGTGAGTGGACGAACCCCGAAACCGGCGAGAAGTCCACGGCCAAGCTCTACGACGGCACGGTCTTCCACCGGGTCATCAGCGGCTTCATGATCCAGGGCGGCGACCCGCTGGGCAACGGCACCGGCGGTCCCGGTTACCAGTTCGAGGACGAGTTCCACCCGGACCTCTCCTTCGACAAGCCCTACCTGCTGGCCATGGCCAACGCCGGCCCGGGCACGAACGGCTCGCAGTTCTTCATCACCGTCGCCCCCACGACGTGGCTGAACCGCAAGCACACGATCTTCGGCGAGGTCAACGACGGCGCCAGCCAGAAGGTCATCGACGCCATCGCGACCGCGCAGACGAACCCGCGCACCGACCGCCCCGTGAACGACGTCGTCATCGAGTCGGTCGTCGTGGAGACCCGCGAGGGCTGAGTCCGACACCTCCCGCAGGGAACCAAACGCCCCGCTCGTCCGTAAGGATGAGCGGGGCGGTGTATTAGGCGTGCATCGCGTACGACGACCTAGGGGACCTCATGGACCAGCAGGCCGGCAGCTCGCAGGACGCGCAGAGCCTGCCCGGCTGCTACCGCCACCCGGACCGCGAGACCGGCATCCGCTGCACCCGCTGCGAGCGGCCCATCTGCCCGGAGTGCATGGTCAGCGCCTCGGTCGGCTTCCAGTGCCCCGACTGCGTCCGCGGCGGCTCCGGCACCGGGCACGCCCCCTCCGCCGCCCAGCCCCGCACCATCGCGGGCGGCACCATCGCCGCCGATCCCCGGCTGCTGACCAAGATCCTCATCGGGATCAACCTCGCGGTCTTCATCGCCGTTCAGACCAGCGATCGGCTGTTGAGCGACCTCGTCCTGGTCGGCACCTGGCCGCCGGCCCCCTTCAGCCCCACCCAGGGCGTCGCCGAGGGCGAGTGGTGGCGCCTGGTGACCTCGATGTTCACGCACGAGGCCATCTGGCACATCGCGTTCAACATGCTCAGCCTCTGGTGGCTCGGCGGCCCCCTCGAAGCGGCCCTGGGCCGGGTCCGCTACCTCGCGCTCTACTTCTGCTCCGGCCTCGCCGGCAGTGCTCTCACCTATCTGCTGGCCGGCCCCAGCAGCGCCTCGCTCGGCGCCTCCGGTGCCATCTTCGGCCTCTTCGGAGCCACGGCCGTGCTGATGCGCCGGCTCCAGTACGACATGCGGCCGATCATCGCCCTGCTGGTGATCAACCTCATCTTCACCTTCGGCTGGGGCAACATCGCCTGGCAGGCCCACATCGGCGGCCTCGTGGCCGGCGTCGTCATCGGCTACGCCATGGTCCATGCCCCACGTGATCGCCGGGCCCTGGTGCAGTACGGCACATGTGCGCTGGTCCTGGCCGTGGTGGTGCTGATGACCGTGCTGAGGACGCTCCAGCTCAGCTGAGCCCGGACGTTATCCACGTGAGCGGCCCTGTTGTCCACAGCGTGTGGCGGATCTTGTGCGTACGGTGCGGGAACGGTGACGCCCCCTGTCTTTGACCCGTGTTTCCGCAGGTCAGACAGGGGGCGTACAGGTGTTCGGAGTGGGTTCGGGTGACCGGTGTGGCAGTCATACCGGCGTCAACCCCCGATGGGTTATCCACAGATCGTCGTCTTTTCCCCAGTCGGCTTGTGGAAATTGCTGCAAGGCTGTGGATAACTCAGCGGATAGCCCTGGGCAGAGCTGCGTTCACCGCGAGGTGGCCGACGGTTCGGGCGCTACTTCCACTGGGTGGAGACGCCGAAACCCGCGGCGATGAAGCCGAAGCCCACCACGATGTTCCAGTTGCCCAGCGCCTCGATGGGCAGCGAACCGTCCGTCACGTAGAAGACGACGATCCATGCCAGGCCGAGGATGAACATGGCCAGCATCACGGGGGCGACCCATGAGCGGCTGTTCAGCTTGATGGCGGCCGCCTGCTTCGACGGCGGCGGCGTGTAGTCGGCCTTCTTGCGGATACGTGACTTCGGCACGAGGGTCTCTCCTGTCGATGCGCTGCGTGGCCGCGCAGGGAACTGGTCGGTCTCGGGGAGGCGTACAAGGGGACTCTGCTGGCTCCTCCGGGCGTCCGTTAGCGTAGTGCTTCCGCGGCGCCGAAGGAGATAAGGGTACGTTGAGCAATTCTGCCGACTCTCCCCCCACGGGATCCAGCCCTGCCCGCGGCCGTTTCCGGCCGGTGCGGGTGCTCACCGCGGCGGTCTTCGCTCTCGCCGGGCTGATTTTCTTCACCAGTTTCAACACGGCCAAGGGCACCGATATCCGCACGGACGCTTCCCTGCTGAAGCTTTCGGACCTGATCCATGAGCGAAGCCGCGAGAACGGCGAGCTCGACGACGCGAACGCGTCCCTGCGTGACGACGTGGAGGCGCTCGCCGAGCGTGACGACGGCAGCACAGAGGCGGAGGACGCCAAGCTGGCCGCGCTGGAGCACAGCGCAGGCACCCAGAAGCTGACGGGCGAGGCCATCTCGGTCACTCTCAACGACGCCCCGCCGGACGCCACGGCCAAGCTTCCGGGATATCCCGAGCCGCAGCCCGACTACCTGGTGATCCACCAGCAGGACCTCCAGGCCGTGGTGAACGCGCTGTGGCAGAGCGGTGCCAAGGGCATCAAGGTCATGGACCAGCGGCTGATCTCCACCAGCGCGGTGCGCTGCGTGGGCAACACCCTGATCCTCCAGGGCCGGGTCTACTCACCGCCGTACAAGATCACTGCGGTCGGTGACCCGGAGAAGATGCAGCAGGCGCTCGCCGCCTCGAAGGCGATCCAGAACTACATGGTCTACGTGAATGTCTACGGCCTCGGCTGGAAAGTCACCGAGGACGGGGCGGTGACTCTGCCCGGCTACTCGGGCACAGTGGATCTGCAGTACGCCAAGCCCGTGGAGTGACCTTCCCTGGAGCTGCCGGTGCGCGTCGTCGTGAGGACCGTCAGCGAGCTCTGTATCACCGTCGGCACCGTGGTCGTCCTTTTCGTCGTCTATGTGCTCTTCTGGACGGGCGTGAAGGCCGACAACGTCATGGACGACCAGATCGACCAGCTGCAGGAGCAGTGGGCGCAGAGTGCGGTGCGCCCGCCGGACACGGCTCCCGGCGGCGGCGCGGCGAGTCCGGGGGCGACCGCGAGCCCGCCGGAGCCGGCGCCGTACACGGCGGACAAGCCTTTCGCGATCATGTACATTCCGCGGCTTGGTTTCACGTGGAACAAGCCGGTGCTCGAAGGCACCGCCACCAAGACCCTGAAAAAGGGCCTCGGCCACTACGCGAACACCGCCCAGCTCGGTGAGAAGGGCAACTTCTCGGTCGCCGGTCACCGGCGCACGTACGGCGATCCCTTCAAGGACTTCCCCAGGCTGCGGGCCGGTGACGCGGTGGTGCTGACCGACGGAACGACCTGGTTCACGTATCGGATCGACAAAGGCCCCTACAAAACCCTGCCCTCCGACGTTGAGGTGATTGACCCTGTGCCCCGTAAGTCGGGGTACACGCGTGAAGGCCGCTACCTGACGCTGACCACGTGCGATCCCGAGTGGGGGCACAGTCATCGGCTGATCGTGTGGGCCCACCTGGACTCCACCCAGCCTGTGGAGGCCGGGAAACCGGAAGCGTTGCGCCGTTAGTCTGTTGGCTGTACGGCGTGAGTCTGAGTGCCGTGGTGCGACGGAAGGGACGGCATGTACGGCTGGATCTGGCGGCATCTGCCGGGGAACGCGTGGGTGAAGGCGCTGCTCTCGCTCGCGCTGGCCATGGCCGTCGTCTACGTGTTGTTCAACTACGTCTTCCCGTGGGCCGAGCCGCTCCTGCCCTTCAACGATGTGACGGTGGACAACCAGTGAGCGCGCGCATTCTCGTCGTGGACAACTACGACAGCTTCGTCTTCAACCTGGTGCAGTACCTCTATCAGCTGGGCGCCGAGTGCGAGGTGCTGCGCAACGACGAGGTGTCGACGGCGCACGCCCAGGACGGCTTCGACGGCGTACTGCTCTCGCCGGGCCCCGGAACGCCCGAGGAAGCAGGCGTCTGCGTCGAGATGGTGCGGCACTGCGCCGCCACCGGGGTGCCGGTCTTCGGCGTCTGTCTCGGCATGCAGTCGATGCAGGTGGCCTACGGCGGTGTCGTGGACCGTGCGCCGGAGCTGCTGCACGGCAAGACCTCACTGGTCGAGCACGAGGGCAAGGGCGTCTTCGCCGGCCTGCCCTCGCCCTTCACGGCGACCCGCTACCACTCCCTGGCGGCGGAACCCGCGACGGTCCCGGCCGACCTCAAGGTCACGGCACGCACGCACGACGGCATCATCATGGGCCTGCGCCACCGCGAACTCCCGGTCGAGGGCGTCCAGTTCCACCCCGAGTCGGTGCTGACCGAGCACGGGCACCGGATGCTGGCCAACTGGCTGGTGGAGTGCGGTTACGAAGGCGCGGTGGCGAGGTCGGCGGGGCTCGCCCCGGTGGTGGGCAGGGCCACGGCGTGACCGCCCTGCGCCCTGAGCGCGAGTCCGGCGCCGCCTACGGGGAGTCCGTCGCGGACTCCTACCGCGACGCCGGCGACCAGGGGAACTCGTACGGGCAGCAGCCGTACGAGGGCTCCGGTGCGCTCGGGGAGTGGTACGGCGGGGAGAGCTACGTCACCCCGGCGCAGGCCGCCGAGGCGCAGGGCGCCGCCGGGTACGGCGGTGAGGGTTACGGAACCGGCGGCTACGGCAGCGAGGGCTACGCCGCTCAGGGCTACGGCGGCGAGACGGCGCGCGTGGCACAAGAACCGTACGCGGAGCGGTACGTGCCGCCACCGGACGACGAGACCGTGGCTCTGCGGGTTCCCGACCCGCCACCCTCCCGCGAGCCCATATCACCCTCTCCCGCCTCATCAGCCGCTTCTGCCTCTGTAACCCCGACGGGTGGCCGTGCGGCCCGTAGAAAGGCCGCCAAGCGGCGTCACGGGCGGCATGGCGGAACACACCAGGTGTCGGACGCGGCCGAGACGGACTCGGAGAGCTCCGGCGCTCCGCTCTCCCGCATGGAGGCCCGCCGGCAGGCCCGGGCGCGCAAGCCCGGTCCCGCCACGGTCGCCAGCCGCGCGATCGGTGAGGTGTTCATCACGACCGGCGTACTGATGCTGCTGTTCGTGAGCTACCAGCTGTGGTGGACCAACATCCGGGCGCACGCCCAGGCGGACAAGGAGGCCAGCAGCCTCCAGGAGGACTGGGCCAGCGGCAAACGCAACCCGGGGACCTTCGAACCGGGGCAGGGCTTCGCCCTCCTGCACATCCCGAAGCTGGATGTCGTCGTGCCGATCGCGGAGGGCATCAGCAACAAGAAGGTGCTCGACCGGGGCATGGTCGGCCACTACGGCGAGGGCAAGCTGAAGACGGCGATGCCGGACGCCAAGACCGGCAACTTCGGCCTGGCCGGGCATCGCAACACGCACGGCGAACCGTTCCGCTACATCAACCGGCTCGCCCAGGGCGACGAGATCGTGGTGGAGACACAGGACAAGTACTTCGTGTACAAGATGGCGTCGATCCTGCCGGTGACGTCGCCGAGCAATGTGAGTGTGCTGGAGCCGGTTCCGCCGGGGTCGGGCTTCACCGAGCCGGGCCGCTACATCACACTCACCACGTGCACGCCGGAGTTCACCAGTAAGTACCGGTTGATCGTCTGGGGCAAGATGGTCGAGGAACGGCCGCGCAGCAAGGGCAAGCCGGATGCGCTCGTCAGTTAAGGGCAGTTGACTCCTTCCCCTCCTTCAGGAGGGGAATTCCTGCGGCTCGCGCCGTGGGAATTCCTGCTTCGTCGCCGACTGCCCGCCCGGAGTGCTCCGTTGAGGTCTTACACCGGCTCCACAGGCCGACACCGCCAGCCCGGCGGCCAAGAGGTTCTTCGCTGCGTTCGCGTCCCGGTCGTGGGTCGTGCCACAGCTGTCGCACGTCCAGGTGCGGACGTTGAGCGGCATCTTGTCCTGCACGCTGCCGCAGGTGGAGCAGAGCTTGGACGAAGGGAACCAGCGGTCGACTGCGATCACTTCGCGGCCGTACCAGTGGGCTTTGTACTCCAGCAGGCTCCTGAACTCGCTCCACGCCGCATCGGAGATGGCGCGGGCGAGGTGGCCGTTCTTCAGCAGGTTCCGAACGATGAGGTCCTCGATCACGATCGTTTGGTTTTCACGAACGAGCCGAGTGGTGATCTGATGCAAGTGGTCACGCCTACGATCGGCGATCCGGGCGTGGACCTTGGCGGCCTTCCGGCGTGCTTTCTCCCGGTTGTTGCTGCCTTTGTTCTTGCGAGCATGCTGCCGCTGGGCTTTGGCCAGGCGGTTGCGGTCACGCCGCTCATGCCGGGGATTGGCGATCTTCTCTCCGGTCGACAGGGTCAGCAGGTGGTCGAGCCCGGCATCCACACCGATCGCCGTGCCGGTGGCCGGGAGCGGTTTGACGGACGGATCCTCGCACAGCAGGGACACGTACCAGCGGCCCGCGGCGTCCTGGGACACGGTCACCGTGGACGGCGACGCGCCTTCCGGGAGGGGACGGGACCATACGATGTCCAGCGGTTCCGTCATCTTGGCCAGGGTCAGCTCTCCGTTCCGGAACCGGAACGCGCTGGAGGTGTACTCCGCCGATTTGCGGGACCTCTTCCTCGACTTGAACCGCGGGTACTTGGCCCGCTTGGCGAAGAAGTGGGTGAACGCGGCCTGCAAGTGCCTCAGGCACTGCTGGAGCGGGACGGAGGAGACATCGTTGAGGAATGCGAGTTCCTCAGTGTGCTTCCACGCCGTCAGCATCGCCGACGTCGCGTTGTAGTTGACCCGTTCCTGCCGCAGCGCCCACGCCTCAGTACGTGCCGAGAGCGCCAGATTGTAGACCTTCCGCACGCACCCGAACGTACGCGACAGCTCGGCTGCCTGCGCATCTGTCGGGTAGAAGCGGTACTTGAACGCCCGCTTCACATGAGTGGGCATGGCTCACAAACTATCATGTCAACTTGTGAACGCCTGACGGAATGTCAGTGGTGGACACCGAATCGTCCTGGCGGCGTCTCGGCTCTCCCCGCCCTGTTCTGCAGGAGTACGTTTCCTTCCCGGTCTGAAGGCCGGGGCATCCACGGAGGACCCCGATGAACGTGGCAGCGACTACCGAAGGCGCACCAGAGGAAACCAACGCGCCCCCGGCTCGCCGTCGGGGCATGGGCCGGATCGCGATGGCGGTCAGCGTCTTCGGGGAACTCCTCATCACGGCGGGCCTGGTGCTGGGCCTGTTCGTCGTCTACTCCCTGTGGTGGACGAACGTCATCGCCGACCGGGCGGCGGACAAACAGGCCGACAAGGTCCGTGACATCTGGGCCCACCAGGACGAGGACTCCGGCCGTCCCGCCGAGTTCGACGCCAAGAACGGCATCGGCTTCCTGCACGTGCCCGCGATGACCAAGGGCGAGATCCTGGTCGAGAAGGGCACGACGTCGAAGATCCTCAACGACGGCGTCGCCGGCTACTACACCGACCCCGTCAAGGCGACCCTGCCGACCTCGGACAAGAAGGGGAACTTCTCCCTCGCGGCGCACCGGGACGGCCACGGCGCGAAGTTCCACAACATCCACAAGCTCGAGAAGGGCGACCCGATCGTCTTCGAGACGAAGGACGAGTGGTACGTCTACAAGGTCTACGCCGTCCTTCCGGAGACCTCGAAGTACAACGTGAAGGTCCTTTCCGGGGTCCCGGAGGAATCGGGGAAGAGGAAGGCGGGGCACTACATCACGCTGACGACGTGCACGCCGGTGTACACGAGCCGGTACCGGTATGTGGTGTGGGGGGAACTGGAGCGGGTGGAGAAGGTGGACGAGGAGCGGACGTTGCCGGCGGAGCTGCGCGGCTGATCTCTCCACCTTTACCTCGACCTCGGGCCCAGCGGTGTAAGGGCATGAACACCATTAGTAGTGATCTCTGTCTCGGTCACCAAATCTGGTGGCTCTGTCCCTTTGGCGTGTACATACTAAGCACGATCGTATTTATGTTCGACCGACCGAGATGGGGGATCATTGAGTAGAGCGACCAAGGCGGGCCGTAAGAGAGGCGCCTTGCTGACAGCGATAGCCATGCTGGCGGTGGCCTTCGGGCAGATGCTGGTGACGGCACCGACGGCGAGTGCTTCCTCCTACTGCCCCGCCAGTGACTACGTGGACTCCGCGCAGCCTGCGGCCCGGAACATCGATCTCCCCAGGAAGACCGATGTGACCATCCAGCCGACACTCTGCCTCTACGACGAGACCGGCTTCTACCAGAGTGTGATGGTGCTCCGGTGGTGGGTCACCGGCGGCGGCGCCCACTGCTGCGGCACGAAGTTCAACAACTTCAACATCACGACGTGGGTCCAGAAGAACGACGTCAACAAGTGCAGCGAGACGGGCTACCCGGGAATCAACGGAAGCCGCTCCGGCAGCCTGACCATCACCTGCACGTGGCGCTCGGCCAACACCTCGGGGATGAGTTCGGACGGCAGGATCGTCTATGACGTGGCCGACGACGGGAAAGGCGCGGTGACCTGGCAACTCAACGGAACGGGCCCCAGCACTTGACGAAGGCCGCACTCCAGGGGCTGATCTCAGGAACCTGAGCTCGGCGGCTCAAGACGGGCAGTGAATGTCCCCGGTCACTCTTGGAGTGACCGGGGACATTCACGTGAGATCGAAGCGTCAGTCGTTTGTGCGGGCTGATGTCCCCGTCGCGCCACCGAAGATCTGGCCGTCGCTGTCGCCGCCGCCGTTGTTCCCACCGTTGTTGCCGAAGCCCACGGTGGTCAGCGTGACCTGGGTGTTCGCCGGGTCGTCGACCTGCTTGTTGCCCTTGGGGTCCTGGTCCGTGACGAAGGCAGTGTCGCTCTGGTCACTGCCGTTGGCGAACTGGATGTTGTTGAAGCCGGCCGCCGCCAGAGTCTGCTTGGCTTGGCCCACCGTCTGACCCACGACGCTCGGCACCGGGGTCTTCTGCTGGGCCTGCTTGCCGATCTGGATGGTCACCGTGTCGCCCTTGTCGGCCTGGGTGCCCGCTGCCGGAGAGGTCGAGATGACCTTGCCGACCTGGTTCGGGTCCTGGGTCTCCACCTCGGCGCAGGTGCCGGTCAGGTCGTTGGCCTCCATCTGGGCCTTCGCCTCGTCACACGTCTTGCCGAGGACGTCCGGAACAGTGGACTGCTCCTTCTCCTTGGCGACGGTGAGGGTGATGGTGCTGCCCTTCTCCTGCTCCGTGCCGCCCTCGGGGTCCTGGCTGATGACGACGCCGGGATTGCGGTCGGACTCCTCGGTCTTGCGCTGGACGTCGAAGCCCTTGTCCTCGAGGTCGGACTTGGCCTTCTCGTAGGGCAGGCCCTCCACGTCCGGCACCGACACCTTCGGCGCACCGGTCGACACCACGATGTTGACTGTGGAGCCCTTCTTGACCTTCTTGGATGCCTGCGGATCCTGCTCGCAGATCTTGCCCGCGGGCTGGTTCTCGCACTCCTTCTTTACGACCGTGCCCATCTTGAGTTCGCTGTTGTCGAGCAACCCCCTGGCACTCTCCTCGGTCTCGCCAACGAGACTCGGGACGGGCGCAGTCGAGTTGCTCGGGCTCTCCCCGTCGAACATCCACTTGCCGATGAGGGCCGCGCCGACGAGAACCAGCACGGCCGCGACCGCCAGCAGTATCGTCGAGGTGTTGGACTTCTTCTGGCGGCGCCGGTCCGGGCGGTCGTCGTAGCCGTAGCCACCGTCGTCCGGGTTCATCGGCGGCAGCATCGACGTGGCGCCCGCGTCCGCGGAGCGCAGGGCCGTGGTCGGCTGGTCGTCCGGGTAGCCGCCGTAGCCCACGGAACCCATGGCCGCGGTGGCGGCGACGGGCTGGCCGTCGAGGCACGCCTCGATGTCGGCACGCATCTCGTCGGCCGACTGGTAGCGGTAGTCGGGGTCCTTCGTCAGGGCCTTCAACACGATCGCGTCCATCTCGGGCGTGATCTCGGGGTCGAAGACCGACGGGGCCTGGGCCTCTTCCCGTACGTGCTGGTACGCCACGGCCACCGGGGAGTCGCCCACAAAGGGGGGCCGCACCGTCAGGAGCTCGTACAGCAGACAGCCGGTGGAGTACAGGTCCGACCGCGCGTCGACCTGCTCGCCCTTCGCCTGCTCCGGCGAGAGGTACTGAGCGGTGCCGATCACGGCCGCGGTCTGCGTCATCGTCATGCCGGAGTCGCCCATGGCGCGGGCGATGCCGAAGTCCATCACCTTGACCTGGCCGTTGCGCGTCAGCATGACGTTCGCCGGCTTGATGTCTCGGTGGACGATGCCGCTGCGGTGGGCGTACTCCAGACCCTGGAGGATGCCGATCGTCATCTCCATGGCGCGCTCCGGCAGGAGCTTGCGGCCGGAGTGAAGCAGCTCACGGAGCGTCGAGCCGTCCACGTACTCCATGACGATGTACGGGATCGACACGTTGTCGATGTAGTCCTCACCCGTGTCGTAGACCGCCACGATCGCGGGATGGTTGAGCGAGGCGGCCGACTGGGCCTCCCGGCGGAAGCGGGCCTGGAAGGACGGGTCGCGCGCGAGGTCCGCGCGCAGCGTCTTCACCGCCACGGTGCGGCCGAGCCGGGTGTCATGCGCGAGGTAGACCTCCGCCATGCCACCACGGCCGAGCACCTGGCCCAGCTCGTACCGGCCGCCGAGGCGACGCGGCTCTTCCATAAGCTACCTACCAGCCCTCTCCGTCGGTCCCGACCTCACCCTTGTGGGTGGGGCGGTGTGCCGTCCGGGCATACCGTACCCGGCTCATCTTGTGTGACCTGGCCAAGCCCGTAACCCGATACAGGACCGGTATCGCAACGTGCACCGATGTGAAGGGGACGTGAGCAGGTTCACTTCTTGCTCTTGATGACCGCCTCCATCACGCTCTTGGCGATGGGCGCGGCGAGGCCGCCACCGGAGATGTCGTCGCGGACCGCGTTCTGGTCCTCCACGACGACGGCCACGGCCACCGGGGCGCTGCCGTCGTCGAGCTTGGCGTAGGAGATGAACCACGCGTAGGGGTTCTCGCTGTTGTCCACACCGTGCTGGGCGGTACCGGTCTTGCCGCCCACCTTCGCGCCGCTGATCTGAGCGTTCTTGCCGGTGCCGTCCTCGACGACCGTCTCCATCATCGACTGGAGCTTCTGAGCGTTCTCCGCCGACAGCGGCTTGCTCATCTCCTCCGGGTCGGTCCTCTCGATGGCGTCGAGGTTGTTGGTCTGGAGCTCGTCGACCATGTACGGCTTCATCAGCGTGCCGTTGTTGGCGATGGCCGAGGCGACCATGGCCATCTGGAGCGGCGTCGCGGCGGTGTTGAACTGGCCGATGGAGGACAGGGCCGTCTGCGAGGGGTTCATGTCGTCGGAGAAGACCGACGCGCTGGTGCGGGTCGGGGTGAACTGCTCCTCGGTGAAGCCGAACTTCTTGGCCGTCTCCAGCATCTTGTCGTTGCCGAGGTCGGAGCCGACCTTGCCGAAGACGGTGTTGCAGGAGTACTGCAGGGCGACGCGCAGGGTCGCGTTCTTGCAGGGGATGTTGCCCTCGTTCGGCAGCTTGGTGGTGGTGCCCTCCATGACCCACGGGTCCGGCGAGTCCGTCTTCGCGTCGGCGTCCGTGTACAGCCCGTGCTCCAGAGCCGCGGCCGCGGTGACGACCTTGAAGGTCGAGCCGGGCGGGTAGACCTCACGCAGCGCCCGGTTGAGCATCGGGTCGTCGGGGTTGTTCTTCTTCTGGAGCGCCGTCCACGCCTTGGAGTCGGTCGACGTGGAGTTGCCGGCGAAGGACGAGGGGTCGTACGACGGGAAGGACGCCAGCGCCAGGATCTTGCCGGTGGACGGCTCCAGGGCCACGACCGCGCCCTTGCCGCGGTCCTTCAGACCTTCGTACGCGGCTTTCTGCGCGGCGGCGTTGAGGGTGGTGACCACATTGCCGCCCTCCCTCTCCTTGCCCGTGAGCATGTCGAGGGTGTTGCGGAAGAACAGCCGGTCGTCGTTGCCGGTGAGGATGCCGTCCTCGATGGACTCCAGCTGGTTGGCGCCGAAGGCCTGCGAGGCGTAGCCGGTGACGGGGGCCCACATGGGGCCGTTGGTGTAGGTGCGCTTGAACTTGAAGTCGGTGCCCGAGGTCTCCTTCGAGCCGGTGATGGCCTTGCCGTCGACGATGATGTTGCCGCGCGGGGTGCCGTAGCGCTCGATGGTGACGCGGCGGTTGGCCTTGTCCGTCCTCAGCTCGTCGGCCTGGACGTACTGGATCCAGTTGTCGCGGATGAGCAGAGCCAGGACGAGGAGTCCGCAGAAGATCGCGATCCGGCGTAGGGGCTTGTTCACGGACGGACCACCTGGGTCATCTCGGCGTCGGGGTTGGGCGCGGGGGCGGGCGCGGGTCGGCGTGCGGTGTCGCTGATGCGCAGCAGGATCCCGATCAGCGCCCAGTTGGCGATGACGGAGGAACCGCCGTACGCGACGAAGGGCAGCGTCATACCGGTCAGCGGGATGAGGCCCATGACACCGCCGGCCACGACGAAGACCTGGAGGGCGAAGGCGCCGGACAGGCCGACGGCGAGCAGCTTGCCGAACGGGTCGCGGGCCGCCAGGGCCGTACGCACACCGCGCTCGACGATCAGCCCGTAGAGCAGCAGGATCGCCATGACGCCTGCCAGGCCCAGCTCCTCGCCGAAGGTGGCGAGGATGAAGTCGGAGTTGGCGGCGAAGCCGATGAGGTCGGAGTTGCCCTGGCCGAGACCGGTGCCGAGGGTGCCGCCGGAGCCGAAGGCCCACAGGGCCTGCATGGCCTGCTCGGAGTGGAGGATGCCGTCCTGGACGCCGGCGCGGCTGAGCTGGAACTCGCGCGCCGGGTCGAGCCAGGCCTGCACACGCGTCTGGATGTGCGGCTCGAAGCTCGCCACACCGACGGCACCGACCGCGGACATCAGCAGACCGAAGACGATCCAGCTGGTCCGCTCGGTGGCGACGTACAGCATGATGACGAACATCCCGAAGAACAGCAGGGACGTTCCGAGGTCGGTCTCGAAGACCAGGATGAGGATCGAGATGACCCAGACGACGAGGATCGGACCGAGGTCGCGGCCGCGCGGCAGGTAAAGGCCCATGAAACGGCGGCTGGCCAGGGCCAAGGCGTCTCTTTTGACCATGAGGTAGCCGGCGAAGAACACCGCGAGGACGATCTTCGCGAACTCACCGGGCTGGACCGTGCCCAGGCCGGGGATGTTGATCCAGATCTTGGCGCCGTAGATGTTCGCGCCGAGCCCGGGCACGAGCGGCAGGATCAGCAGGAACAGCGCGCCGGCCATCGAGATGTACGTGTAGCGCTGCAGGACGCGGTGGTCCTTGAGGAAGATCAGCACGGCCACGAGCAGGGCGACGCCGAGCGCCGAGTACAACAGCTGTCGCGGTGCGGCGTCGGCGTAGTTGCTCAGTCGCTTCGACTGGTCCAGGCGCCAGATCGCGACCAGGCCGAGCCCGTTCAGCAGGGTGGCCAGCGGCAGCATCAGCGGGTCCGCGTACGGCGCGAACTTGCGTACGGCGAGGTGGCCGATGCCTGCCAGGAGGCCGAGCCCGAGGCCGTAGCCGAGCAGGCCGGCCGGGACCTCGTCGTTCATCGCCAGGCCCACGTTGGCATAGGCGAAGACCGGGATGACGACCGCGAACGCCAGCAACACCAACTCGGTGTTGCGCCTGCTCGGCGCGCCGATCGCGCCGATCGTGGACGTGTGATGCGTCGGCGAGTGCTGAGTTGAATTAGTACCGCTCATGGATGTGACGGGGCCTCTCGCGGCTTGCCTACTGCGTACCGCAGTTCGAAACGACCTTCTGCTCTTCCTCCGAGAGTGTGGGGCCGGGGCTTGGCGTCGCAGTCGGTGTCGGGGAGGTGGAGGGGGACGAGGACGGGGGCTTGCCCGACGCCGACGGATTCGGCGTCGATGTCGCCTTGGACGTAAGAGAGGTACGGGTGGTTCCCGTGGTACCTCCGGCCTCGCCCTCACCGGTCTTGGCGTTCTGCTCGCTCTGGGCAGCCTGCTGCTCGGCACGCTTCTTGCACGCGGTGGCCTGGAGCTGGAGTTCGTCGATCTTCGCCTGGGCGTCCTTCAGACCGCCCTCGGCGATGGTCGCCTCGACGAGCTTCTGCTGGTAGGGCGGCAGGTACTTGAGTTCGATCTCGGGGTGGTCCTTCTCCACCTTCGAGAGCGAGACCCAGGCCAGGTCCTGGCTGATCCCGCGGTACAGGGCGACGTGTTCCTCGTTCGTGCCGACGTAGTACTGCGTCTGCGTCCAGCGCCAGCCGCCGTACAGCCCGCCGCCGATGACGGCGAGCGCGAGGACCGAGTAGAAGGATCTCTTCAGCCACTTGCGGCCCTTGCGGGGCTTGACGAAGTCGTCGTCGGTGTAGTCCCCGAAGCCGCCCGCCGGGGCGTACCCGGTGGTGTCGCCGGAGCCGGGCGGGCCGAACTCGCCGCCCCCGCCGCCCTGTCCGGGCACCTGGCGGCCGAGCCCGGAGGCGCGTCCCGCCGGCGTCTGCATGATGCCGTTGTCGTGCAGGTGGTGCGGCTGGTTCTCGGCGACCGCGCCGACCACGACCGGGGTGTCGGACAGCTGCCCGGCGAGGGTGTCGCCGGTGTCCAGGTCGAGGACGTCCGCGACGATCACCGTGATGTTGTCGGGGCCGCCACCGCGCAGCGCGAGCTGGATGAGCTCCTGCACGGTCTCCTGCGGGCCCTGGTAGCTGGCGAGGGTGTCCTCCAGGGTCTGGTGGGACACGACGCCGGACAGGCCGTCGGAGCAGATCAAGTACCGGTCGCCGGCGCGGACTTCACGGATCGACAGGTCGGGCTCGACATGGTCGCCGCTGCCCAGCGCGCGCATCAGCAGCGAGCGCTGCGGATGTGTGGTCGCCTCCTCCTCGGTGATGCGGCCCTCGTCGACGAGCCGCTGCACCCAGGTGTGGTCCTGCGTGATCTGGGTGAGGACGCCGTCGCGCAGCAGGTAGGCGCGCGAGTCGCCGACGTGCACGAGGCCGAGGCGCTGCCCGGTCCACAGCAGGGCGGTGAGCGTGGTGCCCATGCCCTCCAGCTGGGGGTCCTCCTCGACCATCGAGCGCAGCTGGTCGTTGGCGCGCTGCACGGCCGTGCCGAGCGAGGTGAGGATGTCGGAGCCGGGGACGTCGTCGTCGAGGGCGACGATGGTGGAGATCGCCTCGGAGGAGGCGACCTCGCCCGCGGCCGCGCCGCCCATGCCGTCGGCGATGGCGAGCAGGCGGGGCCCGGCGTATCCGGAGTCCTCGTTGCCCTCCCGGATCATGCCTTTGTGCGATCCGGCGGCGAAGCGCAGTGACAGACTCATGCGCACCTCGCCCGTCGGCTCCGGGTACATCCGCACGGTGCCCACCCTCCGGTCGGGAGCGCGCCGGGGCCCTTGGTGTGGGCCACCGCTGCGTGCTCGCTCCGCTCGCTCATTGTCGTACTACTTCCGCAGCTCGATGACGGTCTTGCCGATGCGGATCGGCGCGCCCAGCGGAATCGGTGTCGGGGTCGTGAGCCGCGTTCGGTCGAGGTACGTGCCGTTGGTGGAGCCCAGGTCCTCGACGATCCACTGGCCGTCGCGGTCCGGGTAGATCCTGGCATGCCTGCTGGAGGCGTAGTCGTCGTCCAGCACGATCGTGCTGTCGTGCGCCCGGCCCAGGGTGATGGTCTGGCCCTGGAGCGCGACGGTGGTGCCGGTCAGGGTGCCCTCGGACACGACCAGCTTCGAGGGAGCGTTACGGCGCTGCCGGCCGCCGCTCTGCTGGCCGCGCTGCTGCGGGGGTGCCGCTGCCTGCCGGGCAGCCTGCTGCTGCCGTCCGGCCTCTCGCCTGGACCCGCGCTGGGTGACACGCGTACCGAACAGGTCGCTGCGGATGACCTGCACGGCCACGATCACGAACAGCCACAGTACGGCCAGGAAACCCAGCCGCATGACCGTGAGGGTCAGCTCTGACATTGCCCCCGCTTCACCCTTCGGCTTGCCGGTAAATGATGGTGGTGCTGCCCACGACGATCCGCGAGCCGTCGCGGAGCGTAGCGCGGGTGGTGTGCTGCCCGTCCACCACGATGCCGTTGGTGGACCCGAGATCCTGGATCGTCGAGGGCGTTCCGGTCCGGATCTCGCAGTGCCGGCGCGAGACGCCGGGGTCGTCGATCCGCACGTCGGCGTCGGTGCTGCGGCCCAGCACGAGCGTGGCGCGGGAGATCTGATGGCGGGTGCCGTTGATCTCGATCCAGTAGCGGGTGCGGCCGCCTGCCGCGGGTGCGGCGGGAGGACGCTGGCCGCCCGCGGGCTGCGGGTAGCCGTAGCCGCCGGGGCGTCCGCCGGGCGGCGGCGACGGCGGCATGGGCGGGGCGCCGGCGGGCGCGGCGGGCTGCGGGTAGCCGTAGCCGCCCTGGGCGCCGCCGGGCCGCCCGGCCGGGGCGGCGGCCTGCGGGCCCTGCTGATCGGTGGAGCCGGCGAGCGTTCGGCTGCGCACGCGGTACAGGCCGGTGTCGAGATCGTCGGCCTTCTCCAGGTGGACCTTGATCGGGCCCATGAAGGTGTAGCGCTGCTGCTTGGCGTAGTCGCGGACCATGCCGGCGAGCTCGTCGCCGAGCTGGCCCGAGTAGGGGCTCAGCCGCTCGAAGTCCGGCGTGCTCAGCTCCACGATGAAGTCATTGGGTACGACGGTCCGGTCGCGGTTCCAGATCGTCGCGTTGTTGTCGCACTCGCGCTGGAGCGCGCCGGCGATCTCCACGGGCTGGACCTCGGACTTGAACACCTTGGCGAAGGTGCCGTTGACCAGACCTTCGAGACGCTGCTCGAACTTCTTCAGGACTCCCATGGGGCACCTCCTCCGTAGCCTGCTTCGTCCTGCATCCCGCCGGGCGGGCACTGCCTTACCTGGTACTGCTTACTGATCGTATCCACGCGCCGGTCAATCGGCTGGTTCCCCCTGTCGGCCCGGTCGACGGGTGTCGACGCCCTCGAAGTTCCCTGCGGAGCTCCCCTTCGAACTCCTCGAAGGCACAGTCTTGCCATGGATCGTAGAGGCGGCCGCAGACCAGTGTCCCGCACCTGACTGTGGACCCCGACCGGCTTCTGGGGAGATGCCCAGGACCGGTACGAGGTTGATACGTGAACAGGTACTCCCTGATACGGAGCGCGGGGCCCGCCGGATCGGTCGGAGTGCGGGGGCGGTCGCCGACTGCGCTGGTGGGCGCCCGCACGGGCCCGGCGCGGTCCTGGCACGGGCCTGGCACGGGCCTGGCCGGGCGGCTGCCTGCGGATAAGGGATGTGAACCGACCCTGGCCGCCGTGCTAATGTTCTGGGTGTCGGAAGGCGCCGGACCGCAAGGAAAAGCCCCGAGGACACACTCAATGCGCGGGTGGCGGAATAGGCAGACGCGCTGGATTCAGGTTCCAGTGCCCGCAAGGGCGTGGGGGTTCAACTCCCCCCTCGCGCACTCTCGAAGAGGCGGCATCGTAAACACGATGCCGCCTCTTCTGTTGTGTTCGCCACGTTGTGCTGTCCACCACCCTCGCGACAGGGCGTCTTGGCGCCGTGACCTGTGATGAAGCTCTCAGGTCACGGCACGGGCCGAGTGCCGGGCCGGTGGCTCAGCCCGCCGCGACGACCGTGGCGAGCGTCACGGCCGCGGGCAGGGCCTGGACGAAGAGGATGCGGCGGTTGGCGGTGGCCGCGCCGTAGACGCCGGCGACGACGATGCAGGACAGGAAGAAGATCTGGACCTGGCGACCGGTCGGGTCGTCGGCGATCAGCCCCCAGACCAGGCCCGCGGCCAGGAAGCCGTTGTAGAGGCCCTGGTTCGCGGCCAGCGGTGCGGTGGCGCGGGCCAGCTCGGCATCGAAGCCGGAGAGGCTGCGGCCCGGGCCGCGCTGCCACAGGAACATCTCCAGCACCAGGATGTAGGCGTGCAGCAGCGCCATGAGCGCGACGAGGACGACTGAGATCGCATGCATGCGGTGATTGTGCCGGGGGGTTCGGGCGTGGGCGGGGGCGGGGCCGAAAGGGGCCGGGACCTGTGCGGGGCGGCGGTGGCTCCGGGGTAGGCCCGGCGCCGTAGGGGAACGGGGGAGGCGTCGACGCCGATCGGCCGCTACGCGTGCGTGGAGCCCCGCTGTGGCGTTGCGGGGCTCCACGCGTGTGTGCGGCAGTCCGAGCTGCTGGTGCGGCCGTCCGAGCGGCCGATGCGCTCGGGTGGGCCGGCCGGTCGGCGTCAGACCGCGAGCTTCTGGGCCGGCTGCTCGGCTTTGTTACGCCGCGAGCTTCTGTGCCAGCTGCTTGGCCTTCGTGGCGGCCTCGTCGAGGGCGCGCTCACGGGAGGCCTCGAAGAGGGGGACCAGCTCGGCCATCGCGGGGTTGGCCGGGGCCATCGTCAGCTCCGGGACGATGAAGTCGAGGTCGGCGCCGAGGAAGTCGGCCAGGATCGCCGACAGGTAGTTCTGCACGTACTCGTAGCCCTCGCGCGGGGTGCCCGGACCGTACGCGCCGCCGCGGCTGGCGACGACGGTGACCGGAGTGCCCTTGATCGACTGGGCGTCGCCCGCGGTGCGGCCCATCAGCACCACGTTGTCCAGGTAGGCCTTCAGGGTCGACGGGATCGTCAGGTTGTACATCGGGGCGCCGATCAGCACGGCGTCCGCGCTCTCCAGCTCCTCGATCAGCTTCACGCGCTCGGCGAAGGCGGCTGCCTGCTCCGGGGTGTGCGTCGCCGGATCGGAGAAGCCGGCGGTGTGGGAGTGGGCGTCGATGTGCGGCACCGGCTGCGCGGCGAGGTCGCGGTGGATCACCGTGCCCTCGGGGTGCTGCTCCTGCCAGATGCGCCGGAAGGCGTCGGTGACGGCGCGGGAGGAGGAGGCGTCGGTCGAGAAGACCGAGGAGTCGATGTGCAGGAGCGTGGCCATGGGGGTCTCCAGGGAGGACGGGAGCGGGCAGGGGCCATCCGTGTACCGGGACGCACCTGTCCGCAGGAACTAAAAGTTCGTACTCGACTATGGATAACACAGTCGCTTACTTTTTTTCATCCCCGTACTGCAAGGCAGTACCCTGAAGGGCATGGCGGGTGAGCAGAGTCACGACGTGGCGCAGTGCAAGCGGGTCGACGAGGGGATCAACCGCGTCTTCCAGCTGCTCGGAAAGCGCTGGACCGGCCCGATCGTGTCCGTCCTGACCGCGGGCCCCGCCTACTTCGTCGCCCTGCGCCGGGCGATCCCCGGCATCAGCGAGCGCATGCTCTCCGACCGGCTCACCGAGCTCGCCGCGGCGGGGCTGGTGGTGCGTGAGGTCTACGAGGGGCCGCCGTTGCGGGTGGTGTACCGGCTGACGGAGTCGGGGGCGGCACTGGAGCCCGCGCTGGCCGAGCTGGGCGGGTGGGCGAAGAAGTACCTGGGGGACGGGGAGCGGCCGGGGGGCTGCTGAAGGTCGTTGCCGGGGCGGGCGGGCCGGGCGCTGCCCTGACTGCGCACAGTCGGCGCCGCCGAGCGGGTTTTCCACATCCGCGGAGTTGTCCACAGGGTCTGACGCGCTCCGGCCACCGGTTGTAACGTCGGCACGAGTTGATGTTCGTGTGTGAGCGGGGGAGGCGGTCGGTATGACCGAGGTCGGTGCCGAGGCTGTGGCGGCGGAGGCGGCGGAGGCGGCTGTGGCGGCGTCGGAGTCCGGGGAGCGCACGGCATCGGCGGCGCGACGGCTGCCGCGCGTGCAGGGGTTCGCCGAGTGGCCCGGCGGTGGATCGCCGAAGGAGGAGGGCAAGGCGCTGCGCAAGCGGGTACCGCGCGCCGAGCACGCGGTGTTCGACCTGGACGCCTCCCGCCCCGGCGCCGTGGCCGCCGTCGAGGAGTCCAACCTCGGCCGGCTCACCGAGCTCACCCCGATAAGGGTCGGCAGGATGGCGGCGACGCCCTTCGCGTTCCTGCGCGGCTCGGCCGGGCTCATGGCCTACGACCTCGCCCGCACGCCCATGACCCGGATCCGCGCCCAGATCTGCGGCGACGCGCACGCGGCGAATTTCGGCCTGTACGCCGACGCACGCGGCGGCCTGGTCATCGATCTGAACGACTTCGACGAGACGCTGTACGGCCCCTGGGAATGGGACCTCAAGCGGCTCGCCACCTCGCTCGTGCTCGCGGGCCGGGAGGCGGGCGCCGACGAGGACAAGTGCCGCAAGGCCGCGCACGACACCGTCGGTTCCTACCGGCGCACCATGCGGCTGCTGGCCAAGCTCCCGGTGCTGGACGCGTGGAACGCGATCGCGGACGAGGAACTGGTCTCCCACACCGACGCCCATGACCTGCTCGGCACGCTGGAGCGGGTCGCGGAGAAGGCGCGGGCCAACACCAGCGGGCGCTTCGCCGCGAAGTCGACGGCGCCTACCGAGGACGGTGGTCGCGCCTTCGTCGACGCTCCGCCGGTGCTGCGCCGGGTGCCGGACGAGGAGGCGGCCGTGGTGGCCGCGTCGCTGGAGAGCTACGTCACGACTCTCTCCGAGGACCGCCACCCCCTGCTGTCCCGGCACGCGGTGCACGACGTGGCGTTCCGCGTGGTCGGCACCGGCAGCGTGGGCACCCGCTCCTACGTGGTCCTGCTGCTGGACCACCGTGGCGAGCCGCTGGTCCTCCAGGTGAAGGAGGCCCGCCCCTCCGCCCTCGTCCCGCATCTGGTGACGGCCGGCTTCGAGGCGCCCGGCGCGGACCACGAGGGGCGGCGCGTGGTCCTCGGCCAGAAGCGCATGCAGGTCGTCAGCGACATCCTGCTCGGCTGGACGACGGTCGACGGACTCCCCTTCCAGGTCCGCCAGTTCCGCAACCGAAAGGGCAGCGTCGACCCGGCCGCGCTGGCCGCCGACCAGATAGACGACTACGCCCGCATGACCGGCGCCCTCCTGGCCCGCGCCCACTCGCACAGCGCCGACCCCCGTCTGATCGCGGGCTACTGCGGGAAGAACGAGGAACTGGACGCAGCCATCGCCGAGTTCGCCGTCACCTACGCCGACCGCACGGAGGCGGACCACGCCGAACTCGTGACGGCGGTGCGGGACGGGCGTATCGCGGCGGAGATGGGCGTGTGACGGACGCCTTGCGACGCGGGACCGACGCCGTCCGGCGTATGTCCGGGGCAGCCGGCGTATGTCCGGGGCAGCAGGAGTTCCGGTCGGGGTGTGGTCGATCCATGGTGACGGCACCGCGACGCCGCACGGGCTCGCCGCGCTCGCGGAGGACGTCGCCCGGCTCGCGACCGAGGCTTCCCGGCGTACGGCGTGCGCCACGTGCCTATGACGGAGACAGCCCGGCCCGTGACGGAGGCACCCCGGCCCGTGACGGACGCCTCCCGGCCCGTGACGGAGGCAGACCGGCCCATGACGGAGGCAGACCGGCCCGTGACGGACGCCTTCCCCGGAGGCAACGGCCGGCCGACGGGTCCGTGCCGCCGGCCCGGCGTCCGTGGTGATGCCGGTGTTCGAAGGGCCGGGCCCGGTGTGGCCTACGCTGGGCGGGTGATGACGCCGGAAGCTGAGCAGTCCCAGGCCGAGCCCGCTGGTGAGGGGGCGCCGTACGGTGCCGAGGTGCCCGTCGGCGGAGCCGAGCCGGGTGGTGAGGCGCGGGTGACGGCCGCCGAGGCGGCGGAAACAGCCGGGGAATCGGCCGGAGAAGCCGCAGAGACGGCAGAAACCCCCACTCAGCCGGCCGCAGAAGCCGTGGAGTCGGCCGGAGAAGCCGTGGAGTCGGCTGAGGAAGCCGTGCGGGCGGTGGAGGAACCGGCCGAGCGGCCCGAGGCGCGGCTGGAGCGGGCCGTGCGGGCCGCCGAGCAGGCGCTGATCGAGTACGAGATCGCGGTGGAGACCTTCCGGGTCGAGGTCGACAACTTCTCCCGGCTGCACCACCAGAAGCTCGGCCCGATGTACACCCGCCTCGACGAGCTGGACGCCCGGATCGCCGAGGCCGTCGCCGCCCGTACCGGTGACCCCGAGGACATCCGCAAGGCCGACGAGGCCCGTGCCCGGGTGATGCCGATGCCCGGCGTCGAGGAGTTGTTCCACGGCTGGATGGACGGCGACGGGCTGTTCCCGGAGGCCGCGGCGATGCTCACGGATCAGCCGGTACAGCCCCCGCAGCGGGTGCGCCCGAGCGACGAGGCCCGCAAGCTCTACCGCGAGCTGGCCCGCAAGGCCCACCCCGACCTCGCGCAGGAGGAGACCGAGCGGGCCAGGCGCGAGGAGTTCATCACCCGGGTCAACGCCGCCTACGCCCGTGGCGACGAGACGCTGCTGCGGGAGCTGGCCGTGGAGTGGGCCGCGGGGCCCGCGCCCGCGGAGCAGGGCCCGACTCCCAGCGAGGAGCTCTACGCCCGCCTCGAATGGCTGGCCCAGCGCAAGGAGATGCTGACGCTGGTCGCGAAGGACCTGGAGGAGAGCGCGATCGGCGCGATGCTCCGGCTCGCCCCGGACGACCCGGACCGTCTTCTCGACGAGATCGCCGATCAGCTGCTGGCCCAGGTCGCGGCACGGGAAGCGGAGCTGGCGGCATTGCTCGGCTAGCCACCGACCGACCGGCACCCGTCAGGTAGCGTCGGAGTCATGAATTTCGGATCTGCCGTGCCCACCGTCGAGGTCACCGATCTCAAGGACGACGACTTCCTTCTGGACGTCCGTGAGGACGACGAATGGCAGGCGGGCCATGCCGATGGCGCACTGCACATTCCCATCAGCGAGTTCGTGGCCCGCTACGGCGAGCTGACCGAGGCCGCCCCGCAGGACGGCCGCGTCAACGTGATCTGCCGCTCCGGCGGCCGCTCGGCGCAGGTAGCGATGTACCTGGTCCAGCAGGGCATCGACGCCGTGAACGTCGACGGCGGCATGCAGGTGTGGGCGGCGGCCGGACGCCCCGTCGTGAACGACGAGGGCCGGCCCGGGTTCGTGCTGTAGGAGAGCTGACTTCCGCGGCGCAGGGCGCCCGGTGCCCGTCCGTCAGCCCAGCGGATGCGCCGCCAGCAGGTCCCCCAGCGCTTCCTCGTGTGCCGCTGCCGGGCCGAGTGCCAGTTCCAGGTGCTTGGCCCAGGCGTGGTACCGGTGCAGCGGGTAGTCGACGTCGGCGCCGAAGCCGCCGTGCAGATGCTGCGCGGTCTGCACGATCCGGCGTACGCCCTCCGAGGCCCAGATCTTGGCGACGGCCACGTCCCCGGAGGCGGGCAGTGCCCCCGGTGCCCCCGAGGTGATCCGCCAAGCGGCCTGCCACAGGGTGGCCTCCATCGCGCGCAGGTCGATGAAGCGGTCGGCGGACTGCACCGCGACGGCCTGGAACGTGGCGATGGGATGCCCGAACTGCTCCCGCTTGCTCGCGTACTCGGACGTCATCCCCAGCACCCGCTCCCCCAGCCCGAGCGCCAGCGCACACGTCCCCGTGGCCAGCAGCTCGCGCAGCCACTCCCACGCGCCCTCGGTGTCGATGACGTCCCGCGCCGTCAGCCGCACCGACTCCAGCCGCAGCTCCCCCAGCCGCTCCCCGCTGGTCGAGAACTGTTCGGCGAGCGAGACCCCCTCCGCATCGCGTGGCACCAGCGCGAGGACGGTCAGATCCGCGTCCGTACGGGCCGGCACGGCGGCGAGATCGGCGTCGTACGCCCAGGCCACCGCGGTCTGCACCCCGTCCAGCACCCACCCGGAGCCGTCCCGTCGGGCGGTCGTGGCGAGCTCGGCCGGGTCGTGGCCGGTGCGGCCGTGCGCGGCGACCGTCAGCACGAGCTCGCCGCGCCCGGCGCGGGTCAGCAGGTCGGCCTTCAGTTCCGGGCCGCCGTACGCCTGGACGGCGGCCGCCGCGGCGCTGCTCTCCAGCAGGGGCACCCGGGCCAGCACCTTCGCCGATTCGCGCAGCACCTGGCACAGCGCGACGGCGTCGAGGCCCGCGCCGCCGTACTCCTCGGTGAGGAGCAGGCTCAGCAGGTCCGCGTCGGCGAGCCGGTCCCACAGGGGGCGGTCGAAGGTGTCGGCGACGGCGCCCGGGGTGAGCGCGGGAGAGGGCACCGCGTCCGGCGCGACCCCGGCGAACACTCCGCGCGCCGCCTCGGCCGCCGCCTGCTGCTCCTCGGTGAAGGTGAAGTCCACGGTCCCTGCCCTTCCACACCCACGGCGATCTGACGGTGCGTCAAGATAGAACAGGTTCTAGAAGAAGGGAATGGTCCTGTCGGCGCCCCCGTAAGGTGTGGGCAACGACGGCCCGGCAGGGGCTGTGCCCGGCGGGTCGGCCTGAGTACCGTTCCCGTGCGAGCGCTGAGGCAGGACGGACCGGAATCGGGAATCGGGGCAGGATGGACGCGTACGACGCAGGCTCGGCCGCCCGGCACGGGCCGGACCGGGAGCCGCCCCCCGTGCCGCAGCCCGCCTCGCCCGCCGAGCCGTCGCTCGCCGTCCCGCCGCCCGCGTCCGAACCCGAGGCCCGCACCGGTGTGGCCGCCCTCTCGTTGCGGTACCAGATCGTCGCCGCGCTCGCCGTCGCGGTGGTCGCGATCGTCGTCTGTGTCCACACGGGGATGGTCTTTCTGCACGTCGCGCCGCCGAACACGGTCACCAAGAAGCACGGTCGGGCGATCGACGACTGGATATATCCGGAGTTCGAGCAGAACTGGAAGCTGTTCGCCCCCAACCCGCTTCAGCAGAACATCGCGGTGCAGGTCAGGGCCGAAGTCGGCACGGCAGGCGACGGCACGCGCACGACCGGCTGGTACGACCTGTCCGCTCAGGACGGCGAGGCCATCGACGGCAATCTGCTGCCCAGCCACACCCAGCAGAACGAGCTGCGCCGGGCCTGGGACTTCTTCGTCGCCACGCACGACACCGAGAACCGGCCGGTGGGTCTGCGGGGCGCTCTGTCCGAGACGTATCTGCGGCGCATAGTGGAGCTGCGGCTCGACCGCGCGGACGCGGCCGGCGAGCGCGGTGTCGTCGAGCGCGTCCAGGTCCGCTCGCGCACCACCAATGTGCCCCCGCCGAAGTGGAGCGAGGAGCAGATCTCGGACAAGCCGAGCTACCGGGTGCTGCCCTGGTGGTCGGTGCCGAAGGACCGGGCCGCCGCCGACGCCGCCGGGACCGGCACGGGAGGCACGCGGTGAACCGCTTCGCCCTCGTGGTCTCCTCCGCCATCGCCCGCGTGACGGAGTCCGCCCTCGGCCCGTATCAGACGGCCGTGATCCGCATCGGATTCAGCGCGACCTGGCTGCTGTTCCTGCTGCGGGAGTTCCCGCACCGGCAGGAGCTGTACGGCCCCGAAGGGCCCTGGGACTTCGACCTCGCCCAGCAGCTGATCGGGACGAACGGCTCCTTCACCGCGCTGATGTGGTTCGGCGGCGGTTTCTGGTTCGAGACGCTGTACGTCTTCGCCGTCCTGACCGCCGTGCTGCTGCTGGCCGGCTGGCGCACCCGGGCGATGTCCGTGCTGTTCATGGTGGGCGTGCTCTCGCTCCAGAACCGGTCCATCTTCATGGGCGACGGCGGCGACAACGTCCTGCATCTGATGTGCGTCTACCTCGTCTTCACACGCTGCGGTCAGGTCTGGTCGCTGGACGAGCGCCGGGCACGGCGCGCGCGGGAGGCACACGCGCGCGGTGAGCGCGTGGCGCCGGACCGGGTGGGTCCGGCCCTGTGGAGCGTGTTCGGGCTGGTGCTGGTGGCGGTGACCGCGGCGGGCCGGCTCGACGGCGACCTGACCGTGCCGTTGATCCTGTGGATCAGCTGGTCGGCCGCGGCCGTGTGGTGGATCGTGGGCCGCCGGGCGCGGACCGCCGAGCCCCGCATCCTGCTGGACGTCATCGGCAACGTCGTGCACAACGGTGCCCTGCTGGTAATCATGGCCGAGGCATGTCTGATCTACGCCACCGCCGGCTGGTACAAGATCCAGGGTTCGCGCTGGCAGGACGGCACCGCCGTCTACTACCCGCTGCACCTCGACTACTTCTCGCCCTGGCCCGCGCTCGCCGACGTGCTGTCGTCCAGCGGCACCATGGTCATGCTGATCACCTACGGCACGGTCCTCGTGCAGGTCGCCTTCCCGTTCACGCTGTTCAACCGGCGGGTCAAGAACGTCCTGCTCGCGGCGATGATCACCGAGCACGCCGTGATCGCGGTCGTGCTCGGCCTGCCGTTCTTCTCCCTGGCGATGATCGCGGCGGACGCGGTCTTCCTGCCGACGTCGTTCCTGCGCCGGCTCGGCGGCCTGGCCGCACGAGCGCGTGGCCGGCTGACCGGCCCGGCGCGGCGCGGCGACGACCCGGTGAAGCCCCCCGCCCCGCGCAGCCCCCCGGAGAACCCCGCGCACGCGCACGTAGGCTCTTCGGCATGACCCTGACCTCCTGGAACCGGCTCGCCGAGACCTCCGTCCTGCTCGACGGCTTCCATGCCCTCAAGCACGCCGTGCGCTTCGGTGCCGAGGTCCCGGTCGCGGTCGTCGTGGACCGGGAGGCCACGCTGGCGCTCGCCGACGAACTGGCGCCGGACGTACGGGACGCGCTGGACGCGCTCCTGACCGAGGTCCCGGAGTCGACGTACACGTCCCTGGTGCCGCGCCCGCACCCCACGGCGGTGGCCGCCCTGGCGGTACGACCGTCACGCGCCGCCCATCTCGACCAGCTGGCGCACACCCCGCGCACCGCCCCGGTCGTGGTCCTCGACAACCCCCGCAACCTCGGCAACGCGGGCGCCGTGATCCGTCTGGCCGCCGGTTTCGGCGCGACCGGCGTGGTCACCACCGGCACCCTCGACCCCTGGCACCCCACGGTCGTACGCGGCGGCGCGGGCCTGCACTTCGCGACGGTCGTGGAGCGGCTGACGGTGCCCGAGCTGCCCCCCGGCCCGCTGTTCGCCCTCGACCCCGAGGGCGACGACATCCGGGGCGTGAAGCTCCCGGACGACGCCGTCCTCGCCTTCGGATCGGAGCGCAGCGGCCTGTCGGCCGAACTGCGGGCGCGCACCGACCACCTGCTCTCCCTGCCGATGCGCCCCCAGGTCTCCAGCTACAACCTGGCGACGAGCGTGGCGATGACCTTGTACCACTGGAGCGCCGGTTCGCCGAGCGCCCCTTGAGGGGCGCGGGGAACTGCGCGACAAGCCACACATGACCGGCAGCCGCGCGATTCCCGCCTCCGTCGAACTCCTACTCCTAGGCTTCCCGGCGCACCTCGACAACCCGGAACCGGTTGGCCACGAAGGCCCCATCGCACAGCGCCGCGTTCGCCGCCGGGTTGCCGCCCGACCCGTGGAAGTCCGAGAAGGCCGCCGTCTGGTTCACGTACACACCACCCGTGAGGTTCAGCGACAGCTGGGCCGCCTCCTCCAGGCACACCTCCTGGATCGCGCCCTCGACCTCGTCGTCGGTGGTGTACGCGCCGACGGTCATCGCCCCCTTCTCGCGCACCGTGCGCCGCAGCAGTTCCACCGCGTCGGCGGACGAGTCCACCGCCACGGCGAACGACACCGGCCCGAAGCACTCGCTCATGTACGCGGCCTCGTCGTCCGGCTTGGCGCCGTCCAGCTTCACGATCACCGGCGTGCGCACGACCGCGTCCGGGAACTCGGGGTTGGCGATCTCCCGTGAGGCGAGGGCGACTTCGCCGAGCCCGGCAGCCGCCTCCAGGCGGGCCTTGACGTCGGGGTTGACGATCGCGCCGAGCAGCGCGTTCGCGCGGGCGTCGTCGCCGAGGAGGCCGTCGACCGCGCGGGCGAGGTCGGCGACGACCTCGTCGTAGGTCTTGGGGCCCTCTTCGGTGCGGATGCCGTCGCGCGGCACCAGGAGGTTCTGCGGGGTGGTGCACATCTGGCCGCTGTACAGGGACAGCGAGAAGGCCAGGTTGGAGAGCATCCCCTTGTAGTCGTCGGTGGAGTCGACGATGACCGTGTTGACGCCGGCCTTCTCCGTGTAGACCTGCGCCTGGCGGGCGTTGGCCTCCAGCCAGTCGCCGAACACGGTCGAGCCGGTGTAGTCGATGATCCGGATCTCGGGGCGGGTCGCCAGGATCTTGGCGATGCCCTCGCCGGGCCGCTCGGCGGCCAGCGCGACCAGGTTGGCGTCGAAGCCCGCCTCGGCGAGGACCTCGCGCGCGACCTGCACGGTGAGCGCGAGCGGCAGCACCGCGCGCGGGTGCGGCTTGACCAGGACCGGGTTGCCGGTGGCGAGGGAGGCGAACAGGCCCGGGTAGCCGTTCCAGGTCGGGAAGGTGTTGCAGCCGATGAGCAGGGCGGTGCCGCGCGGGACCGGCGTGAACTGCTTGGTCAGCGCGAGCGGGTCGCGCTTGCCCTGCGGCTTGGTCCACTCCGCGGTGTCGGGGGTGCGGACCTGCTCGACATAGGCGTACGCCACCGCCTCCAGGCCGCGGTCCTGTGCGTGCGGGCCGCCCGCCTGGAACGCCATCATGAAGGCCTGGCCGGAGGTGTGCATGACCGCGTGCGCGAATTCGTGCGTCCGGTCGCTGATCCGCTTGAGGATCTCCAGGCACACCACCGCGCGCATCTCCGCGCCCGCGTCGCGCCACGCGCGCCGGCCGGCCTGCATGGCGGGCAGCAGCGTGTCGATGTCGGCGTGCGGGTATTCGACGCCCAGCTCGATGCCGTACGGGGACGTCTCGCCGCCGACCCAGTCGTCGGTGCCGGGCTGGCCGAGGTCGAGGCGGTTGCCCAAGAGGGCGTCGAAGGCCGCCTTGCCCGCCGCCGCGTCCAGGCTGCCGTTCTCGCCGTAGGCCTTGGGGTGCTCGGGGTGCGGTGACCAGTACGCCCGTGTACGGATTGCTTCCAGCGCCTGGTCGAGGGTGGGCCGGTGCTTGGCGATCAGCTCGTGGGCGGTCAGTTCGGCGGCCATGCGGGACCAACTCCTCGATTCCAGAGCTCTCCGTCGAGCTCATGACCTGGGCAGAAACATGGGCAAGGACATGGGCAGGAACAGCCAGACAGAGTTAGAGTAACCGAACGATCGGTCGGTTCAAGGGGGTCCGCCGCATCTGTGGAAAACCCCGTGCGGGAGGATCGCGCACATGACAGCTCTCGACCTCAGCAGCCCCGTGGCCGTCGTCGGCACCGGCACCATGGGCCAGGGCATCGCCCAGGTCGCGTTGGTCGCCGGCCATCCGGTACGGCTGTACGACGCCGCTCCCGGGCGGGCGCGGGCGGCGGCGGACGCGATCGGCGCCCGCCTGGACCGGCTCGTCGCCAAGGACCGTCTGACCGGCGCCGACCGTGACGCGGCCCGTGCCCGGCTGCTGCCCGCCGAGTCCCTCGCCGAGCTCGCGGACTGCGCCCTGGTCGTCGAGGCCGTCCTGGAGCGACTCGACGTCAAACAGGAGCTGCTGCGGGAGCTGGAGGGCGTCGTCGACGAGGACTGCCTGCTCGCCACCAACACCTCCTCCCTGTCGGTCACGGCCATCGGCGGAGCCCTCGCCAATCCGGGCCGCTTCGTCGGCCTGCACTTCTTCAACCCCGCGCCGCTGCTGCCGCTGGTCGAGGTCGTCTCCGGGTTCGCCACCGACGTCACGTCGGCCACGCGCGCGTACGAGACGGCACGCGCCTGGGGCAAGACGCCGGTGGCCTGCGCCGACACCCCCGGCTTCATCGTCAACCGCATCGCCCGGCCCTTCTACGCCGAGGCCTTCGCGGTCTACGAGGCGCAAGGAGCCGATCCGGCCACCATCGACGCGGTGCTGCGCGAGTGCGGCGGCTTCAGGATGGGCGCCTTCGAGCTCACCGACCTGATCGGGCAGGACGTCAACGAATCCGTCACGCACTCCGTGTGGCAGGCCTTCTTCCACGACGTGCGCTTCACCCCCTCGCTCGCCCAGCGGCGCCTGGTCGAGTCGGGCCGGCTGGGCCGCAAGAGCGGGCACGGCTGGTACGACTACGCGCAGGACGCCGAGCGGGACGAGCCGCACACCGCGGAGAAGCGGCAGCAGCCCGCCTACGTCGTCGCCGAGGGCGACCTGGGCCCCGCCTCAGAGCTCCTGTCGCTGATCCGCGAGGCGGGCATCCCGGTGCGCGAGGAGGAAGAGGACCACGGCACGCGTCTGGTGCTGCCGAGCGGCGGTCAGCTCGCGCTCGCCGACGGCCAGACGTCGGTGGAGTTCCGGGACGTCGTCTACTTCGACCTCGCCGTCGACTACCGCCGCGCCACCCGGATCGCGCTGTCCGCCTCACAGGACACCGCGCCGCAGACCCTCACCGAGGCCATCGGCCTGTTCCAGGCACTCGGCAAGGACGTCAGCGTGATCGGTGACGTCCCCGGCATGATCGTCGCCCGCACGGTGGCCCGGATCGTCGACCTGGCGCACGACGCCGTCGCCAAGGGCGTGGCGACCGTGGAGGACATCGACACCGCGATGCGGCTGGGCGTGAACTACCCCATGGGGCCCTTCGAATGGAGCCGCCGCCTGGGCCGCGGCTGGGCCTACGACCTGCTGGACGAGCTGCACGTGCGCGAGCCCTCCGGCCGCTACGCGCCGTCCCTCGCGCTCTACCGCCACGCGTACGCCTCCGACAAGCGGGAGGGCAGCACCTCATGACCACCGCCAAGCGCGACACGTACACCCCGGAGACGCTGCTCTCGGTCGCCGTGCAGGTCTTCAACGAACGCGGCTACGACGGCACCTCCATGGAGCACCTGTCCAGGGCGGCCGGCATCTCCAAGTCGTCGATCTACCACCACGTCACGGGCAAGGAGGAGCTGCTGCGCCGCGCCGTCAGCCGCGCCCTGGACGGGCTCTTCGGCATCCTCGGCGAGGAGCACGCACGCGTGGGGCACGCCGCGGACCGCCTGGAGTACGTCGTCCGGCGCATGGTCGAGGTGCTGATAGCCGAGCTGCCGTACGTGACGCTGCTGCTGCGGGTGCGCGGCAACACCGACACCGAGCGCTGGGCCCTGGAACGGCGCCGCGACTTCGACCACCAGGTGGCCGCGCTGCTGAAGGCCGCCGCCGCCGAGGGCGAGGTCCGCGGCGACGTCGAGGTCCGCCTGGCCACCCGGCTCGTCTTCGGCATGGTCAACTCCATCGTGGAGTGGTACCGCCCGGACGGCCGCGGGATGAACGAGCGCGAGGTGGCGGAGACGGTGGTGCGGCTGGTGTTCGGGGGACTGCGCAAGGCAGCCTGAGGGCCGCCCGCGGCGCTTCGGGCCCTCGGGCCTGAGCACGCGCCCGGACGGCACGTGCGGGCGCTCACCCCTGCGGCTCCAGGTCCTCCTCCTCGAAGACCAGCAGGGTGCGGGAGCTGAGGACCTCGGGGATGCCCTGCAGGCGGGTGAGGACCAGTTCGCGCAAGGAGCGGTTGTCCGGGGTGTGCACCAGGAGCAGGACGTCGAAGTCGCCGCCCACCAGCGCGATGTGCGAGGCGCCGGGCAACTGGCGGAGTTGTTCGCGCACCGTGCGCCAGGAGTTCTGGACGATCTTCAGAGTGATGTACGCGGATGTGCCCTGGCCTGCGCGTTCATGGTTCACGCGGGCGCCGAAACCGCGGATGACGCCGTCCTCGATGAGGCGGTTGATGCGGGCGTAGGCGTTGGCGCGCGAGACATGGACCCGCTCGGCCACCGAGCGTATGGACGCGCGGCCGTCCGCCTGGAGCATCTGGAGGATGTCCTGATCTATGGCGTCGAGCGGCCGGGCGGGCGGCAGAGGGATCCCGTCGTCCGAGCCTTCGGCCATTTGTTCAGGCGCCATGTCCCCCCACCTTCCTTCCGTGGACGTACTGCGTTCATTGGAGGTTGTGGAGAACCGTTTGTCCACAGCCTCGGGGGGCCTGTAGCCAAAATGTGCCGACGACCGAACAATCGGTAGGTGAGGCGCATCACCGGAGCTGCGCCTCCCGTAGCCACTCCCACGAGGAGGTGCCGTCATGACGGTCATGGAGCAGCGAGGCGCGTATCGGCCATCGCCGCCGCCCGCCTGGCAGCCCCGTATGGACCCCGCGCCGCTGCTGCCCGACGCAGAGCCCTACCGCGTCCTCGGGACGGAGGCGGCCGCGAAGGCCGACCCGGACCTGCTGCGCCGGCTCTACGCCGAGTTGGTCCGGGGCCGCAGGTACAACGTGCAGGCGACCGCGCTCACCAAGCAGGGCCGCCTCGCCGTCTACCCGTCCAGCACCGGCCAGGAGGCCTGCGAGGTCGCCGCCGCACTGGCCCTGCAAGAGCGCGACTGGCTCTTCCCGAGCTACCGCGACACCCTCGCGGCCGTCGCACGTGGCGTGGACCCCGTCGAGGCCCTGACCCTGCTGCGTGGCGACTGGCACACCGGCTACGACCCGCACGAGCACCGCGTGGCCCCCCTGTGCACGCCGCTCGCCACCCAGCTCCCGCACGCCGTCGGCCTCGCCCACGCCGCCCGCCTCAAGGGCGACGACGTGGTCGCGCTCGCCCTGGTCGGCGACGGCGGCACCAGCGAGGGCGACTTCCACGAGGCGCTGAACTTCGCCGCCGTGTGGCAGGCGCCGGTCGTCTTCCTGGTCCAGAACAACGGCTTCGCCATCTCCGTGCCGCTCGCCAAGCAGACCGCGGCCCCGTCGCTGGCCCACAAGGCCGTCGGCTACGGCATGCCCGGCCGCCTGGTCGACGGCAACGACGCGGCCGCCGTGCACGAGGTGCTCGCCGACGCCGTACGGCAGGCCCGCGAGGGCGGCGGTCCCACCCTGATCGAGGCGATCACCTACCGCATCGACGCCCACACCAACGCCGACGACGCGACCCGCTACCGCGGCGACTCCGAGGTGGAGACCTGGCGCGGGCACGACCCGATCGCGCTCCTGGAGCACGAGCTGACCGAGCGGGGGCTGCTCGACGACGCCGGCAAGCAGGCCGCCCGCGACGCCGCCGAGACCATGGCCGCCGACCTGCGCGAACGCATGAACCAGGACCCCGCGCTCGACCCGATGGACCTGTTCGACCACGTCTACGCCGAGCCCACCGGGCAACTGCGCGAACAGCGCGCCCAGTTGCAGGCGGAGCTGCACGCCGAGTCCGAAGGGTCGCACCGATGACCACCGTCGCCGTCAAGCCGGCCACCATGGCGCAGGCCCTCACGCGCGCGCTGCGCGACGCCATGGCCGCCGACCCGTCCGTGCACGTCATGGGCGAGGACGTCGGCACCCTCGGTGGCGTCTTCCGCGTCACCGACGGACTCGCCAAGGAGTTCGGCGAGGACCGCTGCACCGACACCCCGCTGGCCGAGGCGGGCATCCTCGGCACCGCCGTCGGCATGGCCATGTACGGGCTGCGCCCGGTCGTGGAGATGCAGTTCGACGCCTTCGCCTACCCGGCGTTCGAGCAGCTGATCTCGCACGTCGCGCGCATGCGCAACCGCACCCGCGGCAGGATGCCGCTGCCGATCACCATCCGTGTCCCCTACGGCGGCGGCATCGGCGGCGTCGAGCACCACAGCGACTCCTCCGAGGCGTACTACATGGCGACTCCGGGGCTCCATGTCGTCACGCCCGCGACCGTCGCCGACGCCTACGGCCTGCTGCGCGCCTCCATCGCCTCCGACGACCCGGTCGTCTTCCTGGAGCCCAAGCGTCTGTACTGGTCGAAGGACTCCTGGAACCCTCAGGACCCGCAGACCGTTGAACCGATCGGCCGTGCGGTGGTGCGGCGCTCCGGCCGGAGCGCCACGCTCATCACGTACGGTCCGTCCGTGCCCGTCTGCCTCGAAGCCGCCGAGGCGGCCCGGGAGGAGGGCTGGGACCTGGAGGTCGTCGACCTGCGCTCGCTGGTGCCGTTCGACGACGACACGGTCACCGCCTCCGTACGGCGGACCGGACGGGCGGTCGTCGTGCACGAGTCGGGCGGGTTCGGCGGACCGGGAGGGGAGATCGCGGCCCGGATCACGGAGCGCTGCTTCCACCACCTGGAGGCGCCGGTGCTGCGTGTGGCCGGGTTCGACATCCCCTATCCGCCGCCGATGGTGGAGCGTCACCACCTGCCCGGCGTGGACCGGATCCTGGACGCCGTGGGGCGTCTGCAGTGGGAGGCCGAGAGCTGATGGCACAGGTGCTCGAGTTCAAGCTCCCCGACCTCGGGGAGGGGCTCACCGAGGCGGAGATCGTGCGCTGGCTGGTCCAGGTCGGCGACGTCGTCGCGATCGACCAGCCGGTCGTCGAGGTCGAGACGGCCAAGGCGATGGTCGAGGTCCCCTGCCCCTACGGCGGCGTCGTCACGGCCCGCTTCGGCGAGGAGGGCACCGAACTGCCCGTCGGGGCGCCGCTGATCACGGTGGCCGTCGGCGCGCCGACCACCGACGGCGAGGGCGAGGGCTCCGGGAACGTCCTGGTGGGCTACGGCACCTCGGAGGCACCCGCGCGCCGCAGAAGGGTGCGGCCGGGGGAGCCGGTGCCCGCCAACGGGGACGCCGTCGCCAAGGACGTGGCGGAGGGACCCGTACCGGTCATCTCCCCGCTGGTGCGCCGCCTCGCCCGCCAGAACGGCCTCGACCTGCGGGAGCTGCACGGCTCGGGGCCGGACGGGCTGATTCTGCGGGCCGACGTCGAGTACGCGCTGCGGGCCGCCCAGGCGCACGGGCGGACCGTGCAGGCGGTGGCCGAGCCGCGGACCCATGTGACGCCCCAGGCCCCGGCGCCCGCCGCCGCCCCGGCCGCGCCCGCCCCCGTCCGCTCCTCCGCCCCCGCCGGCGGCATCCGCACCCCCCTCAAGGGCGTCCGCGGTGCCGTCGCCGACAAGCTCTCCCGCAGCCGCCGGGAGATCCCGGACGCGACCTGCTGGGTGGACGCCGACGCGACGGAGCTCATGCGGGCACGGAGCGCGATGAACGCCGCCGGGGGACCGAAGATCTCCCTCCTCGCCCTGCTGGCCCGCATCTGCACCGCGGCCCTGGCCCGCTTCCCCGAGCTCAACTCCACCGTCGACACGGAGGCCAGGGAGGTCGTCCAGCTCGACCAGGTGCACCTCGGGTTCGCCGCGCAGACCGAACGGGGACTCGTCGTACCGGTGGTGCGGGACGCGCACGCGCGGGACGCGGAGTCGCTGACCGCTGAGTTCGCCCGGCTGACCGAGGCGGCCCGCACGGGCACCCTCACCCCGGCGGAACTCACCGGCGGGACCTTCACGTTGAACAACTACGGCGTGTTCGGCGTCGACGGCTCCACGCCGATCATCAACCACCCCGAGGCCGCCATGCTCGGCGTCGGCCGCATCATCCCCAAACCGTGGGTGCACGAGGGCGAACTGGCCGTGCGCCGGCTCGTCGAGCTCTCGCTCACCTTCGACCACCGGGTCTGCGACGGCGGCACGGCGGGCGGCTTCCTGCGGTACGTGGCGGACTGCGTCGAACAGCCGGCGGTGCTGCTGCGCACCCTGTGACCCAACCGTCGCGGCCGGCTGCTTCCGCCACGTTCCCTGTGATCGCCGAGGCACGCATACTCGGGGGATGACCGCGTACGAACCGACGGGCGCGCAGGGCGCCGCCGCTGCCGGACAGGCCGTCGCGCACGACGCCGTCGTCCTCGCCGGCGGTGCCGCGCGCCGGCTCGGCGGCGTGGACAAACCCGCCGTCAGCGTCGGCGGGCGCCCGCTGCTCGACCGGGTGCTCGCCGCCTGCGCCGACGCGCGCACCACCGTCGTCGTCGCCGACCCCCGGCCCACCGCGCGGCCGGTGACCTGGGCGCGCGAGGACCCGCCCGGCGGCGGCCCGCTGGCCGCGCTCGACGCCGGCATCCGGCACACCACGGCCGAGTCGGTCCTCGTGCTGTCGGCCGATCTGCCGTTCCTCGACGAGGACACCGTCCGGCGGCTGCTGGCCGCCCTGCGCACCGGCGGCGCCGACGGCGCGCTGCTCACCGACGCCGGCGGCCGCGACCAGCCCCTCGTCGCCGCGTACCGCGCGTCCGCGCTGCGCCGCGAGCTGGCCGCGCTCGCCCGGCAGCACGACGGCCTCACGGGCCTCCCCCTGCGCCGGCTGACCGGCGCGCTCGATCTCACCCGCGTCCCCGACCCCGTCGCGTCCTTCGACTGCGACACCTGGGACGACATCGCCACCGCCAGGGCACGCATCAGGGAGCATGGGCACGTGTTGGATGAATGGATTTCCGCAGTCAAGGACGAACTCGGCATCGACCTCGACGTCGACATCAAGGTGCTGCTGGACCTCGCCCGCGACGCCGCCCACGGCGTGGCAAGGCCCGCCGCCCCGCTGACCACCTTCCTCGTCGGGTACGCGGCGGCACAGGCCAAGGGCGGCGAAGGCGGCCCCGAGGCGGTCGCCGAGGCCGCCCGCAAGGCCGCCGCACTCGCCCTGCGCTGGGCCGAGGAGGCCGCCGCGGCCGAGTCCGCCGCCCCCGACGCCGCCCCCGAGACCCGCCCGGACGCCGGATGACCGCCCGCGGCATCCGCACGGACGGGGACGCCGAGGACCTCGACGTCGAGGAGGTGCTTGCCCTCGTGAACGAAGACAACGGTCACCGCGCGTCCGGCGACCATGCGCCCGCACCCGCGCCGCAGCCCCGGGGCGCGCGCAAGCCGGACCGGGACGGCCCCGACCGCCCGCACGGCGACAACCCCGACCGCCACCACCGGGCCACCCCCTGGCCCGAGGCCCGCGAGCTCGCCGCCCACGCCGCTCTCAAAGCCACCCGGGCCACCCGCCGCGCCCCCGTCTCCGTCCCCCTCGACGCCGCCCTCGGCCTCACCCTGGCCGCCCCGCTCACCGCCCTGACCGACCTGCCCTCCTTCGACACCTCGGCCATGGACGGCTGGGCGGTCGCGGGCCCCGGCCCCTGGGCCGTACGGGAAGAGGGCGTACTGGCCGGGCACGCCGAGCCCGAAACGCTCACCGACGGCGAGGCCGTCCGGATCGCGACCGGTGCCCGCATCCCCCTGGACACCACCGCCGTCCTGCGCAGCGAGCACGGCCGCACCGACACCAAGGGCCAGCTGCACGCCACCCGGGAGATCCAGCACGGCCAGGACATCCGCCCGCGCGGCCAGGAGTGCCGAGGCGGCGACCAACTCCTCCCCGTGGGCACCCTGGTGACGCCGGCCGTGCTCGGACTGGCGGCCGCCGCCGGATACGACACCGTCACCGCCGTACCCCGACCCCGCGTCGAAGTCCTCGTCCTCGGCGACGAGTTGCTCACCGAAGGACTGCCGCACGACGGGCTCATCCGTGATGCCCTCGGCCCGATGCTGCCGCCCTGGCTGCGCGCGCTCGGCGCCGAGGTCACCGCCGTGCGCCGGCTCGGCGACGACGCCAAGGCCCTGCACAAGGCCCTCACCAAGTCCGGCGCCGACCTCATCGTCACCACCGGCGGCACCGCTGCCGGCCCCGTCGACCATGTCCACCCCACGCTGGAGCGCATCGGCGCCGAACTTCTGGTGGACGGCGTCAAGGTGCGGCCCGGCCACCCCATGCTGCTGGCCCGCACCAAGGAGGACCAGCACCTCGTCGGCCTGCCCGGCAACCCGCTCGCCGCCGTCTCCGGCCTGCTCACGCTCGCCGAGCCCCTGCTGCGCACCCTCGGCGCCCGTCCGGCCCCGGAGCCGTACACGATGCCCCTGAAGGACGCGGCGCACGGGCACCCGTACGACACCCGGCTCATCCCCGTCGTGCTGCGCGGTGACCATGCCGTGCCGCTGCACTACCAGGGCCCGGCCATGCTGCGGGGCATGGCGGCGGCCGATGCCGTCGCCGTCGTACCGCCGGGCGGTGCACGCGCCGGTCAGGAGGCCGAACTGCTCGATCTGCCCTGGGCGACCGCCGGTATCGAGGTGTGTTTCACGTGAAACTTCCGGGCCAGGACGCGATCGCCCGCCGAGCGGACGAGAGGGTCGCCACCTATCGGGTCAGGCTGCCGAAGAAGATAGTGGAGCATCCGTTCCGCCAGGTCGCGAAGCGGGTGCTGCTGGCCCTGTCGCTGCTCGTGGCGGCCGCCCTGATCGTCTACGCCGACCACGACGGCTACAACGACAGCTCGGACGGGTCCGTCGATCTCCTCGACGCCTTCTACTACGCCACCGTCAGCCTCTCCACCACCGGATACGGCGACATCACCCCGGTCAGCGACGGCGCCCGGCTGACCAATATCTTCGTCATCACGCCGATGCGTGTGCTGTTCCTGATCATCCTGGTCGGCACCACGCTCGAGGTCCTCACCGAACGGACCCGGGAGGAATGGCGTCTGACCCGCTGGAGGTCCACCTTGCGTGACCACACCGTCGTCGTCGGCTTCGGCACGAAGGGACGTTCGGCGATCCAGACCGTCTGTGCCACGGGTCTGAGGCGGGACCAGGTCATCGTGGTCGATTCGAGTTCCAAGGTGATCGACGCGGCCGTCGCCGACGGGTACGCGGGGGTCACCGGCGACGCGACACGCAGCGACGTCCTGAAGCGGGCCGAGGTGCACAAGGCCCGGAAGATCATCATCGCGACCCAGCGGGACGATACGGCCGTACTGGTGACGCTGACGGCCCGGCAGCTCAACCGGGGCGCGAAGATCGTGGCCGCGGTCCGCGAGGAGGAGAACGCGCCGCTGCTGAAGCAGTCCGGTGCCGACGCGGTCATCACCAGCGCCAGCGCGGCCGGGCGGCTGCTGGGTCTGTCCGTGCTCAGCCCCGCGGCCGGCATGGTGCTCGAAGACCTCATCCACCAGGGCAGCGGGCTCGACATCATCGAACGGCCCGTCATAAAGGCCGAGGTGGGCAAGACTCCCCGGCAGATCGAGGACCTGGTGGTCAGTGTCATCCGCGGGCACCGGGTGCTCGGCTACGACGATTCGGCCGTCGGGACACTGGAGTTGACCGACCGGCTCATCACCATCGTGCGGGCGTCGCCGGCCATCCAGGTGACACCTGACGACCGGCGACTGCCCCCGGGGATGAAGCCCATCTGACCGGTGCACCGCCCTACTTGCGGTTGTACAGCCGCATCGTGATCGGCCCGAAGACCAGCACGAACAGGGCCGCCCAGCCCACCGACCAGGCGATCTCGTCGGCCGGCCAGTCGCCGGCCATCAACCCGCGCACGGCCGAGGCCAGATGCGTGATCGGGCTGTTGTTCACGAACGCCTGCAGCCAGCCCGGCATGGTCCTCGGGTCGACGAAGACGTTGGACAGGAAGGTCAGCGGGAAGATCACCATCATGCTGACGCCCATCACCGACTTCTCGGAGCGCAGCATCAGCCCGAACATCGTCCAGATCCACGAGAACGCGAACGAGAAGGCCACAAGGAGCGCGATCCCGGCGAGCACTCCGGCCACGCCGCCGTCCGGGCGGTAGCCCAGGATGATGCCGACGGTGAGCATCACGACGGAGGCGATGGTGTAGCGCAGGGCGTCGCCCAGCAGATAGCCGACCATCGTCGACGGCCGCCAGATCGGCAGCGAACGGAACCGGTCGAAGACGCCCTTCTCGATGTCGGTGTTCACCGAGACACCCGTGTACATCGTGATCATCACGACCGACATCACCAGGATGCCCGGCAGCAGGAACTGGATGTACTCCTTCGGGGACCCGGCCAGGGCGCCCCCGAACAGGTACGTGTACATCAGCACCATCATGATCGGGAACGCGGTGACGTCGAAGAGCTGCTCGGGCACATGCTTGATCTTCAGGATCGCCCGCCAGCCGAAGGTCAAGGAGGCCGAGAAGGCGCTGGGCCGCGGCGGGCGCTCCTTGGCGACGAGCAGCGCCGCGAGCGACTCGGTGCTGACGGGGGCGAGGTCCTTGCTCTCGGTCTGCGTCACGGTGCTCATGCCGTCACCTCGTTCTTGTCGGCGTCCGTCTTGTGGGTGTCGTGTCCGGTGAGGGCGAGGAACACCTCGTCCAGGCTGGGCTGGCCCAGCGAGAAGTTGTCGACGGTGATGCCGGTGCGGGCGAGTTCGGCGAGCGCGCGGCCCGCCTGTTCCGCCGCGCCCCGGCCGTTGGCGCTGCCGGAACCGACGCGGGCGGTGAGCGCCACAGGGTCGGGTTCCAGCTGCACGTCCGCGTCCAGGGCCAGCCGCAGCACCCGCTCGGCCTGAGGCCGCTGCTCCGGGTCACGCAGCCGCAGATGGACGGAGCCGGCTCCCACGGACGCCTTCAGCTCGCCCTTGGTCCCCTCCGCGATCACCCTGCCCCGGTCGATGACGGCGATCCGGGACGCCAGCTGGTCGGCCTCGTCGAGGTACTGCGTGGTCAGCAGCACGGTGGTGCCCTGGGCGACGACCGCGCGCACGATGTCCCACACCTGGTTGCGGCTGCGCGGGTCGAGGCCGGTCGTCGGCTCGTCGAGGAAGAGCAGGTCGGGGGTGTTCAGGATGGAGGCGGCGATGTCGATACGGCGGCGCATGCCGCCCGAGTAGTTCTTGACCTGCTTCCCGGCCGCGTCGGTCAGCCCGAAGGCCTCAAGGAGCTGCCCGGCGCGTTCCCGCGCGGCGGGCTTGCCGTGGCCGAGGAGGCGGGCCAGCAGGACCAGGTTCTCGGTGCCGGTGAGGTCCTCGTCCACGGAGGCGTACTGCCCCGTGAGGCTCACCCGCCCGCGCACCGCGTCGGCCTCGCGGACGACATCGTGTCCGAAGACGTGAGCCTCTCCGCCGTCGGGCCGCAGCAGGGTGGCGAGCATCTTCACCGTGGTGGTCTTCCCGGCGCCGTTCGGGCCGAGGACGCCGTAGACCGTGCCGGCCGGAACCGCGAGGTCCACGCCGTCGACGGCCCGTGTCTCACCGAATGTCTTCACCAGGCCCGCGGTCTCGATCGCGAGACCGGACGTCGTCTGCGTGCTCATGCTTTCGGGTTCCTTCCGGATGGTCCTTCCGCGTTCTTGGGCTACGCATGGGGAGACCTTTACGGTCGCGCAAACTCATCGGTGGCGCACCGGGATTTTCGAAGGACTCGTCGGCGACCGGGCGGGGACGGCCGCGCCGGGCCGAGGAGTAGCGTCCGTCCCATGCATGCGATCACGATTCCCGAACCTGGTGGGCCCGAGGCGTTGGTGTGGGACGAGGTCCCCGATCCGGTGGCCGGTGAGGGCGAGGTGCTGGTCGAAGTGGTGGCCGGGGCCGTCAACCGCGCCGACATCCTGCAACGGCAGGGCTTCTACAACCCGCCGCCCGGCACCTCCCCCTACCCCGGCCTGGAGTGCTCCGGCCGGATCGCCGAGGTCGGCCCCGGCGTCTCCGGCTGGGCGGTCGGCGACGAGGTGTGCGCGCTGCTGGCGGGCGGCGGTTACGCCGAGAAGGTCGCCGTCCCGGCCGGTCAGCTGCTGCCGCTGCCCAAGGGCGTGAGTCTCACCCGGGCCGCCGCGCTGCCCGAGGTGGTCTGCACGGTGTGGTCCAACGTCTTCATGGTCGCCCACCTCCGCCCCGGCGAGACGCTGCTCGTGCACGGCGGCTCCAGCGGCATCGGCACCATGGCGATCCAGCTCGCCAAGGCCGTCGGAGCGAAGGTCGCGGTCACGGCGGGCAGCCGGGAGAAACTGGACCGGTGCGCCGAGCTGGGCGCGGACATCCTGGTCAACTACCGGGAGCAGGACTTCGTCGAGGAGATCAAGAAGGCCACCGACGGGGCCGGGGCCGACGTCATCCTCGACAACATGGGCGCCAAGTACCTCGACCGCAACGTCCAGGCCCTCGCCGTCAACGGCCGGCTGGCCATCATCGGCATGCAGGGCGGGATCAAGGGCGAGCTCAACATCGGTGCGCTGCTGGGCAAGCGCGGCGCCATCAGCGCGACCTCGCTGCGGGCCCGCCCGCTCGCCGAGAAGGCGGCGATCGTCGCGGCCGTACGCGAACACGTCTGGCCCCTTCTGGACGCCGGCCATGTGCGCCCGGTCGTCGACCGCGAGCTGCCGATGCGCGAGGCGGCGCAGGCCCACCGGGTGGTGGAGGAGAGCGGTCATGTGGGGAAGGTGCTGCTGGTCGCGCCGTAGGACAGCCGCACCGACGGCGGGCGGCACTCGCTAGCCGCGCCGCAGCCGCAGGCCGACGAAGGCGAGGCCCAGGCCCAGGCCGATGAGGACGAGCCCGGCGCCCAGGGGCAGTACTTCGAGCACGGGCTCGGCGGGGCCGGTGGCGTGCGGGGCAGGGGGTCGCGCGTGACGGGTCGGTGTGGCGGAGGGCGCGGTGTCCCGGGTCGGGGCGTCGGCGGCGTTCGAGCTCTCGGGCTCGGTGCCGTCGTCGTCCTCCGCCGCACGCTCCGCCTCCGGCGACCGGGAGCCCTCGCGGTCATCGGCCCTCTTGTCGCGGTCACGTTTGTCCCGCGCCGCCTCCTGCTCCTCCAGCGGCCCCTTCTCCCGACCGGGCCGCTGCCGCCCCTCTCCCGCCCGGCTGCCTGCCCGGGACGGCTTGTCGGAGGGGTCGGGCGAGGACGCGGAGGGCCCGTGGGCGGTGGGCGTGGACGATTCCCGGGGTGGCTTCCCCGGCTGCTCGGACCCTTCGACGTCGTCCGGCGTCTCCTCCGCGGTCTCCTCGGACGTACCGCCGGGTGACGGCGCGGTGGCCGAGGGCTTCCCGTCCTGGGGCGAACGTACGGAGGGCGGCTCGGCCCCGCTCCCGCCCGCGGAGCCCGGCGCCGCCCCGGAGGACGCCCTGGGCGACCCCGCCGGCCACGAGGGCGACCCGGGTGACCCGGACGGCACGGATGACCCGGTCGCGGACGGCATCGCCCCGTGCGGCTCGTCGAGCCCGTACGACACCCCGGCCCCCGGCAGCCCGACGGCCAGCCCCGCCACCAGTACGGTCAGCGTCCCCGCGGGCCACGACAGGGCGCGCGACCGGCTCGACGCCGCTCGCGCACGCCCCCGCACCACCCCCAGCCATGAAGTCATGGAACAACCCTCACAGCACCTGACGAACCCGGCATTCCGGACTCCGCCACCCGACCCAATCCGGCGCACGGCCGACACTGATGTGACCCGCCTCACCGTGCCGCCGGCCCTTACGAAACTGCGGGGACGTAAACGGTGGATCACCCCACACCGGGGGCACCACGATGATGAGCTGTACGGGTGCGAGAGAATGACGGCATGGAGATGCCGAGGAACGAACGGTCGCCCGAGAACCCCCAGATCCTGGTCGTGGGCCAGGACGGGATGGCGCTCACCGGCGGTAACGGAGACGAGGACTCCCGCGAGATCCCGGTGACGGAGCAGGTCGAACAGCCGGCGAAGGTCATGCGGATCGGCAGCATGATCAAGCAGCTGCTCGAAGAGGTCCGCGTCGCCCCTCTCGACGAGGCCAGCCGGGTCCGGCTGAAGGAGATCCACGCCAGTTCGGTGAAGGAACTGGAGGACGGCCTGGCCCCGGAACTCGTGGAGGAGCTGGAGCGGCTCTCCCTGCCCTTCACGGACGAAGGGACGCCGTCCGACGCGGAACTGCGCATCGCGCAGGCCCAGTTGGTCGGCTGGCTGGAGGGCCTCTTCCACGGAATCCAGACCACGCTCTTCGCCCAGCAGATGGCCGCGCGCGCCCAGCTGGAGCAGATGCGCCGCGCCCTTCCGCCGGGAGTCGGCGGCCACGAGGACGGCGAACAGCACCCGGGCGGCCGCTCGGGCGGGCCGTACCTGTAACCATCTGCCCACGATCAGCGAAGGGCCCGGCAGCGCAGGCTGCCGGGCCCTTTCACATCGCTGAGGTCACTCCGGGTTGCCGGTCGACACCTGGAACGTGATCTTCGGGGCGTCGTCCGGGTCGAAGTCGGTGCGGGCCTTCGGCGACTGGCGCATGACGGTGCCCTGGCCGTACGTGTTCTCGTCCACGTCGACCTTCTCCCATTCCCACCCGGCGGCCTTGACGCACTCCAGGACCGACGGCCAGTACTTGAACGTGAAGTCGGGCAGCTGGACCTTGTCCGGATCGAGGTACGACTCCGAAGGCTCCGTGCAGTCGGACGTCTCCACCGTCTTCGTGCTGTCGCCCTCGCGATACCCCGCCTCCTTCGTCACCGAGGACGTCGCCGTCGCGTCGCCGCCCCCGCCGCCGTCCTCATTGCCGCCGCCGTTCATCGCCAGCGCGGCGATCAGGCCGACCACCGCGACGATGGACACGACGACCGAGCCGATGATGACGGGCCGGTTGTTCTTGCCGCCGCCCGAAGTGGTCTGCGTCTGGGGCGAGATGGAGTACGGCGGCGGCGTCGCGAGGCCGGGCTGGGAGTACGCCGCCGGCGCGGGCGTCTGGAAGCCCGGCTGCTGCTGCGGGTAGCCGTACGCCGGCGAGGGCGCCGACGGCGGCGGCGTGCCGTACGGATTCGGCGGCGGGGCCGGCTGGTACGGCGTCTGGACGGGGCCCCCGGGCGGCGGTGTCTGGCCGACCGGCGGGAACACCGAGGCGCCGACGCCCTGGCCGCTCTGCGTGTGCGCGCCCGGCACGATGCTCGGCGGCGCCGCCTGGAAGGACGCGGCCACGCGCAGGCACTCGTCGCGCATGGCCTCGGCGCTCGGGAAGCGTTCGTTCGGGTTCTTCTTCAGCGCGCGGGCCACCAGCGCGTCCACGGCCGGCGGCAGCGCGCGGTTGATGGAGGACGGAGCCACCGGCTCCTCCTGCACATGCGCGTACGCGATCGCCAGCGGCGAGTCCGCGTCGAACGGCAGGCGCCCGGTGACGAGTTGGAACAGCATGATGCCGACCGAGTACAGGTCGGAGCGGGCGTCCACGGCCCGGCCGAGCGCCTGCTCCGGCGAGAGGTACTGCGGGGTGCCGACCACCATGCCGGTCTGCGTCATCGACGTCACACCGGACTGCATGGCGCGCGCGATGCCGAAGTCCATGACCTTGACCACGCCACGCTTGTTCAGCATCACGTTGCCCGGCTTGATGTCCCGGTGGACCAGCCCCATCTCGTGGCTGATCTCCAGGGCGGCCAGCACATCGGCGGTGATCTTCAGCGCCTTGTCGGCGGGCACGGCGCCCAACTGCCGTACGTCCTCGTCGAAGACCGAGCTGAGCGGGCGGCCCTCGATGTACTCCATGACGATGTAAGGGGTCGTCATGCCGTCGACGGTGTCCTCGCCCGTGTCGAAGACCGAGACGATATTGGTGTGCGTGAGCTTGGCCACTGCCTGGGCCTCGCGGCGGAAGCGCTCGCGGAACGCCTGCTCGCGGCCGAGCTCGGTGTGCAGGGTCTTGACCGCGACCTGCCGGTCGAGCACGGAGTCGTACGCGAGATGTACGGCGGCCATGCCGCCCTGGCCGAGCAGGTCGCGCAGCTGATACCGGCCGCCGGCCAGCGCCCGCCCCGCGCCTGCGCCCTGTGCGCCGTCCTGGCTCATGTTCTGCGTCCCCCGTGCCCCTTGGGCGCCTGCGACCCCGTGGACCGGGTGGTCCCGAGTGATCCAATGTGCTATTCCCGGCCAAGTCTGCCCCACGGCACGGACAGGTCAAGCGCGGTGCCCGTTCCGTGACCGTACGCGAAGGGAGCGTCGCGGAAGCGTTACAGGGGCCCTACGGTCGGTGCACGGAATTTGCACGAGGAGACGGGGTACCGGTTTCATGGCCGGTCCGCCTTCGTCCGGCCCGGGCCACGGTCTCGGACCGGCGGCTTGCGCGGAGGCTGTAGCGTGGCCGACGGAGACCGTAACAACACCGCGCGCACCGCGGGCAGAAACGACGGCGAGGACTGATGGAGCAGCAGCAGCGCGCTCAGGGCCCGTCCGACCCCGAGGCGGCTGGCGGCGGTATGTCAGACGCGCCGGAAATGTGGGGTAATGGCGGACTTGTCGGGGACGGTCGTTATCGGCTGACCCGCAGACTCGGCCGGGGCGGCATGGCCGAGGTGTTCGCGGCCGAGGACGTGCGTCTCGGGCGCACCGTGGCGGTCAAGCTGCTGCGTTCCGACCTCGCCGAGGACCCGGTGTCCAAGGCCCGCTTCACGCGCGAGGCCCAGTCGGTGGCCGGTCTCAACCACCACGCGATCGTCGCCGTGTACGACTCCGGTGAGGATGTCGTGGGCTCGCACAGCGTGCCGTACATCGTGATGGAGATCGTCGAGGGCCGCACGATCCGCGACCTCCTCCTCAACGCCGAGGCACCCGGTCCCGAGCAGGCGCTGATCATCGTCTCCGGCGTCCTGGAGGCCCTCGCCTATTCGCACCAGCACGGCATCGTGCACCGCGACATCAAGCCCGCCAACGTCATCATCACCAACAACGGCGCCGTGAAGGTGATGGACTTCGGCATCGCGCGTGCCCTGCACGGCGCGCAGTCGACGATGACGCAGACCGGCATGGTCATGGGCACCCCGCAGTACCTCTCCCCGGAGCAGGCGCTCGGCAAGGCGGTCGACCACCGCTCCGACCTGTACGCGACCGGCTGCCTTCTCTACGAACTCCTCGCGCTGCGGCCCCCGTTCACCGGCGAGACCCCGCTGTCGGTGGTCTACCAGCACGTCCAGGACATTCCGACCCCGCCGTCCGAGGTCTCCGACGCCACGCCGCCCGAGCTCGACGGCCTGGTCATGCGCTCGCTCGCCAAGGAGCCGGACGACCGGTTCCAGACGGCCGAGGAGATGCGCGGCCTCGTCCAGTACGGCCTGCAGATGCTGTACGACCAGGGCGGCCACACCGGCACCTGGAACACCGGCCCGGTGGCCGTGCACGACGGCCGGCACACCCCGTCGGCGGGCTTCGCCAACACGGCCGTCATGGGGCACCCGGGCACCCCTGCCTCCGGCACGACGCAGATCCCGCAGCCGATCCTGCCGGGCGGCTACGGCGCCGGTGACGACGGCGGCTTCGAGGGGCACGGCAACCGGGGCAGCGGCCGCGGCAAGCTGTGGATCCTCGCCGTTCTCGCGGTGATCGCCATCGCGGCCGGTGTGGCGCTGGCGCTGAACAACGGCAACGGCGGCGGTGGTGGCGGCACCAAGGAGACGCCGACCACGTCGCAGACCACCGACGAGAACAAGGCGACCGACGAGCCGACCGACGAGCCGACCGACGAGCCGACGGAGGAGGTCACCGACGACGGCTCCGGCACGGGCTCCGACCCGGACTACACGCCGACCGAGGAGCCGACGCAGGAGCCCACCCAGGAGCCCACCCAGGAGCCGACGCAGGACCCGACCACGGCCGAGCCCACGGAGGAGCCCACCGAGGAGCCGACCGAGGAGCCGACGGAGGAGCCCACCGAGGAGCCGACGCTGCCGACCACCCCGCCGGCCACGGGCTGACGGTGGGCCGACGGCGGATCGGCACCGATACCTCCACGCGCGCGTGCGGCCCGGAAACGGGCTCCACGCGCGCGTGCCGTTTCAGGACGCCCGTGGCGCGCCCTGCTCAGTGCGCGAAGGCGTCCCGGACCGCGTCGTACTCCCGCGTCCACCACACTGCCAGGGCCGAGACCGCCGGGAACTGCGCGTCCGCGCGGGTGTCGCCGCGCTCGTAGTGCCGGCGCAGCATCCAGAAGTCGTTCAGCCGCTCCCACCACAGGCGGTGCACCGCCGCCGCGAGCTCCTCGGCGGTGGCGCCGGCCGCATGCCGGTACGCGCGCGTGCAGGCAGCCGCCTTCGCGAGGTCGAGCGCTCCGGTGGGCCGTACGAAGAAGATCGCGGCGGCGCGGACGGCCTCCTCCGCGCGGGGCTGCACGCCGAGCCGGTCCCAGTCGACGATCGCGGCCGGTGCGTCGCCCCGGTGGAGCTGGTTGAAGGGGTGGACGACGCCGTGCACCCAGCTGACCGAGGCCCCGCGCGGGGGACGCCGCCGGGCGTGCCGTTCCAGGAGTTCGCGGCGTTCCAGGAGACGGTGGCGGGTGAGTTCGTCGAAGCGGCCGGCAGGGCGGTTGGCGCGCCGATGCCAGGGCAACGGCGGATCCTGTGAGCTGGGCGTTGTCGCGGCCAGTCATGGACAGTCGCGGTCGGTCACTTCCGGTCGCCGGGCCGATCGGCGGCGCTCTCGCAATTCTTGATCGTTTTTCACCGAGCCGGATTACCGGACATTTCCTTCTTCGCCCGTGAGGGCGATGTCACACCACTGTGGTGATCCGTCCCTCGGCGACTCTTCCCGTGACCTGGCTCACCGATATAACGTGCCGTTGTTCCGGCCCCCTGCAAGGCTGTGACCAGGAGTTGTTCCCGACTTTGGCGATTTACTTGGAAATCCAAGCAAAATCGCAGGTCAGGAGGGGTTTCACAGAAATGTGGAGCACTGGGTAACGTGCCTTTTGCAGGGCGCTCGCCGGGGCACCTGTCACGCCTGTTCCCGAACGAGCCGCACCCACCCTGTGCGTCCGTAGGGCTTCAGGTGAGCCGCACTGGCACCCGGCGAACCCGGGTAGCCGGACCGACGGAGGAGCACACGTGACCGTGGAGAGCACTGCCGCGCGAAAGCCGCGACGCAGCGCCGGTACCAAGAGCACGGCCGGCAAGACCACAACCGCAAGGAAAACGACGAGTACGGACCCCGAACTCGTTCAGTTGCTGACGCCCGAGGGCAAGCGCGTCAAGAACGCCGAGTACGACAAGTACGTCGCCGGCATCACCCCCGACGAGCTCCGCGGCCTCTACCGCGACATGGTGCTCACCCGACGCTTCGACGCCGAGGCCACCTCCCTGCAGCGCCAGGGCGAGCTGGGTCTGTGGGCGTCGCTGCTCGGTCAGGAGGCCGCCCAGATCGGCTCCGGCCGGGCCACCCGCGAGGACGACTACGTCTTCCCGACCTACCGCGAGCACGGCGTCGCCTGGTGCCGCGGGGTCGACCCGACCAACCTGCTCGGCATGTTCCGCGGCGTGAACAACGGCGGCTGGGACCCGAACAGCAACAACTTCCAGCTGTACACGATCGTCATCGGCTCCCAGACGCTGCACGCCACCGGCTACGCCATGGGCATCGCCAAGGACGGCGCGGACAGCGCGGTCATCGCCTACTTCGGCGACGGCGCCTCCAGCCAGGGCGACGTGGCCGAGTCCTTCACCTTCTCCGCGGTCTACAACGCGCCCGTGGTGTTCTTCTGCCAGAACAACCAGTGGGCGATCTCCGAGCCGACCGAGAAGCAGACCCGCGTGCCGCTCTACCAGCGTGCACAGGGCTACGGCTTCCCGGGCGTCCGGGTCGACGGCAACGACGTCCTGGCGTGCCTGGCCGTGACGAAGTGGGCGCTGGAGCGCGCCCGCGCCGGCGAGGGACCCACGCTGGTCGAGGCGTACACCTACCGCATGGGCGCCCACACCACCTCCGACGACCCCACCCGCTACCGGGGCGACGAGGAGCGCCAGGCCTGGGAGGCGAAGGACCCGATCCTGCGCCTTCGCCGCTACCTCGAGGCCTCAAACCACGCGGACGAGGGATTCTTCGCGGAACTGGAGACCGAGAGCGAGGCGTTGGGCAAACGAGTGCGCGAGGCGGTCCGTGCCATGCCGGACCCGGACCACTTCGCCATCTTCGAGAACGTGTACGCGGACGGGCATGCGCTCGTCGACGAGGAGCGCGCCCAGTTCGCCGCCTACCAGGCGTCGTTCGCGGACGTAGAGGGGGCCTGACATGGCGGAGAAGATGGCTCTGGCCAAAGCGATCAACGAGTCGCTGCGCCGCGCCCTGGACTCGGACCCCAAGGTCCTCGTCATGGGCGAGGACGTCGGCAAGCTCGGCGGCGTCTTCCGTGTGACGGACGGCCTGCAGAAGGACTTCGGCGACAGCCGCGTCATCGACACCCCGCTCGCCGAGTCGGGCATCGTGGGCACGGCCATCGGCCTCGCCCTGCGCGGCTACCGCCCCGTGGTGGAGATCCAGTTCGACGGCTTCGTCTTCCCGGCCTACGACCAGATCGTCACCCAGCTCGCGAAGATGCACGCCCGCTCGCTGGGCAAGGTCAAGCTGCCGGTCGTCGTCCGCATCCCCTACGGCGGCGGCATCGGCGCGGTCGAGCACCACAGCGAGTCCCCCGAGGCGCTCTTCGCGCACGTGGCGGGGCTGAAGATCGTCAGCCCGTCAAACGCCTCGGACGCGTTCTGGATGATGCAGCAGGCCATCGAGTGCGACGACCCGGTGATCTTCTTTGAGCCCAAGCGGCGCTACTGGGACAAGGGCGAGGTCACGTGGTCCACTGGCGGCTCCGCCGCGGGCGAGGCCATCCCGGGCCCGCTGCACAAGGCGCGCGTCGTCCGCGAGGGCACCGACCTCACCCTGGCCGCGTACGGCCCGATGGTGAAGCTGTGCCAGGAGGTCGCCGCCGCGGCCGCCGAGGAGGGCCGCAGCCTGGAGGTCCTGGACCTGCGCTCGGTCTCCCCGCTGGACTTCGACTCCATCCAGGCGTCCGTGGAGAAGACCCGCCGTCTGGTCGTGGTCCATGAGGCCCCGGTGTTCTTCGGTTCGGGCGCGGAGATCGCCGCCCGGATCACGGAGCGCTGCTTCTACCATCTGGAGGCCCCGGTGCTGCGGGTGGGCGGTTACCACGCCCCGTATCCGCCGGCGCGTCTGGAGGAGGAGTACCTGCCGGGTCTGGACCGGGTGCTCGACGCCGTCGACCGTGCCCTGGCGTACTGAGGAGAGGGTCGTGACGACGATGACTGAAGCGTCCGTGCGCGAGTTCAAGATGCCCGACGTGGGCGAGGGACTCACCGAGGCGGAGATCCTCAAGTGGTACGTCCAGCCGGGCGACACGGTCACCGACGGCCAGGTGGTGTGCGAGGTCGAGACGGCCAAGGCGGCCGTGGAACTGCCCATCCCGTACGACGGGGTGGTCCGTGAGCTGCGCTTCCCCGAGGGCACGACGGTGGACGTCGGTACGGCGATCATCGCCGTGGACGTCGCCGGCGGAGCGGCGCCCGCCGCCGCTGCGCCCGCCGACGTGCCGGAGGCCCCGGCGCAGGCCGCGGAGGAGGAGACCGAGCCGCAGGGCCGCCAGCCGGTGCTGGTCGGCTACGGCGTGGCCCAGACCTCGACGAAGCGCCGCCCCCGCAAGGGAGCGGACGTTCCGCGTCAGGAGCCCGCGGCGCAGGCCCTGCAGGCCGAGCTGAACGGCCACGGGCCGGCCGCCGCCGCGGAGGTGGCCCCGCCGCGGCCGCTGGCCAAGCCCCCGGTGCGCAAGCTGGCGAAGGACCTGGGCGTCGACCTGGCCACGGTGACGCCCACCGGCCCCGACGGCATCATCACCCGCGAGGACGTCCATGCGGCGGTGGCCGCCCCGGCCGCCGAGCCGGTGCCGCAGGCCGCCCCCGCGGCCCCGGCCGCCGCGCCCGTGGCCGCCCCGGCGGCGCCGGTCACCTACGACACGGCGCGCGAGACCCGGATCCCGGTCAAGGGCGTCCGCAAGGCGACCGCGGCGGCGATGGTCGGCTCGGCGTTCACGGCCCCGCACGTCACGGAGTTCGTGACGGTGGACGTGACACGCACGATGAAGCTGGTCGAGGAGCTGAAGACGGACAAGGAGTTCGCGGGCCTGCGCGTGAACCCCCTGCTGCTGATCTCCAAGGCCCTGCTGGTCGCGATCAAGCGCAACCCGGACGTCAACGCGTCCTGGGACGAGGCGGGCCAGGAGATCGTGCAGAAGCACTACGTCAACCTGGGCATCGCTGCGGCGACCCCCCGTGGCCTGATCGTCCCGAACGTCAAGGACGCCCACGCCAAGACGCTTCCGCAACTGGCGCAGGCGCTCGGCGAGCTGGTGGCCACGGCGCGGGAGGGAAAGACGACCCCCGCCGCGATGCAGGGCGGCACCGTCACCATCACCAACGTCGGCGTCTTCGGCGTCGACACCGGCACCCCGATCCTGAACCCCGGCGAGTCCGCGATCCTCGCGGTCGGCGCGATCAAGCTCCAGCCGTGGGTCCACAAGGGCAAGGTCAAGCCCCGTCAGGTCACCACCCTGGCGCTGAGCTTCGACCACCGTCTGGTCGACGGCGAGCTGGGCTCCAAGGTGCTGGCCGACGTGGCGGCGATCCTGGAGCAGCCGAAGCGGCTGATCACCTGGGCGTGACTCACCTCGGGTGACGAAAGGGGCGGCCACCGTCGGGTGGCCGTCCCTTCGCGGGTGACGCGGGGATCAGATACGGGCGTAGCCGTAGGTGATCAGCTTCTTCACGTCGGCCGTGCGGTTGGCCTCCGAGGAGGAGGTCAGCACGGCACCCATCACCTGCTCGCCGTTGAGCGTGGCGGCGAAGACGAGGCAGTACTTGGCCTGGGTGCCGGAGCCGGTCTTGATGCCGAGCGTGCCGTTCCAGCCGAGCAGGGCGTTGGTGTTCTTCCAGGCCGCCATGGTCCGGGTGGCACCGGTCTTGGTGATCGTCTTGGCCGTGTAGGACTTCGTCTTCACGACGGACTTGAACGTGGTGCTCTTCATCGCGCTGCGGGCGAGCTTCGTCAGGTCGCGCGGCGTCGAGTAGTTCGACCCATTGCTTATGCCGTCGAACGAGTCGAAGTGCGTGTTGGTCATGCCCAGGCTCTTGGCCATGGTGTTCATCTTGCCGATGAAGTTGGCCGTGCGGGCCTTGACCGTGGTGCCGGTGCCGAACTTGTCGGCGAGCGACATGGCGGCGTCACAGCCGGACGGCAGCATCATCCCGTAGAGCAGCTGACGCACGGTGACCTTGTCGCCGACGATCAGCCGGGCGGAAGAGGCGCCCTTGGAGACGATGTAGTCGCTGACCTCCTTGCGGATGGTGACCTTCGTGTCCAGGTTCAGGTTCGTCTGCGAGAGCACGACCTTGGCGGTCATGATCTTCGTCGTCGACGCGGTGAGCCTCTTCGTGTCCGCGGACTTGGTGAAGAGGGTCTTGCCGGTGGCGCCGTTCATCAGGTACCCGCCCTTGGCGGTGATGCTCGGCGCCGTCACGGCCTGCGCGGGAGCCGCGGTGAGGGCTCCGGTGGCGAGCACGGCACCGGTCGTCACTGCGACGGCCGCGGCTCTGCGGATACGGCGCCCGTTGGTGGCGATTATCAACTGAAATACCCCGATTGCGTCGAATACCCCGAAGGCGCGGCCGAATTGGAGGGGAAAGAAAGGGGGGCCGCGCGTGTGTGACACGTAATTAGCACAGAAGGTTGTGCAGCGGCTGGCGCCGATGTCGCTTCTTTGCCGGAGGATTCCGGAGCGGTCCGCATGATGGACCGACGCCGACATGCGTACGTGTTGTATCTATGCTGTGGGCATGCCTTCCGCCCCGCCCGCACCCCTCAAGCAGCCCCCCGCCGCCGACCGCGTCTACACCCACGTCAAACAGGGTGTCCTGGACCGCCGTTACGAAGGCGGCACGCTGCTCACCGAGGGCGAGCTGGCCGAGGCCGTCGGCGTGTCGCGCACCCCGGTGCGTGAGGCGCTGCTGCGCCTTGAGGTCGAGGGGCTGATCAAGCTCTATCCGAAAAAGGGGGCCCTGGTCCTGCCGGTCTCCGCACAGGAGATCAAGGACGTCGTCGAGACGCGGATCCTGGTCGAGGAGCACGCGGCCCGCAAGGCCGTCCCCGCGCCGCCCGGCCTCATCGAGCGCCTGGAGGAACTGCTCGCCCGGCAGAAGGAACAGGCGGCCGCGGGCGACCTCGCCGCGGCCGCCGTCACCGACCGCTGCTTCCACGCCGAGATCGTCCGCAGCGGCGGCAACGAGATCCTGTCCCGGCTCTACGACCAGCTGCGCGACCGCCAACTGCGCATGGGCGTCGCGGTCATGTACTCCCACCCCGACCGGATCGCCAAGACCCTCGTCGAGCACGAGGAGATCCTCCAGGCGCTGCGCTCGGGGGACACCGAGGCCGCGGTCGGGCTGGTCCACCGGCACATCGACTGGTTCTCGCACCTCGCGCGGGGTGAGGAGCGATGAGGTCCGCCGTCCTGCCGGGCGATCCTCCGGGCGGCCGCCGCGCCGTCGCCGTCTGGGGCATAGGCGTCTCGGTCTACTTCGTCGCCGTCATCTTCCGTACGTCCCTGGGGGTCGCCGGCCTCGACGCCGTGGACCGCTTCGAGGTCAACGCCTCCGCCCTGTCGACCTTCTCGATCCTGCAGTTGCTCGTGTACGCGGGCATGCAGATACCCGTCGGCCTGCTCGTCGACCGGCTCGGCACCAAGAAGGTGCTGGCCATCGGCACGGTGCTGTTCACCGCGGGCCAACTCGGCTTCGCCTTCTCCCCGTCGTACGGCACGGCCCTCGCCTCGCGCGCGCTGCTGGGCTGCGGCGACGCGATGACGTTCATCAGCGTGCTGCGGCTGGGCACCCGCTGGTTCCCGGCCCGGCGCGGTCCGCTGATCGCCCAGCTCGCCGGACTCGCGGGCATGGCCGGCAACCTCGTCTCCACGCTGGTGCTGGCACGGCTGCTGCACGGGGTCGGCTGGACGGCGGCGTTCGCGGGCAGCGCGGGCGCGGGCGCCGTGGTGCTCGTGCTGACCCTGCTGTTCCTGAAGGACCACCCCGAAGGACACGAGCCGGAACCCCTGCCGCACCAGGGCTCGGCGTACGTACGGCGTCAGATCGCCGCGTCCTGGCGGGAGCCGGGCACCCGTCTCGGGCTGTGGGTGCACTTCACGACGCAGTTCCCGGCGATGGTCTTCCTGCTGCTGTGGGGAATGCCGTTCCTGGTGGAGGCGCAGGGACTGTCCCGGGCCACGGCCGGTGAACTGCTCACCCTCGTCGTCCTGTCCAACATGGTCGTCGGCCTGGTCTACGGCCAGGTCGTGGCCCGGCACCACGAGGCGCGCCTCCCGCTGGCGCTCGGCACCGTCGCGGCGACCGCGGCGATATGGGCGACGACGCTGCTCTGGCCCGGTGCGACGGCGCCGATGTGGCTGCTGATCGTGCTGTGCACGGTGCTCGGGGCGTGCGGCCCGGCCTCGATGCTGGGCTTCGACTTCGCCCGCCCGGCGAACCCGCCGGAGCGTCAGGGCACGGCGTCCGGCATCACCAACATGGGTGGCTTCGTCGCCTCGATGACGACGCTGTTCGCCATCGGCGTGCTGCTGGACGCGACCGGTGACGACTACACCGTCGCCTTCTCGTTCGTCTTCGTCCTCCAGGCCCTGGGGATCAGCCAGATCCTGCGGCTGCGCGGGCGGGCGGCGCGCAGGGAGCGGGAACGGCTGGTCGCCAGCAGGGTGGAGACGGTGCACGTTCCCGCCTGAGCGGACGAGCCCGCGCGGTGTCAGAGGGCCGGCAGCCGCGGCCGGGCGGCGGACGACACCGGTTTTCCCGCCGCCGCCCCTGCCCGTCTCGCCTTGCCTCGCCTTGCCTTGCCTTGCCTTGCCTGAAGCGTCTACTGCGTGACGGTGAAGTGCCGCAGGATCGCCGCCGTCAGATTCGGGTCGCCCTCCGTCTTCAGCCGGTCCGCCACCGACTCCGGCGTGACACGGCCGCAGGCGAGGCGGACGTAGGTCTCCCAGTCGAGGGTGAGGGTGGCGGCGGGGCCGAGCGCGGGGGCCGTCTCCAGGGTGCCGCGGCCCTGGATGTCGATACGGATCGTGCGCAGGAACTCGACCGGGCCGTGCACGTCGATGACGATCGCCGAGCTGCGCGGGGCGTCGGCCTTGGTGGCGACGATGTCGGGCAGCTGGGAGAGCAGCACGTCACGGGCCACGAGGGCGCCGGGGGAGTCGAGGTTGCCCGGGCGGCCGAGGGCGGCGCGCAGATCCTGCTCGTGCACCCACACGTTGAAGGCGTGGCCGCGCATCGACTCCTCGAGGGTGATCTCCGCGCCGAGCGGCCCGCGCACCTTGGTGCCGGGGTCACGGGACTCGTTGCGCAGCTGCCGGTTGCGGCGGATGACCGTGTACTCCAGCTCGGAGGTCATCTCCGGCGCCGTGTGATGACGGCGCACGTCGACCTGCATCTCCATGTACCGCTGGTGGTCGTTGGTGACGTGGTAGAGGTCGCGCGGCAGCGTGTGGATGGGGCGCGGGTCGCCGAGCATCTCGCAGTCCAGGCCGATGACGTGCGAGACGACATCGCGCACCGACCAGCCGGGGCAGGGCGTTCGCCGGTTCCACTCGCCCTCGACGAGCGGTGTCACCAGCTCGGATATCGCATCGATGGAGTGGGTCCAGGCGTCGGCGTAGGGCTGGAGGGTGGGATGCAGACTCACGGAACGGGACCCCTCGGCGGTCGGTACACGGGCGGGTTGTGGCGGCGTTGCCAGTGGGAGGTGGCGGCTGTCGGCGGGTGTCTTGGACGCTAAGTTACGCTGCTGTGAGGCACCCCGGCAGTGCTTTCGTGTGACGATCGTAGGCCCGGATGGACGGCTCGAATGCCAGGACGGTGGTAGTGTGCGCGCCTCTCTGCTCCAGATCGACGTCAACGAGGGCGAATCGGTCGAATCGCGCCGTGGCCGCGTAGCCTCACTCGTACGGGAACAGGCCGGAGCCGATCTGGTCGTGCTGCCCGAGCTGTGGACCACCGGGGCGTTCGCCTACGAGGCGTTCGCCGGCGAGGCCGAGCCGCTCGAGGGGCCGACGTACGAGGTGATGGCGAAGGCGGCGAGCGACGCCGGCGTGTGGCTGCACGCGGGCTCGATCCCCGAGCGGGCTCCGGCCGGCGGTGGCTCCGCCGCGGGCGACGGACCGCTCTACAACACCTCTCTCGTCTTCTCCCCCTCCGGTGAGCTGGCCGCCGCCTACCGCAAGATCCACCGGTTCGGCTTCGACAAGGGCGAGGCGGTGCTGATGACCGCGGGCGAGGACCTCGTGACCGTCCGCCTGCCCGGGACCACGCTGGGCCTGGCCACCTGCTACGACCTCCGTTTCCCCGAACTCTTCCGCTCTCTCGTCGACGCCGGCGCCGAGACCCTGGTCGTGCCGGCGGGCTGGCCGGAGCGCCGCCGGGCGCACTGGACGCTGCTGGCCCAGGCGCGGGCGGTGGAGAACCAGGCGTTCGTGCTCGCCTGTGGAACGGCCGGGACACACGCCGGAGTTCCGCAGGCCGGTCACTCGATCGTGGTCGATCCCTGGGGCGAGGTGCTGGCGCAGGCCGGCGCGGGGGAGCAGGTCCTGACGGTGGAGTTCGACCCGGGCAAGGTCGCGCTGACCCGGGATCAGTTCCCGGCGCTCAAGGACCGCATGCTGGGACTGGCGGCGCCGCGCCGCTGACCCGGGCCGCGCCGCTGTGCCGGGCCGCGCCGCTGTGCCGGGCCGCGCCGCTGTGCCGGGCCGCGCCGCTGTGCCGGGCCGCGCCGCTGACCGGTGCTGCGGCCGAAGCCGTGCGTGCCGGCCGGCTTCACGGGCCGGCCTCAGTCGTCGCCCCGCTCCTTCTCCGCCAGGTGGATCACGCACACCGCCACCGCGATCAGCAGCGCCGGATCGGCGTCGTCCCGGACGACGTCGACGCCGTAGGTGTCGCGGACGTGCAGCCGGCGGCGGGAGACCACGGCGAGCAGTTCACCGTCGTACTCGACGGCGAACTCCCGGTCCAGGATCTTGCCGCTGACGTCGAGTTCCGTACTGCCGTCGGCCAGGGCCACCCGGTAGTGGTTGCGCAGCAGCGACAGCCGCTTGCGGCGGATCGTGGCCAGCGGCGCGCCGCCGCGCTCGATCACCATCGTGTCGCGCAGGGCGAACATCTTCTGGTGGATGTCGATGACGACGTTGCCCTGCGTGTCCTTCAGCTCGAAGGTGTCCCGCAGCCGCATCGCCTTGCCGTCGACGAGGAACACCTTGCTGCCCCGGTCGTCCTCGATCCAGTAGTCGTCACCGAAGCCGAGGAGCCGGTCGCGTACGAGGAATCTCATGACATGAGGGGTTCCCCGCCGCGCGGACCGAAACGCCGCCTGTAGGCCGACGGGCTGAGCCCGGTCTCGCGCCGCACGAGCACGCGCAGGTTCGCCGCGGTGCCCAGCCCGCTGCGGGCCGCGACCACGTCCAGACGTTCCTCGCCGCGCTCGATCAGCCGGCACGCGAGCGTGACCCGCTCCCCCGTCAGCCAGGCCAGCGGCGTCGTCCCGAGCTGTGCCCGGAAGCGCCGGTGCAGGGTCGCCGGCGACACCGCCGCCCGCGCCGCCAGGTCCGCCACGGTCAGCGGCTCCCCCAGCCGGGCCTGCGCCCACACCAGCAGCGGGGCCAGCGACTCGTCCGGCACGTCCGGCAGCGGCCGCTCCACGAACTGCTTCTGCCCGCCGTCCCGGTGCGCGGCGAACACCAGCCTGCGCGAGACCGCGACTGCGACCTCGGCCCCGTGGTCCCGCCGTACGACGTGCAGACACAGGTCGAGCGCGGCGGCGCTGCCCGAGGCGGTCAGGATGTCGCCGTCGTCGACGAACAGCACGTCCGGTTCCAGCAGGACCCCCGGATGCAGCGCCCGGAAGGTGTCGGCCCAGCGCCAGTGGGTGGTGGCCCGGCGTCCCTGAAGCAGCCCGGCCTCGGCGAGCGCGAAGCTGCCGGTGCACAGGCTCATCACGCGCGCGCCACGCGCGTGCGTGCGGCGGATCGCCTCGCGCACGGCGGCCCCGCGCGGCACGACGTTGTCCGGGCGGCCGGGCACGACGAGGGTGTCCGCCTCGTCGACCGCGTCCAGTGGGGCCACGCCGGTCATCGTGAAGAAGCCGTGGTTCATGCGCACCTCGCGCGTGGGCGAGCACAGCGTCACGTCGTACAGCGGCCCGGCGAGCCCCAGCTCGGGCCGCGGCAGCCCGAACAGCTCGGTGGCGACGCCGACCTCGAACGGATTGGTGCCCTCGTCGACGATCACGGCGACCCGATGTCCGGGCTTCGGCTGAGAGGATCCTTGCGCCATATGCGATTCCTAGCACTCGCAGGCCCCCGGGACCACCCCGCACGATGAACGCATGGAACCCATCTCGCTCGACGCGGCCCTCGCCTCCTTCACCGAGACCTGGAGCCCGCGCATCGTCACGGCCGTCAACGACTACGACGTCCGCGTGGCCAAGGTCGACGGCGAGCACCTCTGGCACGCCCACGACCACACCGACGAGTTCTTCCTGGTCCTCGACGGCGAACTGCACATCTCCCTGCGCGAGGACGGCACGGAACGCACCGTCGTCCTCCCCAAGGGCTCGGTCTTCACGGTCCCCCGCGGCATCGAGCACAAGCCGTACGCCCCCGCCCCGGCATCCATCCTCCTCCTCGAACCCACCGGCACCCTGACCGTCGGCGACCGCCACGACGAGGTACCGGCTCATGTGGACGCCACCACCGGACACGCCCTGGGCTGACTGTCGGTGCCCGGTGGCACCCTTGGGGCATGAACGACTCCGCACCCCGACGCGTCCGCGTCCGAGCGCCCGAACTGACCGGCAAGGGCGGCTGGATCAACACAGGTGGCAAGGAGCTGGGCCTCGCCGAGCTTCGAGGGCGGATCGCAATTGTTGATTTTTGGACATTTTGTTGTGTGAACTGCCTGCACGTCCTCGACGAGCTCAGGGAGCTGGAGCACAAGCACCGGGACACGGTGGTCGTGATCGGGGTGCACTCGCCGAAGTTCGTGCACGAGGCCGAGCACGGGGCGGTCGTGGACGCGGTGGAGCGGTACGGCGTCGAGCCCCCCGTCCTGGACGACCCCGAGCTCGCCACCTGGAAGCAGTACGCGGTGCGGGCCTGGCCGACGCTCGTCGTGATCGATCCCGAGGGCTACGTCGTCGCGCAGCACGCCGGTGAGGGGCATGTGCACGCCATCGAGCGTCTGGTGACCGACCTGGAGGCCGAGCACGAGGCCAAGGGCACCCTGCGGCGCGGCGACGGGCCGTACGTGGCGCCGGAGCCGGAGCCGACGGTGCTGCGTTTCCCGGGGAAGGCGCTGCTGTTGCCGAGCGGGAACTTCCTGGTCAGCGACACCACCCGGCATCAGCTGGTGGAGCTGGAGGCGGACGGGGAGAGCGTCGTCCGGCGGATCGGCGAGGGCGGTCGCGGACTCACCGACGGCCCTGCGGAGCGGACCCGTTTCAACGAACCGCAGGGCCTGGCGCTGCTGCCGGACGGCTCCGTGGTCGTCGCCGACACGGTGAACCACGCACTGCGCCGCTTCGACCCGGTCAGCGGCCGCACCACCACCCTCGCCGGGACCGGCCACCAGTGGATGCGGGGCGATGCCACGTCCGGCCCCGCGCGCGAGGTCGACCTGTCCTCACCGTGGGACGTGGCGTGGTGGCAGGGCAAGCTCTGGATCGCCATGGCCGGCATCCACCAGCTGTGGGCGTACGACCCGGACTCCGGCACCGTCTCCGTGACCGCCGGCACCTCCAACGAGGGCCTGGTCGACGGTCCGGGCGCCGAGGCCTGGTTCGCACAGCCGTCGGGCCTCGCGGCGACGCCCGACCGGTTGTGGCTGGCCGACTCGGAGACCTCGGCGCTGCGCTGGGTCGACCCCGACGGCGTGGTCCACACCGCCGTCGGCACCGGCCTCTTCGACTTCGGCCACCGCGACGGCGCCGCCGAACAGGCCCTGTTCCAGCACCCGTTGGGTGTCACCGCGCTGCCCGACGGCTCGGTCGCGATCAGCGACACCTACAACCACGCCCTGCGCCGCTACGACCCGGCGACCGGCGAGGTCAGCACGCTGGCGAGGGACCTGCGGGAGCCGTCGGGCGCGGTCCTGGCCGGCGACGACATCGTGGTCGTGGAGTCGGCCCGGCACCGGCTCACCCGGCTGCGGCTGCCCGAGAGAGCCGTCCGCGTCGAGTCGGTCGCCCACCGCACGCAGCGCGCCGCCACCGAAGTGGCCCCCGGCAAGCTCCTGTTGGACGTGATCTTCCAGGCTCCGGCGGGCCAGAAGCTGGACACCCGGTACGGCCCCTCGACCCGGCTGCTGGTCTCCTCCACCCCACCGCAGCTGCTGCGCACGGGCGAGGGTGCGGGCACCGATCTCTCCCGCACCCTCGAACTCGACCCGTCCGTCCCGGAGGGCGTCCTGCACGTCTCGGCGACGGCCGCGTCCTGCGACGACGCCCCGGACAATGAATACCCGGCCTGCCACGTGCACCAGCAGGACTGGGGCGTACCCGTCCGCCCGGCCGACACGGGTGCCGACCGTCTCCCGCTGGTGCTGGCCGGGATGGACGCTCAGACGCCGTAGCCGTTGTTGTACCCGTCCCGGCGGTGGTGGTGTTCCTCCTCGACGACCGGAGTCGTCGGCGGCACCACCACCCGCTTGCGCCGCGCGATGCTGCTGAACGTCGTGACGCCGATCAATCCCACGATCATGAAGATGACCCCGACCAGGTCGAGATTGACGCCGTCCATCTCCCAGTCGGTCGCGAACGTGAGGATCGCTCCAACGGCGATGAGGATGATGCACCCGCCGAGGCCCATGTGTCTCGCCTTCCTGTCCGGTGGTTCCGGTCGCAGGCGGGTACCCCACGTATCTCGGACTACCCCTCCAGGAACGCCACCAGCGAATTCGCCAGCAGCCACGGGTCGTCCGTGCCGCACAACTCCCGCACGCTGTGCATCGACAGGATCGCCACGCCGATGTCGACGGTCTTGATGCCGTGCCGGGCCGCGGTGATCGGACCGATGGTGGTGCCGCAGGGCATGGAGTTGTTGGAGACGAAGGACTGGAAGGGGACTTCGGCCTTCTCGCAGGCCGCCGCCCACACCGCCCGGCCCGAACCGTCGGTCGCGTAGCGGTTGTTGACGTTGACCTTGAGGATCGGCCCGCCGTTGACGCGCGGGTGGTGCGTCGGGTCGTGGCGCTCGGCGTAGTTGGGGTGGACCGCGTGGCCGGTGTCGGAGGAGAGACAGACGGTGCCGGCGAAGGCGCGTGCCCGGTCCTCGTACGACCCGCCGCGCGCGAACACCGAGCGCTCCAGGACGCTGCCCAGCAGCGGCCCGTCCGCGCCGGTGTCGCTCTGCGAGCCGTTCTCCTCGTGGTCGAAGGCCGCCAGCACCGGGATGCAGGGCAGCGCGGCGCCGGAGCCGGCGACCGCGGCCAGCGCCGCCGCGCCGGCGTGCACCGACAGCAGGTTGTCCATGCGGGGACCCGCCATGAGCTCCTTGTCGCGGCCCAGGTACGCGGGTGCCTCGATGGAGTGGGCCATCAGGTCCCAGCCGGCGACCTCGCCGGCCGCCAGCCCGGCGGTCTCCTCCAGGAAGGCGATCAGGTCGCCGTCGCGCGTGTCGCCGAGGCCCCACACGGGCTGGAGGTGGCGCTGCTTGTCGAGCTTGAGCCCCTCCGCGGAGACCGAGCGGTCCAGGTGGATGGCGAGCTGGGGCACGCGCAGCAGCGGGCGGTCCACGTTCACCAGTCGCGTGGAGCCGTCCCGCAGCGTCAGCCGGCCCGCGAGGCCGAGGTCACGGTCGAGCCAGGAGTTGAGCAGCGGTCCGCCGTAGATCTCCACGGCCACCTGGCGCCAGCCGTGCGCGCCGGTGTCGGGCAGCGGCTTGACCCGCAGGTTGGGCGAGTCCGTGTGCGCGCCGACGATGCGGAACGGCGTGTGGGGCGCCGCGCCCTCGGGGACGTACCAGGCCACGATCGCGCCGCCGCGCAGCACGTACTTGCCACCGCTCGTCCCGTCCCAGGCGTCCGTCTCCGCGACCTGCCTGAATCCTGCCTTCTCCAGCCGCTCGGCGGCGTTCGCCACGGCGTGGTACGGCGACGGGCTGGCCGCCAGGAAGGACATGAGGTCGTCGGTGTGGCCGCGGTCGAAGCGGGGGGGTTCGCTCATGGGGTTCACCTTAACGACGTACGAGGGCCCGCTCCCGGAGAAGGGGAGCGGGCCCTCGTAAGGGCGATGTGGATTGTCCGTGAGTGCGTGGAACGACCGGGTGGAAGCGGTCGTTCCGGCGTCGTCGCCTCCGGTTAGAAGGCGGCCTCGTCCAGCTCCATCAGGTCCAGGTCGACGCCCTCGGCGAGCTTGCGCGCACCGGTGACACCGGGCAGGACGCTGGCCGCGAAGAACTTCGCCGCCGCGATCTTGCCCTGGTAGAAGGCCTTGTCCTTGGAGGAGGCCGTCTGCAGCTTCTCGGCGGCGATCGTGGCGCCCTTGAGCAGCAGGTAGCCGACGACGACGTCACCGGAGGCCATCAGCAGACGGGTGGTGTTGAGGCCCACCTTGTAGATGTTCTTGACGTCCTGCTCGGTGGCCGCGAGGTCGGTCAGCATCAGGCCGACGATCGCCTCCAGCTCCACGGCCGCCTTGGCGAGCTGCTCGCGGGCCGTGCCGAGGTCCTCGCCGCCCTCACCGAGCGCCAGGAACTTCTTGATGTCCTCGGCGAGCGAGTTCAGGGCCGCGCCCTGGTTGCGGACGATCTTCCGGAAGAAGAAGTCCTGGCCCTGGATCGCGGTCGTGCCCTCGTAGAGGGTGTCGATCTTGGCGTCGCGGATGTACTGCTCGATCGGGTACTCCTGCAGGAACCCGGAGCCGCCGAAGGTCTGGAGCGACTGCGCGAGCTGCTCGTAGCCCTTCTCGGAGCCGTAGCCCTTCACGATCGGCAGGAGCAGGTCGTTCAGCGCGTGCTCGGCCTTGGCGTCCTCGCCGGCGGCCTCCTTGACGGCGATCGCGTCCTGGACCGAGGCGGTGTACAGCACCAGGGCGCGCATGCCCTCCGCGTACGCCTTCTGCGTCATCAGCGAGCGGCGCACGTCGGGGTGGTGGGTGATGGTGACCTTGGGCGCGTTCTTGTCGCCGAAGGCCGCGAGGTCGGAGCCCTGGACGCGCTCCTTGGCGTACTCCAGCGCGTTCAGGTAGCCCGTCGACAGCGTGGAGATCGCCTTCGTGCCGACCATCATGCGGGCGAACTCGATGATGCGGAACATCTGGCGGATGCCGTCGTGCTTGTCGCCGATCAGCCAGCCCTTGGCGGGGTGCTGGTCGCCGAAGGTCATCTCGCAGGTGTTGGAGGCCTTCAGGCCCATCTTGTGCTCGACGTTCGTGGCGTAGACGCCGTTGCGCTCGCCCAGCTCGCCGGTCTCGAAGTCGAAGAGGTACTTCGGGACGAGGAAGAGGGACAGGCCCTTGGTGCCGGGGCCGGCACCCTCGGGGCGTGCGAGCACGTAGTGAAGGATGTTCTCCTCCATGTCGTGCTCACCGGAGGTGATGAAGCGCTTCACGCCCTCGATGTGCCAGGAGCCGTCCTCCTGCTGGACCGCCTTGGTGCGGCCGGCGCCCACGTCCGAACCCGCGTCGGGCTCGGTGAGGACCATGGTGGAGCCCCAGGTCTTCTCGACGGCGATCTGCGCGATCTTCTTCTGGACCTCGGTGCCCTCGTCGTGGAGGATGCCGGCGAACGCCGGGCCGGAGGTGTACATCCACACGGCCGGGTTCGAGCCGAGGATCAGCTCCGCGTACGACCAGATCAGCGACGGCGGCGCGGTCGTGCCGCCGATGGCCTCCGGCAGGCCGAGCCGCCAGTACTCGGAGTCCATGAAGGCCTTGTAGCTCTTCTTGAAGGACGCCGGGACGGGCGCGGTGTTCGTCTCGGGGTCGAAGACCGGGGGGTTGCGGTCGGCGTCCGCGAAGGACTCCGCCAGCTCGTTCTCGGAGAGGCGGGTCAGCTCCTCCAGGATGCTTTTCGCGGTCTCGACGTCCATCTCCTCGAACGGACCCGTGCCGTACAGCTTGTCGCGGCCCAGTACTTCGAAGAGGTTGAACTCGATGTCGCGGAGGTTCGACTTGTAGTGCCCCATGGTGACGACTCCGTAGAGGGATCGGCGAGGCACTTGGATCCTCGCGCTAGTTCACGTACCAACAAGTAGCTACGATGATGCTACCCGCCAGTAATAAGACGCAACCCCGATCCGCGATCTGTGACAGGTCACACCGGAACCGTCAGTGACGCCGTGTATCCCCGCGCCACACTCCCCTTCATCGCGGCCAGCTGCCGGTCGTGGCCGTCGCTGAAGATCCCGTCGGTCTCCAGGGAGAGACCGCTCAGGTTGTCCACACTCGTCCCGTAGCCGTCCGAGGCGTACACCGTCTCGCAGACGTCCCTGGGGAAGGCCAGCTGAGAGGTGTTCGTGACGGACGTCGCCGCGGTGGCGTCCGCGAGGCTGCCGTACACCTCGAAGTGGATGTGCGGCCAGCGGCCCGCGTAGCAGCCGGGGAAGACGCTCCTGAAGGTGACCTGGCCCTTGTCGTCCGCCTCCTGCACGCCGCGCAGGTAGTTCTCCTCGGTGACGCCGTCCGAGTACAGGGAGTAGTTGCCGTCCCGGTCGCAGTGCCAGATGTAGACGGCGGCGCCCTTCTTCGGCGTCCCGCAGCCGGAGGCCGCGTCGACGACGGTCAGCGTGACGGTCAGGGGCACGCCCTCGGCGGTCCCGCCCGCGGAGTCGCCGAAGCTCTTGGTGATGTCGCCGCGCACGACACCGCTCTCCTTCAGGACGTTCACGCCGTTCGAGCCGTCGCCGGGGAAGGGCCCGGCGGTCTCGTCGGGGATGGTCGCGCACTCGGCGGACGAGGTGGACGAGCCTGGCGAGGCGGAGCCGGCGACGCCCTTGGAGGAGGCGTCGGCCGAGGTCTCGCCCTCGGACGTGCAGCCCACCAGCGGGATCAGCCCCGCGCCCGCCATCAGCCGGATCATGCGGCGGCGGGCGAGGACCGGGAGGTCGTGGGAGAGCCCGCGGTCGTGCTCGTGGACCTCGGCGTCTTCGTGTCGGTGCATGGCTGTCCCCTTGCCGGTGCGGTGCGGTGCGGTGCGGTGCGGTGCGGTGCGGTGCGGTGCGGTGCCGTGCGGTGCCGTGCGTGGCACTTCGCGCGTTGCGGCCGACGCTATGAGCGCGCGCGGTGCGATACCAGCGCGGTGACTGTCGAGTCGCTGTCAAGTCGCTGTCGGTTTGCCGCAGCCCCCCGTACCGGTCCGCAGCCCGGCGGCTCTCGGTACGCTTGCGCCCATGTATGGATACGGCCAGCCCATGGATGGGGGTGCTGCACAGCAGCAGTACGCCCCGCCGCAGCAGCCCATGGCAGGTGGCGTCGGCGGATACGGCCAGCAGCCGCCGCTCTACCCCGAGCCGTCCCCGCCCTCGCTCGCGGACGCGGTGCGCGCCTTCACCACCGGGCAGATGTCCGCCGAGGACTTCCAGCAGGTCTTCGCGACGTCGAAGGTCTACTGCCCGCGCGGCGACAATCCGGGCTTCCTCGCCCTGCACAACACCCAGCAGCCAGTGATCCCGATGTTCACCTCGCTGAAGGAACTGCGCAGGTACGCGGGCAAGGAGTCCAAGTACTTCGTCATCACCGGCGCCGAGGTGATCGACCTGCTGCCCACCGGCTACGGCTTCGTCGTCGACATGGAGGGCGAGCACCGCATGGTGTTCGACGCGAAGGCCGTGGAGCAGATGGTGGAGTTCGCGATGCGGCGGATGTACGGCTGACCTGCGCCTGCACTGGGTTCCGGACACGGTGATCTCTGGGGGACGTCACCGGTCGGGGCCGTCACCGGTCGGCAGTGGCTCACGGATCGACCTCGCGGCGTGCGATCTCCTCCGGGCGTCCCGGGCCGGCCATGGCCACGCGGTAGGTCGCCGTGCCCTGCGCGGGCACCGACGCCTGATTGCCGGTGTCGATCATGGTGGAGCCGCGCCTGAGTGGGCTGCGAGCGCCGGCACCCACCGCTCGCGGCCCGAAACCGGTCGTCCGCCCCTCTTGGACCGGCTCTTGCTGACACACTGAGCCGCCGTCGAAGCACCGGGTCCTCGTGACGAAGGCCGGCGCCCGCCCTGGGCGTCGGCCTTCGGCATGCCCGGGCGGGAATGGCTGCCGTGCTTTTCCCGTTAGGGGTGGCAAGAAGTTCAACGCTCAACTAAACTGGCCGCACAAGGAGGTACCGACATGCCTGCAGTGACCGTCGAGAACCCGCTGACGCTGCCTCGCGTCGCCGCGCCCGCGGAGGCGGTGGCCCGTCCCGTGCTCGCCGTCACGACCGCGCCGAGCGGTTTCGAGGGTGAGGGCTTCCCGGTGCGCCGTGCGTTCGCCGGGATCAACTACCGCCGTCTGGACCCGTTCATCATGATGGACCAGATGGGCGAGGTGGAGTACGCGCCGGGTGAGCCCAAGGGAACCCCCTGGCACCCGCACCGCGGCTTCGAGACCGTCACGTACATCATCGACGGGATCTTCGACCACCAGGACTCCAACGGCGGCGGTGGCACCATCACCAACGGCGACACCCAGTGGATGACGGCCGGCTCCGGTCTGCTGCACATCGAGGCCCCGCCGGAGGCGCTGGTCATGTCCGGCGGTCTCTTTCACGGCCTCCAGCTGTGGGTGAACCTCCCGGCCAAGGACAAGATGATGGCGCCGCGCTACCAGGACATCCGCGGCGGCAACGTCCAGTTGCTGACCACGCCCGACGGTGGCGCGCTGCTGCGGGTGATCGCCGGTGAGCTGGACGGCCACCAGGGTCCCGGCATCACCCACACCCCGATCACGATGATCCACGCGACCCTCGCCCCGGGCGCGGAGATCACCCTGCCGTGGCGCGAGGACTTCAACGGCCTCGCCTACGTCCTGGCGGGCCGCGGCAGCGTGGGTGCGGAGCGCCGCGCGATCCACCTGGGTCAGACGGCGGTCTTCGGAGACGGCGGATCGCTGACCGTCCGCGCCGACGAGAAGCAGGACTCGCACACCCCGGACCTGGAGGTCGTCCTCCTCGGCGGGCAGCCGATCCGTGAGCCGATGGCCCACTACGGCCCGTTCGTCATGAACACCAAGGACGAGCTGATGCAGGCCTTCGAGGACTTCCAGAAGGGCCGGCTCGGCACCGTCCCGGCCGTGCACGGCATGTCCGGCGACGGCCCGTCCGAGGCCTGACCCCGCTCCGACAGGGCCCGGGGGGGGGGGGAGGGGGGGGG